>NZ_JBNDMO010000017.1:0-155339 GCF_050436625.1 Paraburkholderia sp. GAS334 | reverse complement strand
TTCACCAGGAATCATTTGTAGAATGCAATTGACGTCCTGCCAGACGGCAGGTCTCTATCTGCCTTGCACACAAAAATTCAGACACTCCCTCTATTGGCGTTGCCCCTGTGCGGGGCGGCACCTACTTTTCTTTGTCCTTGCCAAAGAAAAGTAGGCAAAAGAAAGGCGCCGAAAACTCCGCTCTTCCGGGTGTGTCGCTACCGGGGAATGGCACCCCATGAAGTGTCGGCCTCGCACTTCACGCAGCATGGGTCCGCGCGCGATCTGATTCCCCGCGCAGCACACTTCGTGACAAAGCACTCATTCATCCCGCTCCACGCTACGCGTGTCGCCGTAGGGCATAACCTGCACGCACACGCACACGCACACGCACACGCACACGCACACGCACACGCACACGCACATGCACATGCACATGCATGTCAGTGACGTAGGCACTGCAGTTCGCTGACTGCTTCAAGTGGATCTGGATGCGGCTCAAATGCGGACGAATCTTGTGGCGCGACCCATCCACGACGCACGTGGTGCGGAGTGGGGTGGATGAGCCCTGTGTCACGGACGGTACTGTGCGGGAGACGGTCTCGTGCGCGGACCGATGCCGCTTGAAGTGTGATGACGACACTTCATGGGTTGCCATTCCCCGGTAGCGACACAACCGGAAGAGCAGACTTTTCGGCGCCTTTCTTTTGCCTACTTTTCTTTGGCAAGGACAAAGAAAAGTAGGTGCCGCCCCGCACAGGGGCAACGCCAATAGACCGACATGACCACAAGGAAAGGCCAAAAAAACCCGAACAACAAAAAAAAAGCAAAAATCAGAAAAACAAAAAAAACCTAAACCCGATACCCAACCCTCACCCCACCCCAATGCCGCCCGGCAACAAGAACGGGCGCCGACGCATCTTTCATCAGCACAAACTTCCCACCGCCCATATCCCGCCGATAAGTCTGCAAAAGAAACCGCTTGGTACTCGAGCCAGCAGCCAGCCCCGTCCGGTCATTAAACATCCGCCGGTTACGGCAATTAGCAGCATTCCACACCGGATCCGAACCTTGAGGCTGCGAAAACTTCAGATTATGCGTAGGCAGATAACCCCGCACATCGACAGCCGCACAAAACGCGACGCGCTCATCGAGCTTGAGCAACGGCTCCTGAATCGCCGGTAAAACCCGATCGGTAAACGCAGTGAACCGCGTCATGAACTGCGGCGGATTCGTGCCGGGAACCGGCACATAGGTCTCATCGAACAGATCGGCCATCGTGATCTCGCCGCGCGCAAGCGCCGCTTCGAAAACCTTGCTCACCTTCGCCGCTGCATCCTCGACGGCTTCGATAAACCGCGTGTCGGCCGTCTCCACGCCCGTCGCGGCCGTCAGTTCGATCAGCGTCTCCGATACGCCCAGCAGATTCCCGAGCCTGTCCTTCGCCTGCACGAAGTTCTCGCTCGAATCCTCGACGCCACTCGCCATCTCCAGCACCTGCGCCTCAAGCCCGTGGCACTGTGTCTCGATCTCGCCCGTCAACGTCGCAATCTGCCCAGCTTCGGCGTTCAGCTGCGTGATCGCCTCGCCCGTCGAATGCACCACGTCGCCAATCATCCGCGTGCCTTCCCGCACTCGATGCGCGCGCGCCGTGTTAACCGAGCCCTCTGAAATCAGCTGTTCGGTCTGTTGCGTCAATTGCGCGAGCGTCGTCTCGATCTGACCGGTGGCCTGCGCCGTCTTCGCCGACAGGTTCTTCACCTCCGCCGCCACTACCGCGAAGCTCTTGCCGGATTCGCCTGCGCGGGCCGCTTCGATCGCGGCATTCAGGGCGAGCAGATGCGTCTGGCGCGCGATCAGCGAAATCTCCTCGGAGACACTGCTCACGTGTGCAAGAGCAGCCCGCAGCGCGTCGATCTGGCTCTCGATGACCGTCACGCCCTCCACCAGCCCGTGGATATCCGCCAGCGAAGCCTCCAGCGTCTGCTGCGATTCCTGCACGCCCGTCGCGGCGTCGGCGGTGACTGTGCGCATCCCGCGCGCAGCCGCGGCGATCCGCTGGTTGCCCTGCATCGTCAGCGCGGCAGATTCGCGCAGCGCACGGCACACCTGCGCCTGACGTTGAACACGCGCGGCGACTTCCTCGACATGTCCCGAGACGTCGCAGATCTCGATGCCCAGTTTGCCCGCCTGCGTCGCAATATCGCCGACCACCGAGCGCGACCGGCCCATCCGGCGAAAGCTGAACCCCGTCATTGATGTCTCCATGTTGGCGCGGTCACGTGGTCAAGCCGGGCGGGCAACCCGCGCGGATGCCGCTTCTTCTTCCCTGCGTTTACGGCACGCTTTCGCTCGACTTGATACGGACTATCCCTCGGTCGATATCATGGCGTCTTCGGCGTCGCGATCGTCGTCCATGACGCGACTGCCACCATTCAACTTCCTGCTCACCATGATCGAGGTTCTTTTTAGCGTTGCCGGCTGGCAGCAGCTCGTGCAGTTGTGGGAGCTGATCGTGCTGGTCTGCAAGTTCCTGTGGGGTCTGCTGCTTCTGCTCGGCGGCGGCTGAAAGTGGCTCGTCAGGCATTCGCCGGCGATCTCGGGTAACGTGGAGCGCGTCACAACGATATGGACAGGATCCGTCGATGAGTCAGGACTCCACCCAGCGTTTCACCAGCCGCGTCGCCGACTACGTGAAGTACCGCCCGAGCTATCCGCAAGACGTCCTCACGTTTCTGCACACCACCTGCGGTCTCGCGAGGGGCGCAAAGGTCGCCGACATCGGCGCGGGCACGGGCATCTCGGCGAAGCTCTTTCTGGACGCGGGCCACTCCGTTGTCGCCGTCGAACCGAACGAAGCGATGCGCAACGCGGCCGTCGCGTGGCTGTCGGGGTTCGATGGCTTCACGAGCGTCGCCGGCACTGCCGAAGCAACGACACTCGATGATGCCAGCGTCGATCTCGTCATCGCCGCGCAGGCGTTCCACTGGTTCGATCCGGCGACCGCCCGTCGGGAATTCGCGCGCATCCTGAAGCCGGGCGGACTCGTCGCGCTGTTCTGGAACAGTCGCGTGCTGAGCGGCACGGACTTTCTCGTCGGGTATGAAGCACTGCTGAAGCGCTACGGCGTCGACTACTCGGAAGTGTCGGAGCGATACGGCGACGATGCGTCGATGTCCGCGTGGTTCGGCGACGGCTTCGCGCACAAGGCGACGTTTCCCAATGCGCAGATGCTGGACTTCGACGGGCTGAAAGGGCGGCTGATGTCGTCGTCGTATGCGCCTAAAGCGGGGCATCCGAATCATGAGCCGATGCTCGCCGCATTACGCGATCTGTTCGACCGCACCAGGGAAAACGGGACGGTCGAATTTGCGTATGAAACACGTCTGTACGTTGGGGAAGCGTCGAATCGGTAAAGGAAGAGGGCGCATCTGGCCGTCTGCACCGACGGTGCTGGATCAGGATGACGTCGAGTGCACTGACGTAACCTGCGCGCCGGGAAACGCCTGCAGGCGCGGTTGTGATGGCGCAGCACGAAACCGCGCACTGAGCGAACCGACATCGAACGGAAGCTGAAGGCGCGCCAACGCCAACGCAAAAAAACAGGCTCCAGAATGAAGGAGCCTGTTTTTTGTTCTACCGTGCGCTACGAGATGCGCCGCAGAGGGTCAGGTATCGCTCCAGCCTCCACCGCCGGAGTCGTCACTGCTACCCGTATCGACGCCGCCACCACCGCCGTCGCTCCAGTCGTTCGAGCCTTGCCCGAAATCGACGTCGCCGCCGCCGGCTCGACGGCGCGCTTCGTCGGGATCGACCAGCACGTCGCGTTCGATGATGCGATCCCGGCCACCAGAGTTCAGCACCTGGCCGAGCAGCACACCGGTCAGCAGACCGCCCATGCCGCCGCCGAATCCGCCGCCTTGCTGGACGATCACCGGCGGCTGTTGCTGCGGCACCGGTTGCTGCGGATATGGGTAGGGCGCCTGCGGCTGACGACCGAAGCGCTCGTCGGCCTCGCGCGCATACGCCGATTCGCCGCTGCCGAGCGGGCCAGGACCATACGCGGCCGCGCCCGACGCATTCGGATCGGGACGGCCTTCCGCGCGCGCCTTCAGGCTTTCGACCTGACGTTCGAGATCGTCGAGCTGATACGGCGGCACCGGGTTCTGGCTGCCGGACAATGTTTCGACCAGCTGTCGCAGCTGTGTTTCGGCGCCTTCCACTTCCTTCTCCAGCGCCTCGTGTCCGGGCACCGTAGAAAGCTTCACATCGAGCTTCAGCGAACGCACAGCGTTGAGCAGTTCGGTCGCGCGCTTCAACTGCACGCGACGATCGTCGTCGGAGCGGGAATCGTCCTTCGCGCGCGCGCGCTTCAATGTCCAGCGCAGCACGAACGCGATTCCCGCGACGAGAAGCGCAAGGCCGACCCACAGGCCGATCGAAGGTCCATGACGTTGCGGAACCGCGGGCGACATACCCGGTTGCATCGTCGTCGACTGCTGGATCTGCGCGGCCGGCGCAGCCTGCTGCGCGAACGGCGTGTTCGCGCGATTCGTTTGCGTTGCGCCCGCGCGGGCCGCGTCGCTGCGAATGCGCGCTTCCGTCTGCACGAAGCGCGACGGATCGGTGAACCGCACTTGCGGATCGAGCGTTTTGGCCTGCTGGATCTGCGCGAGCGCGTCGGCGTAACGGCCTTCGCGGTCAAGCACCTGCGCGTACAGATAGTGCGCGCGCGCATTGTTCGGATGCGCCTGCAACACCTGCGTCAGGCCGGCGTCGGCCTGCTGCCAGTTACCCTGCTGCATGGCGGTTTCAATCTGCGTTGCTGTCGGCAGCGCGAAGGCTGCGCCTGACACCAGCATCAACGACATGAACGCCGCTGCAAAAAATCTTTTCATGATGCGGACCGGGCGACTTCACGCCCGTCTCCATGGCAATCGATATCAGATGCAACGTAACGCATCAGTCAAGGTGCGGATCGGCGATGATCGAACCTGACCGATGAACGCGCCGCACCGGACCGGCGACTTACTGCTGTCCCGGCGTGTTCAACTGCTTCTTCAATGCTTCAAGGCGATCTTCCACCGAAGGGCCGCGATTCAGTTCCGCGAGCTTGTCGTCGAGCGCCTTGCCGCTTTTCACGTCGGCGGAATTCAGGCGGGCGTCGGAACGTGCATTCGACAGCGCGACCTTATCTTCCAGCTTCTGGAAATCTTCGGAAAGATTCTTGCCGCCGATGCCACCGAGTGCCGTCGCCGCGACATCTTTCGCCTGTGCGATCTGCTGCTTCGCCTGCAGGATGTTCGAGCGCGCGTTCAGGTCGTTACGACGCTGACGCATTTCGTCGATCTGCTGTTTCAGTTGATCGACCGATGGTTCGAGCGTCGACAGTTCGGAAGCCAGTGCGTCGCGTTCGGCCTCAGCCGTCGCCTGCGCGCCGAGCGCTTCGCGGGCGAGCGCTTCGTCGCCGGACTGCAGCGCGCGCTTCGCGCCGTCTTCGTATTTCTTCGCCTTGTCGGCGGCGACGTCGCGCTTGCTTTGCTGCGTTGCGACCTGCGCCTGGATCTCGATTTGTGAGTTCTCCGCTTTCGCGATGCTGTCGTCGAGTTCCCGCACGATCTGGCGCGAATCGCGCGAAGGATCCTGCACGGAATCAGCCGCGTCGTTCAGGAGACCTTTGAGCGTGCGCGAGACGGTGTCAAATAGCGACATGAATACCTCCGTAGATTGAATTCGGCGCTGGGAAATCCGGGCGCATTTAACTGACAGCTTACGCCGCTGCGCGCTTCATTGCGCAGGCGACCGGTCCTGACATCGGGCCGATTCCGCGAATTGCAATGGCTGCGTTTTCGATCGCGCCACTGCCGTGGATTAACTGTCACGAAAAGTGCGAAGGCTGCTCCAGTCGCTCGCGGATATTACACCACGGCATGTCTTAAAACGGACTTAAGGTCGCGTTTCACAAAGGTTTCAAAACGCAGTCTGTTTACCGCGTTTCTACCCGTGTTTCAGTGGTGTGGGAAAAGTCATTCCGGATGGATCCGGCAGAGATCGGGCCGCAGCCGGCGGCCCGATGGGCGACGATGCCAGTTACGCAAAACGGCCGTCCGTGGCCGGGTCGCCGTGAGGATTGCTATCGGCGTCGTGCTCCGCGTCGATGCGCGACCGGGGCCGCAGTGCATCGCTCGCGCCAGGCGGATGTGCTGCGAGCGAAGCGGCTTTTGCCGCCGCCACGCGCGCAACGGCTTCGGCTGCGTTGCGCATTTCTTCTTCAGTTGCGGTCGCGGGGTCGAACGCGGGCGAATCCGGCAGGTCTTCCGCGGGTGCGTGCGTTCCGTCGATGGGCGTGGCGTCCGCATGAGACGGCGCGTGCGCGGCGTCGACATGACCGGCTTGACCGACAGCGCCCGGCGCCGGCTTCACAGGCACGAGCCCGGGCGGTAACGCCGCGGGTTCCGCTGGATGCGTGTGGCGCGTGCCGCGCGCAGCCTTGCGCAATGCCTCGTTCAGCGCGTCCGGTTCGCGTGGCGCGCGTAGCCGGTCGACGATGCTGGCCGCTTTCACCTGCTCGCTGGTCGCGCCGAAGTTCAATACGGCACGCCGCATCAGTTCGCTGACGCTGATGCCGAGTCCTTCGGCGGTCGAGGCGATCGCGCGTTTCTGCGCGGGCGTGACGAATACGACAATGCGTTCGCTAGGCTTGTTCATGGTCGGCTCGCGTGCGTTTTACGCGTTTATGCGTCTGACGGCTGGTTATGGCGGGCGGCCGCCCCGAAAAACCGGAGCGACAAGCCCATCATAAGGCGACTCGCGCGGATGCGAAATGGGCATCGCAGCAACAGCACACTGGCAAAACAACAACACCCCAACACAAAGACAGGGACAAAACCGTGCGCCGCGCGAAAAGGCCGTGACTTCAATGAGTTGTAGCCTTTCCAGCGCTATTGTCCACAGACCTTTGCACATTTTGTGTGGATAACCGCGCTTACGCTGACAAAAGGCCTGCAACATCTTGCGGGGAACCATCCGCAGGGAATTCTTACAAAAAAATCGGCTTGGCCGCTGCCCGATTTCTTTAAAATGCGCTGTTACGTTGCGCCGGCTGTTGTCTGCCGTGCGCTGTGCGACCGCCGGGGGTGTTGGGTCGCACGGGAGCGTCCGCCTGTTTTCGTTCTTTCGTATGGGGCGATGCGGCGCTTTTTCGCCAGCATGTAAACCCGTCGGTGTGGCCAGCGCAGTGTTGCGCAGCCCGCCACGACCATGATCCGTGCGCACGCAGGGCGTGCGCAGAAGGCGTGCAGCCAGGCGCTAACCATTCCAGTCATGCCAATTATCAAACGACCGCCTTCAAGTTATCCGGCCGACGACCGGAATCCCAACCGCCGCAACGCCGGCTCCCATTCAGACCGCTACGACGCCCGTGACGACGCGCCACCCGGCCGCGCGTTCGGCGCGACCATCGCAATCTGGTTTGCGGGACTGATTGCCATCGCGGCTGTTGTCGGTGCGCTGATCGTGGGTTATGCGCTCGTCGTGATGGGGCCGCAACTGCCGTCGCTTGACGCGCTCACGGACTACCGCCCGAAGGTGCCATTGCGCGTCTATACGGCGGATCACGTGCTGATCGGCGAATTCGGTGAAGAGCGCCGCAGCATTGTGCGTTTCGCCGATATCCCCGACCAGATGAAGAAAGCGGTCCTCGCGATCGAGGATTACCGCTTCTACGAACACGGTGGTGTCGACTTCGTCGGCATTCTTCGCGCGGGTCTGACGGACCTGATGCATGGCGGCAGTTCGCAGGGCGCGAGCACGATCACGATGCAGGTCGCGCGCAACTTCTTTCTATCGAGCGAGAAGACCTACACGCGCAAGATCTACGAAATGATGCTGGCGTACAAGATCGAGCGCGCGCTGACGAAAGATCAGATCCTCGAGGTATACATGAACCAGATCTATCTGGGCGAGCGCGCTTACGGCTTCGCAGCCGCTGCGCGCGTGTACTTCGGTAAGGACCTGAAAGACATCACGCTGGGGGAGGCCGCGATGCTGGCCGGCCTGCCGAAAGCGCCGTCGGCGTACAACCCGGTTGTCAATCCGAAGCGCGCGAAGATCCGTCAGGAATACATCCTGAAGCGCATGCTCGATCTGAACTACATCACGCAGGCGCAGTACGACCAGGCCGTGAAGGAAGAGATTCACGCGAAGGTGTCAGGCAACGAATACAGCGTGCATGCCGAATACGTCGCGGAAATGGTGCGGCAGATGATGTACGCGCAGTATCGCGACGAAACGTACACGCGCGGCCTGAACGTCACGACGACAATCGATTCCGCCGACCAGGACGCCGCCTACCAGGCCGTGCGCAAGGGCGTGATGGACTACGAACGTCGTCACGGCTATCGCGGGCCCGAAGCCTTCATCGAGTTGCCGTCGGATAGCGACGACCGCGATCAGGCCATCGACGATGCGCTTGCCGATCATCCTGACAATGGCGAAATCGTCGCGGCTGTCGTGACCGCGGCGACGCCGAAGGAAGTGAAGGCGCAGTTCGTCGACGGCACGGTCGCGACCGTCAACGGCGACGGGCTGAAGTTCGCCGCCGCTGCACTGAGCCCGCGTGCGACGCAGGCGCAACGTATCAGGCCCGGTTCGATCGTGCGCCTCGTCGCCGATGCGAAGGGCAACTGGCAGATCACGCAGCTGCCGCAGGTCGAAGGCGCGCTGGTCGCGCTCACGCCGCAGGACGGCGCGATCCGTTCGCTCGTCGGTGGCTTCGACTTCAACAAGAACAAGTTTAACCACGTCACGCAGGCATGGCGGCAACCTGGCTCGAGCTTCAAGCCGTTCATCTATTCGGCATCGCTCGAAAAGGGCCTCGGACCGGCGACCATCATCAACGATGCGCCGCTGTCGTTCCCGCCGTCGACACCCGGCGGCGACGCATGGGAGCCCAAGGACGACGACCAGCCGGACGGCCCGATGCCCATGCGGCTCGCGCTGCAGAAATCGAAGAATCTGGTGTCGATCCGCATCCTGTCGTTTATCGGCACGAAATACGCGCAGGACTTCGTTACGCAACGCTTTGGCTTCGACGTCGACAAGACGCCACCGTATCTGCCGCTCGCGCTCGGCGCCGGTCTCGTGACGCCGCTGCAGTCGGCGGGCGCCTACTCGGTGTTCGCGAACGGCGGCTACCGGATCAATCCCTATCTGATCGCCGAAGTCACCGATGCACGCGGCCAGCCGATTTCACGTGCGCAACCGCTGACGGCTGGACGCGATGCGCCGCGCACGATCGAGCCGCGCAACGCGTACATCATGAACAGTCTGCTGCACTCGGTCGCCACCGCCGGCACGGGCGCGGGCACGAACGTGCTGCATCGTTCGGACCTGCAGGGCAAGACCGGTACGACGAACGATGCGAAGGACGGCTGGTTCGCCGGCTATCAGAAGTCGCTGGTCGCGGTGGCGTGGATGGGTTACGACCAGCCGAAGACGCTCGGTAGCCGCGAATTCGGCGCGCAGCTGGCGTTGCCGATCTGGGTCGAGTACATGCAGCGCGCGCTGCGCGGCGTGCCGCAGGAAGAGCCGCCGATGCCCGATACCGTGGCCCAGATCGACGGCGAACTGTTCTATTCGGACATGACGCCGGGCAGCGGCTTCGTCGCGAGCATCGGCATGGATGCGGCGAATCCGCTCGCCGGTGGAATGAATGTGGTGGGTGGCGTGGGGCCGGCGGGCCTGACGCCGCCGGATGTTTCGTCGAACGAAAAAAAGCAGATCATGGACCTGTTCGAATCGAACAAGCCGTGACGCAAATACCAACGACGTAAGGCGCATCCGGACCGTTCTGGAGTTCGGTGCGCCGGCAGACTATAATCTGCACGTTTAAATAAGTTTCTTTCCTGCCCCGCGATTACGGCGGGGCAATTTTTCCCGCAACAGGCGCAGCGCTTCACCTGGTTTCAGGCGCGCGCGATGCAGGTCCGTTCTGGCCGTCGGTGTGTCCGCTTTCCCGCGCGACGCGTTTTCGCCACATACGCATCACTAACGGGTACTCCCTTGAAGAATCGCATTCTCCTCTGTCTCGCGACAGGTTTGCTGCGCGCGCTCGCGTGGCTGCCGTACGGCGCCGTCGCGCGCTTCGGGGTGGGACTTGGCTCGCTGCTGTATCGCATTCCCAGTTCGCGCCGGCGCGTCGTCCACACGAATCTGAAGCTGTGTTTCCCCGACATGAGCGACGCCGAGCGCGAGCGTCTTGCGCGCGCCCACTTTCGTCACGTGATCCGAAGTTTTGTGGAGCGTGGCATGCAGTGGTTTGGCAATGCGAAGTCGCTGGCGCGGCTTGTCGAAGTGGAGAGCGCCATCGATCTCTCCGAAGTACACGCCCGCCCGACGATCTTCGTCGGCTTCCATTTTGTCGGCATCGAGGCAGGCTGCATGATGTACTCGACGCGGCATCCAGTTGCGTCGCTCTATACACCGATGTCGAACGCGCTGTTCGATGCGATGGCGCTGCGTCAGCGGGCCCGTTTCGGCACGGAGATGATCCCGCGCAGCAACAGCGTGCGTCATGCGTTGCGCGTGCTGCGTGCGGGCAAGCCCGTGATGCTTGCCGCCGACATGGATTTCGGTCTGCGTGATTCTGTATTCGTGCCGTTCTTCGGCGTCGAGGCGTGCACGTTGACGTCGGTCTCGCGACTGGCGAAGGCGGGCAATGCGCGCGTCGTGCCGTTCGTTACCGAAGTGCTGCCCGAATATCGCGGCTACCGGCTGAAGATATTCGAGGCGCTGAGCGACTTTCCGTCCGATGACCCCGCGATCGACGCGCGTCGTATTACGGCGTTTCTTGAGACGCAGGTGCGCCGCATTCCGGATCAGTACTACTGGGTCCACAAACGGTTCAAGCATCGCCCGGCGGGCGAGCCCGCGGTGTACTGACGCGCGAGGCGCGATATCGTTGCAGCGGACGAAAGCGTCGTGCGATCAGCGAGTTACGCGCACTGTCAGAACGTTATCAACAGGCCTTTCAACATTATCTGTGGATAAGCGAAGCGCGTGAGCTTCGCACCACGCGATGGATGCCAGCGGGGATCGCGCTGCACGATCCTGATCCGCCCGTCGCAATCCTTTTCCGCTCAGGCACTTGACGCGTTCGCCCCTGGCTTATCAACAGCCCTGTCAACAGAAACTGTGGATAACCTGCGCGGTTCGATCCGTCCTCAGCGACACGCAAACCATCGACGCGACACATTTCGCGCCGCGGGACAAATTCGTTGCACACTCAACGTGTTATCGCGCCTGTCAGATAGTTCTCCACAGGCTCATCAACAAAAACTGGGGATAACCGCTGCGCGCGATCAGTTGCGCGCAACGCCATCCGTTCCCGGCTTCGCCTCCGGCAGCGGATTCCCCATCGCCTGAAACAGCGCGGCCGTATCGCTCAACCGCGCGCCGGTATAGCGGATCTCATCGAGCTGCGCATTACGGAACTGCTGCTCGCCCGAACGGGCAGCCGACACCGGCACCGCGCCGAGTCTGTACCGCGCCGACGTTTCATCGAACACACCATGCGCCGAGCGCGCCGCGAAGTTCGCCGCATCGAGCGACTGCGCATCGTGTTCGAGTGCGGCAAGCGTATCGGCGACGTTCTGGAACGCCGCCAGCACGGTCTGCTTGTACTGCGCGGTGGCGGCATCATACGAATCCACCGCCGCACGACGCTGCGCGAGCAATGCACCGCCGTGGAAGATCGGTTGCGACAGCGACGCACCGATGCTCCAGATCGCGCCCGCGCCCGATAGCGCCACCGGCCAGCTAAAGCCGCCCTGGCCCATCGATGCCGTCAGCGACAGGCTCGGAAACATCTGCGCGGTCGCGACGCCGACATCGGCAGCGGCGGCCTTCAACGCAGCATCCGCCGCCTGAATATCCGGTCTCGACTTCAGGAGATCCGAAGGCACCGAAACGGGCACCTGTTCGGGCACGTGAATGTGCGCGAGATCGAGATCGGGCGGCGCCGCGTCGGGCGTTCGACCGAGCAGCACAGCGAGCGCGTGCCGCGTCGTCGTCCACTGCTGGCGCAATCCCGGCAGACTCGCCGCGAGCGACGCCGCGCTTTGCTGCGCATTGAGCGCATCGCTGTGTGAGACCGCGCCGAGATCATAGCGACGCACCGTATCGCGCGCCTGGTCGTTCGCGAGCGAGACAAGGCGCTCGGTGGCGTCGATCTGCGCGTGCAATGTCGCGGATGCGATCGCCGCCGACACGATATTGGCCGCAAGCGCCCGACGTGCCGCGTCGAACTGATACGCCTGCACATTCACGCGCGAGGCAAGCGCGGCGTTTTCGAGTCGCGCCGCGCCAAAGATATCGAACGTGTAATGCGCCTGCACCTGACCGACAAACGTGTTGTACAGGAACGTGTTCGGCCCGGCTTCCGGAATCGCCAGCGCGCGTTGGCGCGCCGCCTGGCCGCCTGCATCGATCGTCGGCAGCAGTGAACTGCCGATCTGCGCGCGCAACTGTTCGCGCGCTGCAGCGAGACTGCGGTCGGTGGCCGCGAGCGTTGGGCTGTTGCGCAAGCCTTCGTCGACGAGCGCGTTCAGATCGTCCGACTGAAACTGCTTCCACCATTCGGGCACCGCTTTCGCGCCCACGACAAACTGCTGCGTGACGCCTTGTGCAGGCACGGTTTGCGTCGGCTGCGCTTCGGCGCCGTAATGCGCTGGCGACGGCATCGCGGGCGGATCGCCGTTCGGCCCGAACGAGCAGGCCGCGAGGACGAACAGCGTCAACACAGCGCCGGACGTGACCCTGAGACTGCGCGTGGAAAAAACATGACTCATGATCAGACTCCCGTTTGCGCAGACGAGGGCGGCGTCGGCTCGCGCTCGTCCTTGCGCACCCTGAACGACACCGCGTAGAGCGCCGGCAGGTAGAACAGCGTGAGCACGGTCGCGCTCGTGATACCGCCCATCAACGCGGTCGCCATCGGCCCGAAGAAGTTCGAGCGCAAGAGCGGAATCAGCGCGAGCACGGCGGCCGCCGCCGTCAACGTAATCGGCCGGAAGCGGCGCACGGTTGCGCCGACGATCGCATCGAAGCGCTTGTAACCCGCGGCGATATCCTGCTCGATCTGATCGACGAGAATCACCGAGTTACGCATGATGATGCCGAACATCGCGATCACGCCGAGCATCGCGACGAATCCGAACGGCTGGCCAAACAGCAGCAGCGTCGCGACCACGCCGATCAGGCCGAGCGGCGCCGTCAGCACGACCATCAGTACGCGGCCGATGCTCTGCAACTGGATCATCAGCAGCGTCAGAACAGCGATGATCATGATCGGCATCTGCGCGTTGATCGACGTTTGTCCCTTGGCACTTTCTTCCACCGAGCCGCCCACTTCGATTCGATAACCGACCGGCAATGTTGCCCGGATCTGCGCAAGCGATCTGTCGACGCTGTTCGTCACGTCGATGCCCTGCGCACCGGCGGCTACGTCGGACTGCACGGTGATCGTCGGCTGCCGGTCGCGTTCCCAGATCACACCGTACTCAAGGTCGTTGCGCAGATGACCGAGCGTGCCGAGCGGCACCGCGCCGTTCGGCGTCGGCATCGCGAGCGTGAGGAGGTTCGCAGGGTCGACGCGTTCGCTCTTCGGCGCGCGCAGGTCGACGCTGATCAGCTTGTCGCGTTCGCGATATTGCGTGACGGTGTAACCGGAGAGCGTCATCGCGAGGAAGCTCGAAATGTCTTCTGATGCGACGCCGAGTTCGCGCGCCTTTTTCTGGTCGACTTCGAAACGTACCGAGCGCTCGGCCGGTTCGTCCCAGTCGAACTGGACGTTGCTTGCGCGGTGATCGGCGCGCATCGTCGCCGCGACGCGTTCGGCGATTGAGCGCACGGTCGCAATATCGTCGCCGCTGACGCGGAACTGCACCGGATAGCCCACCGGCGGCCCATTTTCGAGGCGTGACAGACGCGTGCGGATCGCCGGAAACTCGTTGCGCAGTTTAGGTTCCAGCCACTGCGCGAGCTTCTCGCGGTCTTTCACCGATTTCGCCGTGATCACGAACTGCGCGAAATTCGGCAGTTGCAGTTGCTGGTCGAGCGGCAGATAAAAACGCGGCGCGCCGGTGCCGACGAAGTCGACGGTGTGATCGATTTCCGGCCGGCCTTCGAGTGCCTTTTCGAGGCGCTGCGCCTGGCGCAAGGTTGCCTCGAACGACGCGCCTTCAGGCAGGCGCACGTCGACGAGCAGTTCCGGCCGGTCCGAACTCGGGAAGAACTGTTGCGGCACGAGCGTAAAGCCGGCGAGGGCGACGATGAACAGCAGCACGGTGATGATAAGCACGATGAAGCGCCGCTCGACGCACCAGCCGATCCAGCCACGCAGGCGTCCATAGAAGCGCGTGTCGTAAATGTCGTGTTCGTGATCGTGCGCCTCGTGTGCCTGACGCTTGCGCTCGGGCAGCATGTGATAGCCGAGCATCGGAATCAGCACGACGGCCGCGAGCCACGAAGCGATCAGCGCAATCGCCGATACTTCGAAGATCGAACGCGTGTATTCGCCGGTGCTCGATTTCGCGAGCGCGATCGGCAGAAAACCGGAGACTGTGACGAGCGTGCCCGTCAGCATCGGAAACGCTGTGCTGGTGTAGGCGAACGCAGCGGCACGCGTGCGGCTCCAGCCCTGTTCCAGTTTCACGGACATCATCTCGACGGCGATGATTGCGTCGTCGACAAGCAGGCCGAGTGCGAGCACGAGCGTGCCGAGCGACACCTTGTGCAGGCCGATATCGAACAGATACATGCACAGCGCGGTGACGGCGAGCACGACCGGAATCGAGATCACGACCACCATCCCAGTGCGTACGCCGAGCGAGATCAGGCTTACCACGAGCACGATCGCGATGGCTTCGGCGACGGCTTCCAGGAAGTCGTCGACCGAACGGGCGACCGCGTGCGGCATGCTCGACACTTCGACGAGATTCAGACCCGCCGGCAGATGCGCGCGCAGCATGGCGACCCTTTCGTCGAGCGCCTTGCCGAGGCGGATCACGTCGCCGCCGGGATCCATCGTCACACCGATGCCGAGCACCGCGTTGCCGGCGAAGCGCATCTGCGTCGCAACGGGATCGTCGTAGCCGCGTTTGATGGTCGCGATATCGCCGAGACGGAATGAGCGGTTGTTGATCCGGATCAGCGTGTCGGCGAGTGCGTTCACGTCCTTGAACTGGCCCGTCGGACGCACGAAGACGCGGTCGTCGGTGGTGGTCAGCGTGCCGGCCTGCGACACCGCGTTCTGCGAGTTGATCGCCTGTGCAAGCTGCTGCGGCGAGATGCCAAGACGCGTCAGCTGCGTGTTCGCGATCTCGATGTAGATGTGCTGGTCGGGATCGCCGAAATAGTCGATCTTGCCGACGCCCGGCACGCGCAATAGCACGGTGCGCAGTTCGTCGGCGTAGTCATGCAGTTGCGCGGCCGAAAAGCCGTCGCCTTCGAGCGTGTAGATGTTGGTGTAGACGTCGCCGAATTCGTCGTTGAAGAACGGCCCCTGCACACCTTGTGGCAGCGTCGCGGCGATGTCGCCGACTTTCTTGCGCACCTGATACCAGGTTTGCGGCACGTCCTTCACGGGCGCGGAATCCTTCATCGAGAAAAACATCAGCGATTCGCCAGGGCGCGAATAGCTGCGCACGAAATCGATCGCGGGCGTCTCCTGCAGCTTGCGGCCGATGCGGTCGGTAATCTGCTCCTGCATCTGGCGTGCGGTCGCGCCCGGCCAGAACGTGCGGATCACCATCACGCGGAACGTGAACGGCGGGTCTTCCGACTGCGCGAGCCGCGTGTAAGCGAGGATGCCGAAGGCGGTCGCCATCGCGATCAGAAATACGACGAGCGCCTGATGCCGCAGTGCCCAGGCGGACAGATTGAAACGGCCTTCCTCGCTGCGATGATTGTCCGGTTGCGCGTCGTCCTGACGCGCGTTTTCCTGCGATTGCGGTGCGGTCATGACGCGAAGTCCTCGGGATGCAGCGGCGCCATCACGCGGACCTGTTCACCGGCGGTCACCGTATGAACGCCTTGCAATACGACGCGGTCGCCGTCGTTCAATCCCTGCGAAACGGCGATCGTGCGTTCGTTATAGCGCGCGACCTGCACGCGACGCAGTTCGAGCTTGTCGTCGCCGGCACGCACGATCCACAGCGCGGGCGCGTTGCCGTCGTGGAAGAGTGCGGTGGCGGGCACGATGAACGAACTCGCGGCGCTCGCTGCGGAGGTGTGCTGCATGAGCGCGATATCGGCGGTCATGCCGAGACGGACATCGGGACCGGCGTTGTCGAGCGTGAGTTTCGCGCGATACGTGCGGCTTTGCGGATCGGCAGCCGGCGAGAGTTCCCGCACGCGCGCCGTAAAGGTTCGACCGGGCAAGGCGGACAACGTGACCTTCGCGACCTGTCCGACGGTGAGCGCGGCGAGCGTGCCTTCCGGCACATCGCACACCACGTCGACATCGCCCGTCCACGCGAGATTGTAGACGGCCTGACCCGCCGATACGTTCTGCCCCGTATCCGCCTGTTCCGCGGTGATGACGCCTGCGTGATCGGCTTCCAGCGTCGCGTACTGCAACTGGTCTTTCGCGAGCGCGGCCTGCTGCTGCGCCTGGTCGCGCTGGGCGATCGCCGACGCGTATGAATCTTCCGTCTGTTCGAGCTGGGCCTGCGAGATGAGGTTGTCGCGCGCCTGGGCGCGATCGCGGTCGAACTGCTGCCTGGCGTAGACGGCGCGCGATTTCGCGGCGTCGAGTTGCGCCTGCGCGCTTGCGGCGTTTTTCTGCGCGTCGGCCGGATCGAGGCGGGCGACGATTTCGCCGTTCTTCACCGTATCGCCGAGCCGCACGCGCCGCTCGATGATCTTGCCCGCGATACGAAACGACAGCGGCGTGGAGTAGCGCGCCTGCACTTCGCCGGGCAGCGTGGCGGCTACCGGCTGACCGTCCGGATGAACAGCTTGAGCTACGACCGGACGCGGCGAGGGCGCGGCGGCCTCCTTGCGATGACAGGCGCTCAGCACCGTCAGGACGCTCAACACTGCGACGAGAGCAGCGGTGCGCAACGGCGCGACACCTGCGTGCTGGCGGGACTGCCTGCGCGGCAAAACTGACGCGCTAAAACCAGGACGATTCACGATAACCCCAAAAACTGACGTGGCGAACAGGACGGCAAACAGGGACTGCGAACGGGTCCGACAGGCGGCAGCGGCGGCCAGCGGGCGCGGATCAAAAACGTGATGCAAGACGCTTGCTTCAGATTACGGTATGGATTCTAATACACACCTGTATCTGAATGCAAAGCAGAATCGGATCAATCTGAATGTTAGACTCCGCCGATGAAACGAAAACGCCTCACTCGCGAGCAGAGCAAAGACCAGACGCGCGAACGTCTCTTCGACGCTGCGCTCGTCATGTTCATGAAGAAGGGATTTGTCGCGACGAGCGTCGAGGACATCGCCGGCGCGGCGGGTTATACGCGCGGCGCGTTCTATTCGAACTTTCGCAGCAAGCCGGAGCTGTTCCTCGAATTGCTGAGACGCGATCACGAGCAGATGCAGGCGGATCTGCAAAGCATCTTCGAAGGGGAGTCGACGCGCGAGGGCATGGAAAAGCGCGTGCTGACCTTCTATAGCCGTCTGCCGTTCGACAACAAGTGCTTCCTGCTATGGGTGGAGGCGAAGCTGCTGTCGGCGCGCGACGCCCGTTTCCGCACGAAATTCAATGAATTCATGCGTGAGAAGCGGGAGCAGATGGCGGCGTACATCGTGGAATTTTCGGCACGCGCCGGCACGCCGCTGTCCCTTCCGGCTGAAACGCTGACCCTGGGCCTCTTTGGTCTGTGCGATGGCGTGCAGTCTTTCTATACGGCCGATCCGCACATTACCGACCAGATGGTCAAAACGGTGCTGTCAGAGTTTTTTGCGCGGGTCGTGTTCGGTCGCGGCGCGGACGAACTGCTTTAACCGGCGGCCTGCTTCTGCCGCTGCAGGCGCTTCCAGCTTTTCCGGCGTTTGCGGTGATCAGCTTCCGAGGCCCGGCCCGTAGTTGCTGCCGATCAGCTTTGTCACGGACGTGATATCGGTGTAATCCTGCTCGGGCAGGCCGTCGAGCATCGACAGCACTTCATTGCTTGCGCCGGCTTCGCGCGCGGCGTCGACGAGCGAGTCCTTGTTGGCGGGATATGAAATGGCTCGCAGGATGTCGGAAATCTGCAGATCGATCGATTCGCCGGGAATAGGAGTGCCGGTCATGCGCGAGGTCCTTGTTCTACGTACGTTGCTGCTGCGTGCATGGGTTTGAAACGCTCCGGCGGCGCCGGTCGCGCTGTGCCCGACGCGTTCAGGGGAAAATTCGGGTGAATCAATTCGTGCCGCTGACCGCTCAGGTCTGCAGATGCTCATCCCTGGCGACAAAACCGCGGTCGAGGTGCTTCGACTTCGGCAGCGCGATGAATTCCCAGCGCTGCGTCTTGCGATCGTTCATGACGGCGACGTCCGGCGCTGCCGGGGCGACCGGCGCCTCTTCCGCTTTCAGCGTCGCCTGAGTGGGGCTTTGATTACGACCGGATGCCGTGCTTTCGTATGCCGTGTGAACGGGCGCAGCAAAACACGACGCCGACAGCGTCACCATGGTCAACAGCGTCGAGATTTTCATCGCCCGAGCTCCTTTGCTCTTGCAGCGCTGAGGCTGCAGCAAGCGCTGTGCCAATGCGTCATCCCGCAGCGTGACACCCGCCTGGCGCGGACCGCGAAAGCGGGCGCCATCTACCATCTTAGGTCGCAAATCGACCGGACGCCGCAGCAAAAACGACAAGGCCGCGTCAATGCGATGGTGAGATTTGCAATTTTCGCAGCCAGCTGTGGTTCCGTCGCGAACGATCGTGCCGCGTTGATGTTGCAACGCAGTATTTTCTGCTGCCGGATGGCGATGCGACGACGTTAAAGCGACGACCTATCCGCGTTCAGACAACGCGCTATCGCAGCACATCGAACTGCGTCCACGGCCACGACGGCCGGTCGTGCATGTAGCCGTTCAGCCAGTTCCATTGCGGGTGGCGCTTCATGAAAGCCTGCGCGTCGAACGGGCGGCCGCACGGATGACCCCAGCGGGCCCAGAACGCCATCTCGCGCGCCATTTCGCTGTCGACCACCTTGCCGTCGTTCGCGCCCCACGGGTTGAACGGGCCGTGATCGGAGCCGCCAAAGCGCTGGTCGTCGAGTTCCAGATGGCCGCAGATCGTGCGAGAGCACGGGTTGTCGCTGCGATCGAGGTAGACGTCATGATGGTCGGCGATCATTTCTTTCGCGACGTCGATATCGATCTTGCCGTGATGCTGCTCGGCCAGTTGCATGAAGCGCAGGCGCCGCGCGCCGTTCCTGCGCACGTCGGTGTAATCCTCGCCTTCGCCGACGCATTCCTGATTGCGGATCTTCAGGTCGGTCGCGGTGTTGTAGCCGCTGTAGAAGCCGTTCTTCGTGCGCTCGAAGCCCGAAAAGTGCAGGCCGAGTTCGTAACGGGCGATCTCGCCCGTCTTGACGTCGCCGAGCAGCCAGCTGTTCGCGTAGCCGCCGTTGTTCGCGACCGCGAATATCTCGCACCATTCGCCGATGCTGTTCGCGTACTGCGTCGCGCGCCGCGAGCGGTAGAACTCGGGCGCGCCGGCCGCGTTGTAGCCGGCAAAGTTGGAGATGGTCGTCTCCGTCACCATCAGGCCGGCGGACGTGACCCAGAAATCCGTCAGGCTCGAAATGCAGCCGGGCAACCCCTGCATCAGGATGCGGTGGCCAGAATCGGGGACGATGTCGAACACGACGTTGAACGCGTCGCCTGCGGCGTAGCGGTCCCACGAGTTGTGCGCCATGACGATGCGACCGTCGCGCGTCGCGTCGCCGGTGGCGATGAAGGCGCTGCAGTGGTGGCCGCGGCGTCCGCGCCATGGCTTCAGGCCGAGACGCGGCTGCTGCTGGGCCACGTGCGCCGGCCACCAGCTTTGCAGCAGATCCATGTAGCCGTTCCATGCCAGCACGTCGGCGAACGGCAGCTTCGCGCCGTCGGCGATGCCCTGGATTTCGTCGGCGAATTCGGTGTCGAGGCGCGGCGCGAATTGCGAGACGGCGGCATTGACGAACGTGTCGAAGTCTTCGCCGGTGTCCCACTTCGCGAGATAGCGGGCCGTGCTGATCGCATGCTGGATCTCGGCCGCGAGAAGCTGGCCGTGCTGTTCGCCACGGTCGTACGGTTCGCCTTCGATATGCACGAAAATCCAGCCGGCATGATCGCGGCGGACTGCGTCGCCTGAAGGGTCGCTCATCTTCGCTCCGGGTCGAAAAGACGGTCACGTGGGGTCACGCTTTCGTCTGCGCTCAACCGGAGAGCGCGGCTCGGCGTGCTGCGTGGCCCGTTTTCAATTCTAGAACCCTAACGCGCCGGATTCATCCGGAAATATGCATCGAGCAGCGACGTCTTGTACACGACGCCCGCGAGCGTCGGACACGCGGCGCTTTCGATCACCGGCAGCCGCTCGCCCTGAAACGCCATGAAATGCTGCAGTGCGACGCCGAGCGGCATATCGGGCGTCAGCACGTCGAAATGCGGCTGCAGATAATGCGCGGCGGTGCGCGTCGAGGTGTCGTGTTTGTCCAGCAGGTCGGAGGTGATGTCCTTTAGCGCGACGACGCCCAGAAAGCACGCCTTGTCGTCGACCACGTACAGATATTTCACCGGATATTCGAGGAACACGCGCGTCATGTCCTGCACGGTCGCGGTCAGCGGCACGATCGTCTCGGCGGGTTTGATCAGCTCGCGCATCTGCGTTGCACGCAGGCGCATGCGTTCCTGTTCCTCGCGGTTGCGCACCAGCGTGATCTCGTACATCGACGTCTTGCCGATCGCGCGCGACACGAAATACGCAACCACGCACGACAGCATCAGCGGCAACACGACCTGATAGCTCAGCGTCATCTCGAAGATCATCAGGATCGCCATCAGCGGCGCCTGCGTCGCGCCCGCGAGGAACGCGCCCATGCCGACCATCGCATACGCGAACGGTGCCGACGTGCCGTGCGGCCACAACGCGTGCATGCCGAGGCCAAACAGCGAGCCGAGCACGGCGCCGACAAACAGCGTCGGCGTAAAGATCCCGCCGACGGCGCCCGAGCCCGCCGTCGCGGCCGTCGCGACGAGCTTGAAGATGAGCACGAAGATCAGGGCGGTCCACGTCCACGGCGAATGCAGGATCGAGTTCACGACGCTGTAGCCGTTGCCCCATACATCCGGCGACCACACCGACAGAACGCCGACGACCAGCCCGCCGAGCGCGAGCTTGACCGGCAACGGCAGTGGCATTTTGCGAAAGCTCGCCTTGGACAGATCGAGCAGCCGCAGGAACTGCGGCGCGGCCGCGCCACACAGGAGGCCGAGCGCGACGAAGAGCAGCACCTCGACGCCCGTTACCGGCGGGAACACGGGCATCTCGTACGGCGGCTTGTAGCCGGCGAATTCGCGCATCGTGATGTTCGCGACCACCGAGGCGACCACCACCGGCCCGAAGCTTTCCATCGCGATCGAGCCGAGTACGATCTCGGTCACAAAAAACGCGCCGGCGATCGGCGCGTTATAGGCGGACGTGATACCCGCGGCCGCTCCGCAGGCGACCAGCAGGCGCAGACGCGGCGGGTCGAAATGCACCCAGCGGCCGATCAGCGAAGCGCAGAGCGCTGCGAGCTGCACCATCGGACCTTCACGGCCGATCGAGCCGCCGCTTGCAATCGTGAACAGCGACGACACGCTGCGCCACAGGCTCAGCCGCACCGGCACGATGCCATCGCCGATCGCGACGGCTTCCATGTAGTCGGTATGACTTTTTTTATCGGCGCCCCGACGCGCGACCAGCAGAAAGAAGCCGGCGATCAGACCGCCCGCCGCCGGCAACCAGATCCGCACGGTCCACGGCAGCCGTTGCGCCATTTCGACGATGCCACTTGCGCTGCCGGAAATCGCGAACTGAAGGAGCGCGATGCCTTCGCGAAACGCGACTGTCGCAAACGCGCCGGCGACGCCGACGATCACCGACCACACCAGCATCGTATGGTCGTCGGACAGGCGGAACAGTGTCTGGGCGCGCGTGCGCAGCTTCAGCAGGAATGAAAGCACGAAAGAAACAGGGTAGAGAAGAGGTTGGAGGGCGCGCGCCAGCATAGCAGCACGCGTGTTGTGTGAGTCGCGTTCAACGCACGGCCTTGTCGAGTTCCGGGTAGTGCCGGAAGACGCACGCTTCGTTGTGCGGAATGCGTCGGTCCGACTCGAGATACGCCGCGAGTTTCGGCCGCGCGATGACTGCGTCATGCAATGCGGCGAGCCGCGGCCAGTGCTCGCCGAAATGCTTCATCGCGAGCGGGAACGCGTAGTACAGACCGTCGATCAGCTGGAACATGGACAGATCGACGTACGTCAGCGCACTGCCGACAAGCCAGGCGTCGCCATCAGGGTTCTGCTTCAGCACGCGCTCGAAGTATTTCATGAACTTCGGAAGGCGATTGTCGATGAAATCGTGCGCGCGTACCCTGGCGGCATCTTTCTGGTCTTCGTAATACAGGCCGGTGGCGAGCGGATGATGCGTGTCATGCACTTCGGTGACCATATCGGCGATGGTCAGCTGCAGGCCGTTCACGACGTAGCGCAGCGCTTCGTCATCGGGCGTGAGGCCGAGTCTGGGGCCGAGGTAAAGCAGGATGTTGGCGGTCTGCGCGATGACGAGATCGCCGTCCTTCAGGAACGGTGGTGCAAACGGCGGATGCGGCTCGCTTTTGCTCCTGAGCACGTTCATCATCGCGCCGGTGCCCAAACCGTCGCTGTCCGGCTCGCGGGTCACTTCGATATAGTCGGCGCCGGCTTCCTCCAATGCCAGCCGCACGAATTCGCCGCGGCCTTGCAGGCCGTCCCAGTAAAAGAGTTCATAGGCCATCGATCGATCCTCGCTCGGGTTGTGAGTTCGACTGCGCGAGCAGAAAGTATGCCGCGCCGGCGCGCGATGTTGTTGCTGTTTAGGCGCTCTTTGAGCGGTCGACAGAAACCTGCACGTGAGCGCGATCGGGCAGCCATGCGAACTCGCGTATGAACGGGCGCGCACCATCGCGCCGCGAAACGCAAAAAGCCCCGCGCGAGGCGGGGCTACCGATCGGGCCGGTCGGGCGGGGCGTGCTAGCCGAGCAGGCGTTCGACGGCCCACGTAATCCCCAGTCCGCCGCCGACCAGCCACACATACAGGATCAGTCCGGTCGTGAGTGCACGCGGGCCGGCCTGCTTCACCGCCGAGATGCGGGTTTCGATGCCGAGCGCGGTCATGGCCATCGTGAGCGCGAAGGTGTCGAGCGTGTTCAGCGTATGCGTCGCGGCTTGCGGCAGCACGTGCATTGAGTTGACGATCACGAGCGCGAGGAAGCCCAGCGCGAACCAGGGTACAGCAAGCTTGCGCGTCGTGGCCGCGCCGTTCGCCTTGCCACTCGCAACTGCACTGCGTGCCGACCGGTTGAGCCACACACCGAGCGCGAGCAGCACCGGCACGAGCAGCATCACGCGGGTCATCTTGACGATCGTCGCGATATGCGTGGCTTCCGGGCTGACATTGCTCGCCGCGCCGACAACCTGCGCAACCTCGTGGATCGTGCCGCCGAAGAAGAGACCCGCGCCAAGCGTGTCGAGATGCAGCCAGCCTGCGTGATAGAGCACCGGATAGAGGAACATCGACAGCGTGCCGAACAGCACCACGCTGCCAACTGCCATCGCGCTTTGATGCGGCTTCGATTGCAACGTGGATTCGAATGCGAGCACGGCGGCCGCGCCGCAGATCGCGCTGCCGGCGGCGGTCAGGAGCGCCGTGTCGCGATCGAGCTTCATCAGCTTCATGCCGACCCACGTGCCGATCGCCAGCGTGCTGACGACGATCAGCACCGATTCCACCAGCCCCGGCAAGCCGACCTGGGCGATTTCCTGCAGGCTCACGCGCAGCCCGAAGAACGCAACCGCGATGCGCAGCAGCTTGCGCGCCGAAAAGTTGACGCCAGCGGCCCAGCTTTCGGGCATGCCGTCACGCAGCGCATTGCCGTAGATCGCGCCGGCCACGATGCCGATGATCAGCGGGCTCATCCCGAGCCCCGCGATGAACGGGAGCGACGAAATGCTGGTGACGGCCGCGGCAAAAAGCGCGACGAAGAGAACGCCGTTGAGCTGGCCGCGCGTTGACGGCGCCTGACGGGCAATAGCTGGAGCGGAGGCGGTGGACATGGTGTTCGTCCTCAATGAATCAGTTCGATGCGATGGCCTAATCCTAATTTGAATATATCGATATGAAAAATCGTCATTTGTGACGTAAAATATCGGTTAATCTGATATTTAAGCGCCATGACCCCCGATCAACTGATAACGTTTGCCGTAGTTGCCGAGCACCGGAACATCAGCCGGGCCGCGGTGGCGCTGCATCTGTCGCAGCCGGCGGTGTCTGGCCAGTTGCGCCAGTTGCAGGACGAGTTCGGCGAGGCGCTGTACCAGCGTGACGGGCGCGGTGTTCGCCTGACGCCAGCGGGCGAGCAGCTCGCAAGCTACGCAGCGCGACTGCGCGACACGTGGCAACAGGCGCATGCGTATCGCGACGCACTGCGCGGTATGGAACGCGGCACGCTGCGCATCGGCGCGAGCACCACGCCCGCGAGCTATCTGCTGCCCTATCTGATCGCGGAGTTTCACCGGCGCTATCCGGAAGTCACGCTCCATACCGCCGACGGCAACACGTCGGACATCGTCGGCGCGCTCGGGTCGGTCGACATCGCGATGGTCGAAGGGCCGGTCGGCTCCGACCTGCCGCCCGATACAGCCGTCCACCCATGGAGCGAGGACGAGATCGTCGCGATCATGCCGCGGACGCATCCGTTGGCCGCAGCGCGCGAAGGCTCGCCCGCTTCTGACTGGAATTTGACGCTCACCGAGCTCGGCGCGCACGCGCTGGTGCTGCGCGAAACGGGCTCGGGCGTGCGACAGATGGTCGAGCGGGCGTTTGCCCGCGCGGCCGTGCCGATGCGGGTGGCACTCGAGATCGCGGGCGTCGAGGGCGTCAAGGAAGCGGTGCGGGCAGGGATGGGCATCGGTTTCGTGTCGGCGATGTCCATGCGCCACGAAGACCACGTACTGCGTCTTTTCTCGCTCGCGCCCGAGCCCCTCACGCGTCGTTTCTCGATCCTGATTCCGCACGCGAGCGCGCCATCGCGGGTCGCGGAACGTTTCCTGGAACTGAGTCTGGCGGGCGCCGGGTGACGACGCACGCGTTAAGGAACCGGTTCCAGGGGATTTCCACTATGGCGCCGTGCAATCCCGAAGCGCAGTATTCTTCCAACGAAGCGCATGAGCGCTTTTTTGAAATTTCGAAATGGAACCGGTTCCATATGCATGGGACGGGTCGAACGAAGGGTAAATCCGACATGCCTGATATCGTGATCGTAGCTAGCTCATTCGGCGCGGACGCCATCCGGCGCGACGGGCATCAGGCGTGGCTGAGTCCGGCGGCAACGGCCGGCGCCTCCGCGTTCGAAGTGCGGCGTGAGCTGTTTACCTCAGAAGAAGACACCGCGCCGGACGTCCTCAACGACCTCGGCGAAGCGATCGACGAACTCGGCATGTGGTCGGTCTATTCGACGCCCGAGTCGCTTTACACCTCCGAAGGCGCGCTCGACCTGGGCGCGCTGCGTCTCGCGCTCGCCGAAGGCGAAGCGCTCGGCGCGCGCTTCGTGAAGCTGCAACTCGGCGGATTCGCGACCGAAGCCGGCGGCGCCGCGATCGCGGCGTGCCTGCGCGATGCGAACATCCGGCTCGTCGTCGAAAACGGACAGCTGAAAGAAGGGGGTGAGCTTGCGCAGTTCGTGCGCCTCTTCGAGGCACTGGAACGCGAGGGCTATCGGGACGTACTCGGCATGACGTTCGACATCGGCAACTGGCAATGGCCCGGGGAAGCGCCGCTGGAAGCCGCGCGACAACTCGCGCGGCACGTCGAATACATCCACTGCAAGGCGGTGACAGGCGAAGGCGCGCGGCGTTTCGCGGTCGCGCCCGCGGCCGACGATCCGGTCTGCGCAGCCGTCCTGCCGTTGCTGCCGCGTGATGTGCCGCGCGGCATCGAGTTCCCGTTCGACACGGGCCGCCTCCATGCGGACGCGTCTCGCTATGTGGCGTGGCTCGCCGCCGCGTAGTCCTGCAAGATCGACTTAAGCGACTTAAGCGACGTACCCGACACAAGCTGCGCGGCCCGTAAGGAATGTGCGGTACAAAGGACCAGCCATGAAACCGACACTCGATGTCATCACCTACGGCGAAGCGATGGCGATGTTCGTCGCGGCAGAAACCGGCGCGCTTGCCGACGTGTCCCGCTTTACACGGCGCATCGCCGGCGCCGATCTGAATGTCGCGATCGGGCTCTCACGCCTTGGTTTCAAGGTGGGCTGGATGAGCCGCGTCGGCGACGATTCGTTCGGTCAGTACGTGCGCGACACGCTGGCGAAAGAAGGCGTCGACGGCGGCTGCGTCACCACCGATAAGCGTTATCCGACCGGTTTCCAGCTCAAATCAAAAAACGACGACGGCAGCGATCCGACCGTCGAATATTTTCGCAAGGGTTCGGCGGCAAGCCATCTGTCGGTTGAAGACTACGTGCCGGATTACGTGCTGCCTGCGCGCCATCTGCATCTGACGGGTGTCGCGCCTGCGTTGTCCCCGACATCGTGCGAGCTGGCCTTCCATCTGGCGAAGGAAATGCGCGCTGCCGGCAAGACGATCTCGTTCGATCCGAACCTGCGCCCAACGCTGTGGCCGTCGCGCGAAGCGATGGTCGCTTCGTTGAACGCGCTCGCCGCACATGCCGACTGGGTGCTGCCCGGCATCGGCGAAGGCGAGATCCTGACCGGCCATACGAAGCCTGAGGATATTGCGGGCTTCTACCTCGATCGGGGCGCGCGTGGCGTCATCATCAAACTCGGCGCGAAAGGCGCATATTTCCGCACCGCCGACGATGCAGGCGTGATCGCTTCGCAGCCGGTCGCGAAGGTGGTGGATACGGTCGGCGCGGGCGATGGATTCGCGGTGGGCGTCGTCAGCGCGTTGCTGGAAGGGCGCGCGTTGCCGGAAGCGGTCGCGCGCGGCAACCGCATCGGCGCGCTGGCGATCCAGGTGATCGGCGATTCGGAAGGCCTGCCGACGCGCGCCGAACTCGACGCGCTCGAACGCGGAAACCTCTTCGCTACCACAGACACAGAACGCAACGTATCAGAGACGCTGCACTGAACGTGCAATAAGGCGCGACACATTCATTTATTGTTTCAGGGCTCAAGGAGACACCCATGGCCACCTCATCACTTGCGATCCGCCGCTGGTGGACGATCATGCCGATCGTCTTTATCACCTACAGCCTCGCGTACCTCGACCGCGCGAACTTCGGCTTCGCGTCGGCGGCCGGGATCAATCAGGATCTCGGCATCAGCAAAGGCCTGTCGTCGCTGATCGGCGCACTGTTCTTTCTCGGCTACTTCTTTTTCCAGATTCCGGGCGCGATCTACGCCGAGCGGCGCAGCGTCAAGAAGCTCGTGTTCTGGAGCCTCATTCTGTGGGGCGGATGTGCGGCGCTGACCGGCATGGTCAGCAATATTCCGTCGTTAATGGTGATCCGCTTCGCGCTTGGTATCGTCGAAGCGGCGGTCATGCCGGCGATGCTGATCTTTATCAGCAACTGGTTTACCAAAAGCGAACGCTCGCGGGCCAATACGTTTCTGATTCTGGGCAATCCCGTGACGGTGCTGTGGATGTCTGTTGTGTCGGGCTATCTCGTGCATTCGTTCGGCTGGCGTCACATGTTTATTGCGGAAGGCGCGCCGGCAATCCTCTGGGCCGTGATCTGGTGGTTCATCGTGCAGGACAAGCCGGCGCAGGTGTCGTGGCTCGCGCCGCATGAAAAGAAGGCGCTCGACGACACGCTGCGCGCCGAGCAGGCCGCGATCAGGCCGGTGCGCAATTACAGCGAGGCGTTCCGCAATCCGGCTGTCATCAAGCTGTGCGCGCAGTATTTCTGCTGGAGCATCGGTGTCTATGGTTTCGTGCTGTGGCTGCCGTCGATCCTGAAGAACGGTTCAACGCTCGGTATGGTCGAGACCGGCTGGCTGTCGGCGCTGCCGTATCTCGCCGCAACGATCGCGATGCTTGCGGCCTCGTGGGCTTCGGATAAACTCAATGCCCGCAAGGTGTTCGTGTGGCCGTTCCTGCTGATCGGCGCGGTGGCGTTCGCGGCCTCGTATGCACTCGGTTCGACGCACTTCTGGATGTCTTACGCGCTGCTCGTGATAGCGGGCGCCGCGATGTACGCGCCGTACGGCCCGTTCTTCGCGATCGTGCCGGAACTGCTGCCGAAGAACGTCGCTGGTGGCGCGATGGCGCTGATCAACAGCATGGGCGCGCTCGGATCGTTCGTCGGCTCGTATGTGGTCGGCTACCTGAACGGCGCGACCGGATCGCCCGCGGCATCGTATGCGTTCATGAGCGTGGCGCTTGTCGCCGCCGTGATCCTGACCCTCGCGGTCAAGCCGCAACCTGCGCAGCACACACCTGCACTCGCTACGCCGTTGCAAGGAAAATAAGCCGATGAAGAACAAGATTGTCGCGTACAAGCCGTTGCCCGCCGATGTCATGTCGTATCTGCGTGAACACGCAGACGTGGCCGAAGTCGACGCCGCGCAGCACGACGCGTTGGTTGCCGCGTTGCGGGACGCCGACGGCGCGATCGGCGCGAGCGTGAAGATCACGCCCGCGATGCTCGACGGCGCGACGAAACTGAAAGCGCTGGCGACGATCTCGGTCGGCTTCGACAACTACGATGTCGCGGATCTCACGCGGCGCGGTATTCTGCTGGCGAACACGCCGGACGTGCTGACCGAATCGACGGCCGATACGGTGTTCTCGCTGATTCTGGCAACGGCCCGGCGCGTCGTCGAACTCGCGAATGTCGTGAAAGCGGGCGAATGGAAACGCAGCATCGGCGCTGAACATTTCGGCGTCGACGTGCAGGGCAAGACGCTCGGTATCGTGGGTCTGGGACGCATCGGCGGAGCGGTCGCGCGACGCGCGGCGCTCGGCTTCAACATGCGTGTGCTGTACACGAACCGCAGCCCGAATGAACAGGCGGAAAAGGCGTACGGCGCACAACGCGTCGAACTCGCGGAGCTGCTGGCGCAATCCGACTTCGTCTGCCTGCAGGTGCCGCTCACGAAGGAAACCCGTCACCTGATCGGCGCGGCCGAATTCAAGGCGATGAAGAAAAGCGCGATCCTGATCAACGCGTCACGCGGCCAGACCGTCGACGAAGCCGCGCTGATCGATGCGCTCAAGGCCGGCACGATCCATGGCGCGGGGCTGGACGTGTTCGAACAGGAACCTGTCGGTGCGGATTCCCCGTTGCTGTCGATGAAGAACGTCGTCGCGCTGCCGCACATCGGTTCGGCCACGCACGAGACGCGTCACGCGATGGCGCGCTGCGCAGCCGAAAATCTCGTCGCGGCGCTCGACGGCAGCCTGCGCACGAACATCGTCAACCGTGATGTACTGAAGTCATGAGCACGCCCGTTCGCGCGGCCGCTTTGCGGCGCGCCACCATCAGCGACGTTGCGCGGGAAGCGGGCACGGGCAAGACCAGCATCTCGCGCTATCTGAACGGCGAGACGAATGTGCTGTCGCCCGATCTGCGCGCGCGGATTGAAGCCGCGATCCAGCGTCTCGACTATCAGCCGAACCAGATGGCGCGCGGTCTCAAGCGCGGCCGCAACCGGCTGATCGGCATGGTGGTTGCCGATCTCACCAATCCGTACACAGTCGAAGTGCTGCAGGGTGTCGAAGCGGCGTGCCACGCGCTCGGCTACATGCCGCTGATCTGCCACGCGGCGAACGAAGTCGAGATGGAGCGCCGCTTTCTGGCGCTGATGACGACGTATCGTGTGGAGGGCGTGATCGTCAACGCGCTCGGCGTCTGCGAGGAGACGCTGCGGCCGGTGGGTGGCGGCGGTATTCCAGCGGTGCTGGTCGACCGGACCGTGGAAGGGCTGAGCGCCGATATGGTCGGGCTCGATAACGCGGCGGCCGCGCAGCTCGGCACGCGCCATCTACTCGAACGCGGCTTCGACGAAATCTGCTTCGTCGTGCAGCCATTCGACAACATCAGTTCGCGACGCCAGCGTGAAGCGGCATTTGGCGAAGTGATGCGCGGCGTGAGCGGGGCACACGGTCTGACGGTCGTGCTCGATCTTGGCGACGAAACCGCCACCCAGCGCGCGCTAGACGCGCTCGACCACACGGTCGACGCCGCTGCGGCCGCGGGCAGACGCATCGCGTGGTTCGCGGCCAATGCGCCCGTCGCGCTGCGCCTCGCGCTGCATCTGAAGACGTGCTACGGCGCGCACTGGCAGGAGCGCGTCGCGCTGCTGTCCTTCGACGATCCCGACTGGGCCGAACTCGCCGGCATCTCGACGATCCGTCAGCCGACGTACGACATCGGCTATCGCGCAGTCGAGTTCCTGAGCCAGCGCATCGATGGTGCGACCGAGGCCGCGCGTGACTGTCTGCTGCCGGGCGAACTGATCGTCCGCGCGTCAACCGGGCGCTGATCTGCGATCATCGATTCTCAACGGTGCTAACAGGGTCCGAAAGTAACTAACGCTCAATGTCCCAACCACAATGCCGCCGAATGAACCGTCGGCCCGCGTAATGCGGCGACTGGGCGCGATGGTCTATTCCCCGTGGCGCAGTCTTGATTTGTCACTCTGTCGCGACGGCACTGCCGCCCAGATACGCTGCGCGAACCCGGCTATCCTGCGCCAGATCCTGGGCGGGGCCGGCGAGCGCGATGCGGCCGCTTTCCAGCACGTAGGCCCGATGAGCGATGCGCAGTGCCTGGCGTGCGTTCTGCTCGACGAGCAGGATCGAGGTGCCTTCGCTGCAGATGTCGGCAATCATGCCGAAGATCACCCGGACCAGTTTCGGGGCCAGTCCCATGGACGGTTCGTCCAGCACGACGACGCGTGGCCGCAGCATCAGGGCGCGTGCGATTGCCAGCATCTGTTGTTCGCCACCGCTGAGCGTGCCCGCCAACTGACTGCGTCGCTCCCCGAGCCGCGGGAAAGTCCGATAGACCTCAGTCATGCGTTGTTCCAGCAAGGCGCCGTCGGCCCGGATCAGATAACCGCCGAGCCGCAGATTTTCCTCGACTGTCAGCGCCCCGAACATGCGACGGCCTTCCGGCACATGACCGAGACCCAGGGCCACGATCTGGTGGGCCCGCAGTCCGGTGAGCAGGTGCCCGGCCATCACGACCTGCCCAGCACGTGGGCGAATCAGGCCGGAAATGGCGCGTAGCGTCGTGGTTTTGCCCGCCCCGTTGCTGCCGAGCAATGCCACGATCTCACCTTCTGCGACGTCCAGCGATATGCCATGCAGAACCTCTACGTTCCCATAGCTCACGTGCAAATCGCGGATTTCTAGGAGTCCCACAGCGATTTCTCCCCGGCGGCATCGTCAGCCGCTTCGTCTATTCCGGCTGTACCGAGATACGCGTCGATCACACGCGGGTCGGCCTGGATCTCGATTGGCGGACCCTCGGCGATGATGACGCCATGGTCCATGACGATGATCCGGTCCGACACGCCCATCACCAGCATCATGTCGTGTTCGATCAGCAGCACCGTGACGCCAAGATCCCGAATACGCCGGATCAATTCCATCAGCGCGTGCTTCTCGGTCGGATTCATCCCCGCGGCCGGCTCGTCCAGCAGCAGGAGATGCGGGTTGCTGGCGAGCGCACGAGCGATCTCCAGCCGGCGTTGATCGCCATAGGGCAGGTCGGCCGCGCGTTCGCCCGCCCGGGCGCGGAGGCCGACGAAGCTGAGCCAGCCCAGGCCCTCTGTCGCGTGATCGGCCGCCTCGGAATGAGCGGAGGGTAGCGCAAGCAGCTCGGCGATCAGCTGCGTTCGGAGCCGATGGTCCATGCCGATCAGCACGTTCTCGAAGGCAGTCATGTTGGCAAACAGGCGGATGCCCTGGAAGGTGCGCGCCATGCCGCGGTGGACGATGCGATGCGGTGCTCCGCCCACCAGCGAGGCGCCGCGCCAGAGAACCTGACCGCCGGTCGGACGGGTCACCCCTGTGAGACAGTTGAACACCGTGGTCTTGCCGGCGCCGTTCGGGCCGATCAGGCTGAGGATCTCACCGCTGCGCACCGTAAAGCTGACGTCGCCAACTGCCAGCACCCCGCCAAAGCGGCGCTGCATGTTGCGCACCTCGAGCATGATTTCATCGGTGACGGTCTCCCGAGGCACGGGCTTTGCGGCGCCGGCGCCCTCGCGTGGCGGCGCCACGCGGCGCAGTGGCGCCGGCCACAGGCCTTGCGGCCGGAGCAGCATCAGGATCACCAGCCCGATCGCGAACCCGAAGATGCGCCAAAGGTTGAGGAAACGCAGCATCTCGGGCAGGCCGGCAACGATCACGGCGCCGAGTATCACGCCAGGAATGCTCCCTCGACCGCCAAGTACGACGATGATCAGGATCGTGACGGACTGCAGATAGGTGAAACCGGTCGGGTCGATCGTCCCGAAGCGTGCAGCGAACAGGCTGCCGCCAAAACCGCCGATCAATGCGCCCATGACGTAGGCCAGCAGTTTGACGCGCAGCGTCGGCACGCCGACGGCCTCGGCAGCCGCCTCGTCCTCGCGGATGCTGGTCCAGGCGCGGCCGAGCCGCGACTGGCCGAGCCGGATCGCGAACACGAGCACCAGCACGAGAAACGCGATGCCCAGTTCGTAGACCGCATGGGGCGAACTGATCTCATAGCCGAACAGGCTGGGGCTGTCGATGCCGTATATGCCGTTCGGGCCGCCCGTAATCCGAAGGTTGGTGGCAATGATGCGCGTGATCTCGCCGAACCCAAGCGTGACGATCGCCAGGTAGTCGCTGCGCAGACGCAGGGTGGGGTAGCCGATGACGATGCCCGAAGCGCCGGCAAACGCGAGGCTGAACGGCAGCGTTTCCCAGAACGAGAAGTGCAGCAGTGTTTCCAGCAGCGCCGTCGTGTAGGCACCGATTGCAAAGAAGGCTGCATAGCCCAGATCCAGCAGCCCGGCATAGCCGACTACGATATTCAGCCCGAGGCCGAGGATCGAATAGGTGGCGATGGTCAGGCCGACATCGACGATATAGCTGCTGGCGACAGCCGGCAGCGCCACGGCAGCGACAAGAAGACCGGCGCCGGCCGCAGGGCGGCGCCAACGCGCTGAAGTCGGCGTCGTGCCCATGGCCTACATTCTCTCGACGACGCGTTCGCCGAACAAGCCAGTCGGCTTGATCACGAGCACACCGATCAGCACGCCGAACACCAGCACATCGGTCCACTGCGACGAGACATAGCCGGCGCCGAAGGCCTCGAGCAGGCCAATCAGGATGCCGCCGGCCATCGCACCTGGAATGTTGCCGATGCCGCCGAGAACGGCGGCGGTGAAAGCACGAAGACCCAGCACGAAGCCCATGAAGAAATTGATCTGGGTGTAGAAGAGCCCTTCCATGACCCCTGCGACGGCGGCCAGCACGGAACCTAACAGGAAGGTCAGCTGGATCAGCCGCTCGACATTGACGCCCATCAGACGTGCCGCGTCCTGATCGATCGCCAGCGCGCGCATGGCCGTGCCGAGGAACGTGTGATGGACGAAGAAATACAGCGCCAGCATCAGCGCAAGGCTCACCGCGATGATGCCTATCTGTGTGAAGCTGACCCGCACGCCGAGCAGATCGAATCCTGCCTGGCTGAGCACATGCGGATAGGTGTCGAAGCCCGCGCCGTAGAGCAGCAGCACGCCGTTCTCCAGCGCGAGAGAAACGCCGAGCGCCGTGATCAGAATCGACAGCCGCGGCGCGCGCAACAGCGGCTGGTAGGCCAGCCGCTCGATGGCGAGGCCGAGGGCGCCGGTGACCGCCATCGAAGCGACGAGCGCAATCAGCAGCGTCAGGGCGAGCGGCAGGTGCACCGCGGCGAGCGCCGTCAAAGCGGTCCAGCCGACGAACGCACCGACCATGAACAAGTCGCCGTGAGCGAAGTTGATCAGCCGGATAATCCCGTAGACCATCGTGTAGCCGAGGGCGACGAGGGCATAGAAAGAGCCGGTCGTCAGCCCTTCGACGACGAACTGGAAAAAGGTGCTCATGGCCAGGCCCGGCGCGCGTCAGGGCCTACTTCATCGCCACCCAGTGTCCACCTGAATCAAGTCGCTGGTAAGGCGTGAAATTGCCGCCGCGCACGGTAATGACGATATACACCGCGTTGCTGCGGTCGCCTTTCGCGTTGAAGCCGATCGTCCCAGTCACGCCCTGATAGCCCGAGATCTTGTGCAGAGCAGCACTGACGGCCGCGGGCGCCGTCGATTTTGCGTCCGCGATCGCTTTGGCGGTGACTCCGACGGCATCGTATTCGTAGACGGAATAGGGGCCGGGACCTTGCCCGTAGGCCTTCGTATAGTCGTCGACATAGCCGTGCGCGGCGCTCAGGAACTGTGCCAGCGGCGCCGTTGTGATGACCATGTCGTCGGCCGCGGGGCCGGCTGTTTTCATCAGCGTGGGGTCGTTGGTGGCGTCGCCGCCCATCAGCGTCATCTTCAGGCCCAGTTGCCGCGCCTCCTTCACCAACAGGCCGGCTTCGGCGAAATAGCCGGTGTAATAGATAACGTCCGGCTTCAGTGCGGCGACATGGGTTAGCGTCGGCGAGTAGTCCATCTGGCCGGGCGTGATCGCATCGTCGTAGACGACATCGACGCCGTTCTTCTTCAGCGCTTCCACCGTGTTGTCGGCGAGGCCCTTGGAATAGGTCGTGTTGTCGTTGATGACCGCCGCACGTTTTGCGTGCAGGAAGTTCTTGATGAAGTTGGCGGCGAACGGACCCTGCTCGTCGTCACGGCCGATCGTGCGGAACACGTTCTGGTAGCCCATCTCGGTCAGTTTGGGATTGGTCGACGCGTCCATCACGTAGGGAATGCCGACACGGTGAAAGGTCGTCAGTTCTGGCAGCGCTGCGCTTGAGCAGTAACCGCCTGCCACCGCGACGACTCCCGCATCGACAAGTTTCTGCGCCGCCTGTACCGCTGTCTGCGCGTCGCAGGCGTCGTCTTCCGGCACGAGCTCGATCTGCTTGCCGAGCACGCCGCCGGCCGCATTGATTTTCGCGGCGGCCAGCTTTGCGCCGTTGACGATGTCCTGGCCGGCATTGGCGCTGCTGCCTGATAGCGGCGCGGGCACGCCGATCTTGATGGTGGCGCCCTGGCTTCGGGCCAGGCCGGGGACCGTGCCGGCGAGCACGGCCAGAGCGGCCATGGCCGCGATTGTCGTTCGCCGTAAGACGCGAACCGCGTCGGGCGTGCCATTCTTCTGAGCAATCATGTTAGTGACTCCTTATTGTGAAAGGGATCAAAGCGATCCGCCACGCGGATAGACCGGTGACATCAGAAAGCGGACGAAAACGTGTGTTCGCGTGCAATGCATGATCTGCTGGATCAACGGCCTGGCGGGCAGGCTCACCGCGGCGCCGTCAGGAAAGTGCTCCTTTCATGATAGGTCTCGCCGCACATTGGACGGGCTAGGGTATCCGCGTATAAACCACCATCCAACGCGCCGGCGGCGCTATATTTGAACCATGGGTACGGGAGTTACGCATGAAAAGCGTCGTACTGGGGGGCGGAATCGCAGGCGTCACGGCAGCCTGGTACCTCGCGAAAGAGGGTCGCGAGGTCACGGTGATCGACCGCCAGCCGGACGTCGCGCTCGAGACCAGCTTTGCCAACGCCGGCCTGGTCGCACCGGGGCATTCGTATACATGGGCCTCTCCGCGTGCGCCGAAAATCCTGCTGAAGTCGCTTTTCGTCGAAGGGCAGGCGCTGCGGCTCAAGCTCAACGCGGACCCGCACATGTGGATCTGGTGCCTCCAGTTCCTGCGAAACTGCACGGCGGAGCGCTCCCGCGTGAACACGACGCGCAAGGTCACGCTTTGCCGCTACGCGCAGACGCAACTGCAACAGCTGACCGCCGCCGAGCACCTGCAATACGACCGCATTAGCCGCGGCCTGTTGTATCTCTATCGCGACGAAGCGTCTTTTGCGCGCGGCAGGCAGAACATGTCGATCCTTAAGGACAACGGCCTGCCGCTCAAAACGCTCGATGCGGCAGCGGTCGTCGCGCGGGAACCCGCGCTTGGGGCTGCGCGAGACAGGATTGCCGGGGCAATCTATTGCCCTACCGACGAGAGCGGCGATGCACACCTCTTCACCCGTGCCTTGAAGACGGCGTGCGAACGCCTTGGCGTGCGTTTCGAATTCGACAGGCCGATCAGTTCCATCGAGGCATCAGGCGACCAGATAGTCGGGGTGCATACGCCGGCGGGACTCGTGCGCGGTGACGAGTTCGTGCTGGCGCTCGGTTCCTGGTCGCCAATTGTGGCGCGTCGTCTGGGCTATCGGCTACCCGTGTATCCGGTAAAGGGCTACTCGGCCACTTTCCCGGTCGGGCCGGATCACCGTCCGCCGGATCTTGGCGGCGTCGATGAGAACAACCTCGTGGCGTGGGCGCGTTTTGGCCAGCGGCTGCGCTTTACTGCAACCGCGGAATTCGCCGGCTATGACACCCGCCACACACCCGCCGACTTCACGACCATGCTGCGGGCCGCACGCGAGCTGTTCCCCAGCGGCGCCGACTATGACAGGCCGTCCCACTGGGCCGGTCTGCGCCCGATGACGCCAGAGGGTACGCCGTTGATCGGCCGCACGCGTCACAGGAACCTGTATCTGAACACCGGGCACGGACACATGGGGTGGACGATGTCGTGCGGCACCGCGAAACTGCTGGTCGACATCATGGCCGGTCGCGAGCCCGAGATCGACATGACAGGGATGACACTGAAATGAACACGAGTGCACTGCCGGACGACGCCTACGCAAGACTCGATTTCGTGCTGGACGACGGCATCTGCCGGCGTGCGGCCATTGGGCTCGTGGTGCTCGCCACCGATCATACGATCGAACACGAATGGCGCAGGCTGCTGACGCAGGATGGCGTGGCGTTCTACGAAAGCCGCGTGTACAACTCGGCGGACATTACGCCCGAACGGCTGATGGAAATGGACTCCCGCATTGCAGCGGCGGTGGCGCTGATTCGCCCTGGCGAGCGGATCGATGTCGTGGCGTTCGGCTGCACGTCGGCCGCGATGGTGATCGGCGAGGAAAACGTGTTCGCGCGCATCCGCGAAGCACGTCCCGGCGTCGCATGCACCACGCCCATCACCGCTGCGCTCGCTGCGTTGCGTGCGCTCGGCGTGCAGCGAGCCGCACTGCTGACGCCCTATGTGCGTGCGATCAATAGCTTCATGCGGGACTACATCGAGGCGCGGGGTGTCGGCGTCACGCGTATGGCGTCATTCGAGCATGCAAACGACAACGAAGTTGCGCGGATTGACGCTGCGTCTCTGCGAGCCGCCGTCGAGCACCTTGCACAGAACGCCGACGTGGACGCGGTTTTCGTGTCGTGCACAAGCCTGCGCGTCGCCGGGCTGATTCCAGAACTCGAGGCGAGGACCCGCAAGCCAGTGATATCGAGCAACTTCGCGATGGCCTGGCATGCGTTGCGGCTCGCCGGTGTGGAGGATTGCGAGCCTCATCTGGGGAGGTTGTTCGCGCTTTGATCGTAGAAAGCGCCGCGCCGGCCCAGGCAAATTGCCCGACCGGCAGCATCCGGATCCACTAATGCTCAACACCCACACTTCCACTGCGGCTGCGCCAACGTCATCCCGTGCTGCCCCTTGTACGCGGCGACCGGGGGTGAGGTCCATCCCTTCAGCATCTGCGGAGCGAGCCGGTAGATCTCGATGCCGAGCGGACGGCATACCTCCAGCGGATCGCGCGCGTCCGGCCCCCACATCGGCAACGACAGATCGCCGCCCGGGCAGGTCGACAGCGCGCACAGCAGGTCGATTTCCGCGAAGAACTCAAGGTAATCCCCCTTCTTCGCGGGGCATGCCTTCATGAAGTACTTGTCTTCGAGATTCAGCCCGGTGCACTGGAACACGTTCAGCACGTCGTGCACGTCATATTCGGTCAAGCCATACGGAGCGATTGCGCGCGTCAGGTTCGAGTGGCAGTGGAAATGGAAATCCTCGCCAGTCAGCATGCGGTTCACGTACGGATCGCAACGCGTGCCGAGCAGGTCGTGAACGCGGCCGCCATGCTCGTCGACGCCGTAGTCGGCGAGGCTGTCGTCGGTGATCGTCACCATTGGACGCAGGAAAGGCAGCGTCGACCACAAACGGTCGAATGTGCTGACGTGCGCCTGCTGCAACTGGCGCGTGCGCGATGCCCACATGCGCTCGCGCGGGTTGTGCAGGTTCCACATGTTCAGGTCGGCCACTTGCGGACCTTCGATCGTGACGATGCGAAACACATGACCGGCCGGTACGGCCCACGCCTGACCCGAGCGGATCGGCACGACGATCGATTCGAGCAGCGTGCGCGTATCGTGCTCAGAGGCGATACGTTGATAAAACGCTTTGTCCGGGTCGAGCGCGGATCCCTTGGTGGACTGATAGGCGGCGGGGTAATTCAACATGATGGAGACTCCTTCATAAGACACACGGACAGGCTGCGCCTGTTACGCGCTGTTGCCTGTTCGAGCAGTGGCCGTGAATCGGTGAATAAAGCTGGAATGAGGAACACGAATTAAAGGTAATCGAGCAGCGCGTGCTCCGATTGCTTCAGGTAACCGGCGAGCGCGGCGCTCGCCTCTGCGGTGCGCCCGCTCGAGATCAGCTCCAGAATCTGCTGATCCTTCGCGATCCAGGGACGCTGGAAGCGCCGCTCGTCGGGGGCCGAGGCAAACACGAGGCGCAGTTGCGCCAATATCGTCGTGAAGAATGTGTCGAACAGCGGGCTGCCGAGCAACTGCACGATGCGCCGGTGAAACAGCAGGCTGTAGGTGCCAACGCTGCGCCAGTCGCCTTCGTCCGCAGCAGTTTGCGCGTGCACGACTGCGTCGCGCATCGCCGCGATTTCATCTTCCTCGATCGGGTCCTCGCGCATCAGGGCTTGCAGTTCGAGCGTGCGCCGCACCCGATAGATGTCGCGCACATCGTGGCGCGTCAGGGTGCGCACGATCACGCCGCGATGCCGGTAATGCACCGCGAGCCCTTCACGGCACAAGAGACGCAGCGCTTCACGCAGCGTGTTGCGCGAGACGTCGTGCGCCCGGGTGAGATCGTTCTCGACGAGTGCGGTGCCCGGCGGCAATTTGCCTTCAATGATCTCGTCGCGGATCGTCGACAGGATCCGGTCCGTGACTGATTGCTCGGGTTCCTGGCCAGTGAGGGCGGTAACAGTTGAGTGCGAGGTGGGCATACGGTGTTTTATGCAAGATGGACGTCTTTGAGGAAGCTGGCGATCCGCGAAGTCTTGTCGAGCGTCGCCAGTTCGTGCGGTGGCGCATCGCTCACGATCGTGCCCGCTTCCATGAACACGATACGGTCTGAAATACGGAACGCAAAGTTGATTTCGTGTGTGACGATGATCATGGTCATGCCTTCCCGGGCGAGTTCCTCAATGACCTTCAGTACTTCGTTGACCAGTTCCGGATCGAGCGCCGAGGTCGGTTCGTCGAACAGGACAATCGACGGCTGCATCGCCAGTGCCCGCGCAATCGCGACGCGCTGCTGCTGACCGCCGGACAACTGATGCGGATACTTGTGCGCATGCGCGGCCATGCCTACCTTTGCCAGCAAGCGCATGCCGGCTTCGTCGAGCGGGGGCCCGTTCAGACGCCCGTGATAGTGGGGCGCGAGCGTCACATTCTGCAGCACCGTCTTATGCGGGAACAGGTTGAAGCTCTGAAACACCATGCCGATATCGAGGATGCCGCGCATGTACTGCGCATGCGGCACCTTGCCATGCCTCGCGCGTGGCGGCCACAGGAACGCCTTGTCATGCAGGCGCACTTCGCCGCCGTCGAGCGTCTCGAGGCCGTTCAGCGTGCGGATCAGCGAAGTCTTGCCCGAACCCGACGGGCCGATGATCGACACCACTTCTCCTGCGCGCACGGTCAAGTCGATCCCCTTGAGCACTTCATGATCGCCGTAGCGTTTGCGGATGCCGAGGGCTTCCAGCGCACGCACCGCGCTGCTGGCTCGCGCTGTGCGAACGCCGTTCGCTGCGTGCACGGGCCGTGGTGTTTCCACAGGAATGAAGGCGGCCCCAGCCTGCGTGCGGCGCGTGACGTCGAGGTGCTTCTCGAGCATCTTCAACGCATGGCCGAATACGGTGACAATCAGCACATAGTAGAACGAGACGGCCAGCATCGTCTCGAGCACCTTGAAGTTCTGCGTGTACAGGCGTTCGCCGACCAGCAGGATTTCCGCCAGCGAAATGACGGACACGAGCGACGTCAGCTTGACGATCGTAACGTACTCATTGATGAGCGCGGGCAGCGCGACGCGAAACGCCTGCGGCAGCACGATCAGCCGTTGCAGGCCGACGAAGCGGATACCGAGCGCCTTGCCCGCTTCGAGCTGCCCCTTGTGGAGCGACAGCAGGCCGCCACGATGGATCTCGGCGATGTAGGCCGCTTCGCTGATCGAGAGCGCCAGCAGACCGGCCCAGAACGGGTCGGACAACAAGGCGCCCGTCCAGGGCAGCACCTGCGGCAGGTTATAGACAAAGATCAGCAACACCAGCAGCGGCAGGCTGCGAAAGAGCCAGATGTAGGTGCTGCACGCGACGCGTAGCGGCATGAGGGCGGACTGCTTGCCGAGCGCAAGTGCGAAGCCTGCCACAATGCCGATCAGCCAGGTCGCGGCGCTCAATTCGACCACGAGCCAGGTGGCTTTCCAGAAAGCGGCGTCAAACAACAATGAAGCCGTGTAGTGCCAGTCGAATACCATGTGCTTCCCCTCACGGCGTGCAGCCACGAGGGCGCGGGCGAGTGCCCGGCCTCAGGCTGCGCGCGACGTGCCGTTAGTTCTGTGCCGTACCGAGCGCCAGGGCAATGTCATTGCCGGTCGGCTCGGCGACGTTGTACTGCTTGAGCAGTGCCTGGTATTCGCCCGCCTGCTTCATCGACGCAAACGCAGTCTTCAGCTGGGCGAGCAGCGCGTCATTGCCTTTCTTGACGCCGAGACCGATGACGACCGGATAGAGCGGGGTGGTCGACGTGATCGCCACGCGTCCGCCGAGCTTGTTGACGGTCATCTGCGCCACGGCCGAGTCCTCGAACTGCGCGTCGACGGCGTGCGAGAGGACGGCCTGGGCCGCTTCCGGCGAAGTCTCGAACTCGCGCACGTCGATTGCGCCGCGGCCGGCAGGCGTACAGATCTGCTTCGACACCTCGTTGAGTTTCGGAATCCACGACGCACCCTTGATCGAGCTCACGCGCTTGCCGCACAGATCTTCGGGCGTCTTCGGTGCGAAACCGGAGTGGCTCATGGCGAGCAGCGAGCCGCCGGTCTTCAGGTAGGGCACGAAGTCGATCTGTTTCGCGCGCTCCGGCGTCACATAGAGCGCCGACGCGATCACGTCGAAGCGGTTCGCGTTGACGCCGAGGATCAGGTTGGCGAAGCGCGTATCGACGAAGCCGGGCTGGAGCTTCAGGTGCCCGGCGAGCTTCGTCATGAACGCGGGATCGAAGCCGGCAGGATCTGCGTCCTGCATGTAGTCGTAGGGCGGATACGTCAGATCCGCGCCGATCGTCAGCTTGCCGGGCGCGACGGTCGGCGCGCCGCTCGAGGCGAACGCGTGAGACGCGGCGCACAGCGCGAGCGCAGCGGCGCACTTCGCGACGCGCGGAAGGGAGGACAGGACAGGTTTCAGATCAAGTTGGGCTTTCATGGAGTTCTCGCTCGTCCGGGTGGTGACAATATACATTGTTGAACAATCAAAAATATATTGTTCAACAATAATTCATGCTTACGCATGACGCGTGCCAAGGGACTAGCGAGGTTGGTGAACATCCTGTGATGTGGGTCTGGCGCGGCTGTGCAGGAGACGCAGCCTGGTCTTCGAAAGAGGCGCGGCCATCGTCGACGCACCAGTTCCGGGCACCTACATGCGCGTGAAACTAGCGAACGCGTTCAGGAACGGTGCATTTCGTGGCGAAGAATGGAGTGTGAGCTTGAACGCTCGCGACCACGATTCTCAAATGATCGCGCCGGGATGTGAGCACGCGGGAGCCGATGGAAGACCAGTGCTTCTCGCAAGGCGCGACAGGGCGCTTGTTTCCTCACAGTGTGACTGGCGGGTTCGGGTCGGTCGCGAAACTACTCGGGTGGCCTGGATCCAAGCAAAAGTATTTCGACCAGCCTCTTTGCACTTTTCTGCCAGTCCGGAGCTGACGCGACATTCGAAACGCCGACGAGAGCACGAAGCAGATCCAAGGGCTCAAGATCGGGGCGGATGTCGCCACTTGCGATTGCGCGTATGACGAGCGACTGGATTGCGTCCTTGATCTGCGCGCCGGACGATTCGAATAGCTTCGTCGGTCCGCCGACAATCGAATTCAATGCGGGTGCGATGATCTTCTTTGTAGCGATGTAGTCGATGAAGAGCAACATCCAGGATCTCAACGCATCGAGCGGGGGCAGCGAATCGGACAGTCTCCGCTCCTCTTCCGCAAGCTTCGCCACCTCGGCACGGTAGACGCTCTCCAGTAGGGCCTCGCGTGTAGGAAAGTGCCGGTACAGCGTGCCTACGCCGACGCCCGCCTGGCGGGCGACGTCCTCCAGGCTGATATCGCCTCCGGCGCGCGTGAACGCCGTTTTCGCTTCTTCAAGGATGCGCTCGCGATTGCGCAGCGCGTCGGCTCTGGGTTTTCGTTCTTTTGGCGTCGAATCGTTCATTTGCACGTTGAATGCTTGCAAACGGAGGGTTACTCCGTTTAGTATCTAGGAAAGCGGAGTGAGGCTCCGTTTTTATCCCAGGTTGGGAATGACGTCAACCTTCATTGTGCTGGAGCGGCGGAAATGACTGAGAAATTTGGTGCGACTTCGACGACGGACGACGTGCTCGCAGGCGTCGATCTTCATGGCAAGCGAATTCTTGTAACGGGTGTGTCCGCGGGACTGGGCGTGGAGACGGCGCGGGCGTTGGCAGCGCACGGGGCCAGTGTTATCGGCGCGGCCAGAGACCTGGAAAAAGCAAAGCAGGCGATCGCTGACGCGCGGCGCGAGGCCGCCGCGGCAGGCGGCAGCATCGAGCTGATTGCGCTCGATCTCGCGAGCCTCGAGAGCGTCCGGGCTTGCGCCGACAGGCTGCAAGAGGACGGCAAACCTATCGACGTCATCATCGCGAACGCGGGCGTGATGGCAACTCCTTTTGGTAAGACAGCCGATGGGTTCGAGACGCAGTTCGGCACGAATCATCTGGGGCATTTCTTGCTGGTGAACCGGTTGGCGTCGCTGATCCCGTCTGGTGGTCGAGTGGTCATGCTCGCGTCGTCGGGGCACCGCTTCGCGGACGTGGATCGCAACGACCCCGGCTTCGACCATACGCCTTACGATCCGTTCGTTGCATACGGGCGCGCCAAGACGGCGAATATCCTCTTTGCGGTGGCTTTCGATCAGCGACATCGGGCGCGCGGCGTGCGCGCAGCCGCAGTTCATCCCGGCGGGATTCACACAGAACTGGCCCGTCATATGGACGAAAGCCAGATGACGGCGCTACTCGAAACGATCAACAGTCAGCTTGAGTCAGAGGGGCAGGGGCCGTTTCAGTTCAAGACCGTGTCACAAGGGGCGGCGACTTCCGTCTGGGCTGCGGTGGTGGCGTCAGCCGAAGACATCGGAGCCAGATACTGCGAGAACTGCCATGTGAGCGAAACCGTTGCCGACGATGTTGTCATTACGCCCGTCAGCGAAGGCGTTCGACGCTATGCGCTTGACGCTGCGGGCGCTGATGCGCTCTGGCGCAAGAGTGAAGAAATGGTTGGCGAGTCGTTTTGAAACGACGCTTCGGACGCCATTGAAACGGTTCTCGTCCGTGCACGAATAAATACTTTTTGTGGCGGCGGCACGTTAGTCCCGCCCCGCGCGCGAGCGGTGCATGCATGTACCGCATCCCTTGCAGACGGGGACGCCGCAACCTCTCGGGCGCGACCGGATGGTCGGCGCCGGCTATATCCGCAGCTTGCCGGCAAGAAGCGTCGCATGACGATAAACAAACCGAAACCGGTCGTTTCCAGGGCGCACAGTGCCGGCCCCGGGGATTCCGGGCATTCCGTGTGTCGCTTACGCTGCCGGCCTTGCTTGCGTGCCGTTGGTGAAGTAGATTTTTATTGGGAGATGCATCAGGCGGGAGGGACTGCCATGGAACTGAGCGTAGAACGCGTCGATGTTTGGGCCGCTACCATCGACGACAAACCGGGCGGGCTTGCGCAAGTATTAAGCGCTTTGCGGGATGCGGGCGTAGACCTGCAGTTCATCGTCGCACGTCGCACGCCGGAAGCATCGGGCAAGGGGGTCGTGTTTGTCGCACCGCTGCAGGGGGAGAGGGAGATCCAGGCCGCGACACAGGTGGGGTTCACCGTCACCCCGAGCCTTCACTCCGTCCGTGTAATGGGTTTGGACCAGATGGGGATCATCGCGCAATTGACCCAGATGCTGGCAGACGGGGGGATCAACCTCCGCGGCGTTTCCGCTGCTGTACTTGGCACACAGTTCATTGCTTATCTCGCGGTCGACTCGCTGGACGATGCCGAAAAGGCGATCGACATTCTACAGAGGGCCTGAAGAGCGGATGCCGGACCGCGAACTGGCCTGATTCTTCCTGTCGAGGCGACCGGGTCGCCCTGTCTGTGCCCTGGACAACTACTTCAGCTCGACGGGCTGCGCAGCCGTGCGTGCACGCGAGCGCGAAGCGGCCTGGTCTCAGTCCGGTAGAGTCGAGATGTGACGCGGCGACTGTAGGCTGGGTTTGTCTGTTGCCGCCTCTTTCGTCTGGCGGTGCCCGAATAACCTGACCATGGTTCCGTTTTCACACCCCGCTCATCGAACCGGACATGCAGATCTCCCGCATCCGGCTCTCGGACAGGACATCATGCTCGCGACACTGAGCCGCCTCTCGGCGATTTCGATTTCGCCGAAGAGGCGCAGCACGGCGCTTTTGAGGCTGAGAGTGGGCCCGACATGTGAGAGTGATTTCGCTGTTCGTGGGGTCTCCCGTCGGATGCCGCGACGGTGAGCCGTGTCTTCGCCGGTTCAATCCGCGAATGGCCGGGTTGCAACTGTCTGCAGCTCGTCCCCGACGTTGAATGAATGGCTTACGCGGTTAGCCACAGCTTTTGGGAGATCCTTACAGCGCCCAGGCTCCCCTTATGCACAGCGCTGATCGCTTGACCGACGGTCATTTGTCGCCACCTTCAGAGGGTCCCGAAAGGCGACTCCGGAACTGACGGCGGAACCGGGTAGCCGCACTTAAGGATGCGGATGAATCGGATCGCCCCAATAGACATCGTCCGGCGGCTCGGCGGGCTCGATATCCAGGTTAACGACTATCGGCTCTTGACCGCTACGGACCACAACGCAACTGAGCACCTCGGTCTTGCTCGCATTGATCTCTTGATGGGGTACGAACGGGGGCACATAGATGAAATCGCCAGGCCCTGCCTCTGCGGCGAACTCGAGATGTTCACCCCATCGCATACGTGCCCTGCCACGCACAACGTAGATGACGTTTTCCAGTTCACCATGATGGTGGGCGCCCGTTTTGGCGTCGGCGTCGATGGTGACCGCACCGGCCCAAAGTTTGCTGGCGCCCGCCCGGGCGTGAGTGATTGCAGCTGCTCTCGTCATGCCAGGCGTTTGGGGCGTATTCATATCGAGGCGGGAACCCGGAATGATCTTGACGCCGTGATCGCGCCAATTCGGCTTAGCCTGAGAATTCATACCATGCTCCCCGGAACGCTGAGGGATCCCCGACACAGCTGCGAAAAATTCGCGAACAGGACGATCGCGAGACCAGGCGGCTTTGGGCTGCGATCTGTTCTCCTGCGCGACTTGCTGCAGGCTGTGGATTCCATAAACCGGACCATCTGCGTTCGATCTTTTCTGAGCTCGACTTTGACCACCGACCCGCAGTAAGCTGATCGAACCGACGTCCCGGGAAGCGACCATGGCACTGTTCGTTGTGCGGCATCAGCACGCGGCCGAGCGCTGCCCCGCTCACGATCCCTATATGGGTGCCATGCTATTGAATCACCTGAGTCGCCCAAACGTCAGGCGGCACGGGGTGGAGATCCGGGGCGAAGCCGTCGTGCAGGGTGAGCACACCTTGTACCTCATCGTGGAAGCTGAGGACGAGGGCCACCTGCGCGAGTTCATGAAGCCGTTCCAGATGGTCGGCAGCCTCGACATCTATCCCGCCTCGACGTGCGCACGCGTGGTCGCGAGCGGCGGCTGTGGCGCAGCGCTGCCCGTAAGCGAACTCGTGCCAGCGCTAGATCCCGAGACCGCCTGCCAGAATGCGATTGAAGCCGGCCTGGTGGTCCATCGCGCGCATCCGCTCAACTGTGAGACTTCGATTCCTGCACTGATCGGCGGCGTGGTCATGCCGAACGCGCACTTCTATGTCCGCAATCACTTCCAGATCCCCGACCTCGACCCGGCCGCCTTTCGGCTTGCCGTTGGCGGCCTCGTAGAACGGCAACTGAACCTAAGCTTGCGCGACCTCCACAACATGCCGTCGCAGACGCGGATCGTGACCCTCGAGTGCGCCGGAAACGGCCGCACGAAGTTCGACCCGCCCATCGAGGGCGAGAAATGGGATCTGGGTGCCGTCAGCACGGCAGAGTGGACCGGCGTGACGCTGGCGGAAGTCCTGGACCGGGCTGGCGTGCGCACGGGCGCGACCGAGGTGATGTTCCGGGGCGCGGACGGCGGAACCATGGAGGGCCACGCAGGACCGTTGCACTTCGAGCGCAGTCTCCAGCTTGGTCATGCTCGCGATCCTGACGTGCTGCTGGCGTACGCGATGAACGGCGAGCCGTTGCCTATTCAGCACGGCTATCCCGTGCGCCTCGTCGTCCCGGGTTGGTATGCCGTGGCGTCGGTCAAATGGCTGACGGATATCGAGCTCATCGACTGGCCGTTCGCCGGGCATTACCAGGCCGACAAGTATTGGTATGAATGGGAACGCGATGGCCAGACCGTCCGCGAGCCGGTCACGCTGCAGCACGTGCGGGCTTTGATCACCGAGCCAGCGCGTGATCAGGAAGTCCGGCGCGGTGAGCTGGCCATTCGCGGTGTAGCCTGGTCCGGTGCCGCTCAGATTGCGCGCGTGGACATAAGCGTGGGCGGAGGAAGCTGGCAGGAGGCTCGTCTCGTGAGCGAGCGCAAGCGTCACAGCTGGCAGTGGTGGGAGCTGATCACACGAGCCCATGAGCCGGGCGTCGTCACCTTGCGCGTCCGGGCCACCGATCTTGCCGGCCGCACTCAGCCCGAACACGCCGAATGGAACCGGCTAGGTTACGGCAACAACGTTATCCACGAAGTGCCGGTTCGGATAGTGTAAGCGGTCGACTCGATTTTCCGTGCTGAACGCCTCCCGTCGTTATTTTCTCTTTGACCAAAGTTTTCCGACGTCCGCGCATGGCTGCTTTCTTTCAGTCTCGAAGGTTGGCAGAGGCAGGCGAGCGAGCGCTAAACGGAGGGGCATCTGCAATCGGCTCATCTCAGCCGCAAAGCGGACGGCCGTCATTGCTGTTCGAGTGACTCTCCCGGGTCGGCTACGGAAGTTCGGCATCGGACCGAGTCCGTTTAGGGTTGTTCGATGCCTGCCATCGTCCGCACGAATGTGAATGCGCCACCGCGCGTTGCTGGCAGGCGTCGAACGAGCCTAAACGTCAACGGTCTGATGAACTGCTCGAAAGCAGCCATGCGAGTACCCCACATTTACGGGAACCGTGAAACATGCCTGCTAGAATTCGTCATCTTTTCTTCAGGGTGCAGCATGGGTTTCGAACAACTGGTGGAGTTGAAAAAACAGCTCACCAAGGAAGCAGAGCAGAAGACGGCAGCAGCTCGACGTCAACCCAAAAATGCCCGCGGTCCCAGGACGAGGCAAACGGCGGTCGATCCGGTGGTGCTCGTCATTGGCAAGCTGCAGAAGCGCTTTCCCGCAACCTTTCCGCGAAACCCCGCTCCGAAAGTACCGTTGAAGCTCGGGATACTCGAGGACATCCTTTTGCATGCCGGCCCGCTCGGGTTGAGTAAAGCCGAGATACGTGACGCGCTCGGCACCTGGTGTCGAGGCAGCCGTTACTGGGCTGCCCTGATCGACGGTGCGGTTCGCGTGGACCTGACCGGCGCCGCAGCGGGTCAGGTTACGGCGCGTGATTCGGCGTTCGCACGGAGCCAGACGAAACGCGCCAGGGCTCCTGGAAAGGGCGGCGGGTCGGCCGCGCCGGAAACGCGCGATAGTGAAGCTGACCCTGCAGCAGCGTAATCATCTGTCATTGGCATCAGCCCCGGGCGTTCATCACGGTCGCGCGGGATGCTGGCGTCGGTCACCTGCGGCGTTGTAGTACAAACTTACTTCCGAAACCGTCCGGTTTTTACTTCATCGGGTGGCCGCGACGCCTTCCAGGCCGCGGTTTCTTCCTCAATACGTGCTTCACCTGCACGCGGGCGACACGCCCGGCTACGTCGGCCAACACCCGCCAAACCCTTGTCCAGCAAGGCTTCTGCCGCCATCGGCCGGCGTCCTGGCACAAGCCGTGTCGCATTTCCACATGTGCCTGTCGCAATTCGTCGGCTAGGCGTACTTTTTTCTGGCAACTATGTATGCACAGCGCGGACGCACGTCCGCCACGCTAGGAGAGTATTCGATGAATTCCCCCAAGGTCGTGGTCGAAGGGCTGTGCAAGGTATTCGGCACCAACCCGAAACAGGCGATCGGCATGCTGGCAGGCGGCGCAACGAAAGAGGAAGTGTTCGCGCGCACCGGTCAGATCGTCGGCGTCCATAACGTCTCCTTCGAAGTCAAGGAAGGCGAGATCTTCGTGCTGATGGGCCTGTCGGGCTCTGGCAAGTCGACGTTGATCCGCCTGATCAATCGCCTCGTCGAGCCGACGGCCGGCAAGGTGCTGATCGACGGCCGCGATGTGGCCAGCGTGCCGCGCCCGGAATTGACGGCGCTGCGCCGCAAGGACATGAGCATGGTGTTCCAGTCGTTCGCGCTGATGCCGCAACGCAGCGTGCTGTCGAACGCGGCGTTCGGGCTCGAAGTGGCGGGCGTCGGCAAGAAGGAGCGCGAGCGGCGCGCGATGACCGTGCTGGAGCAGGTCGGCCTCGCGCCGTTCGCCGAAAAGCTGCCGGCGCAGTTGTCGGGCGGCATGCAGCAGCGCGTCGGGCTCGCGCGGGCGCTGGCGGTCAATCCATCGCTGATGATCATGGACGAAGCGTTCTCCGCGCTCGATCCGCTCAAGCGCAAGGAAATGCAGAACGTGCTGCTCGATCTGCAACGCGAGCAGCAGCGCACGATCCTGTTCGTCTCGCACGATCTGGAAGAAGCGATGCGGATCGGCACGCGGATCGCGATCATGGAAGGCGGCAAGGTGGTGCAGATCGGCACGCCGCAGGAAATCATCACGAATCCCGCCGACGATTACGTGCGCGCGTTTTTCGAAGGTATTGACACCAGCCGCTATCTGACGGCCGGCGATCTGATGCAGACTGATGCCGTGCCGCTGATGCACTCGCACATGACGCAGATCGACGCATCGAGCGTCGCGGCGACGCTGAACGGCAGCGCCGACTACGCGTTCGTGCTTGACAGCGAGCGCAAGATCCGCGGCTTCGTATGCCGCGATGTGACGGGCGGCGCGTCGCCGCAGCTCAACGACGTCGAATGCATCCGCCGCACCACGCCGCTCGACGACGTCGTGCAACGCGTGGTGGCGAGCCGCGCGCCGCTGCCGGTCGTCGAGGCGGACGGCTCCTACTGCGGTTCGGTCAACAAGACGAACGTGCTCAATGTCCTGACGCGCCATCGAGGTTCCCATGTCTGAAATCATTCCGCTCGGCACCTGGGTCGACCACGGTGTTCATTACCTGCTCGATCACGACGCGCAAACCTTCGATTCCATCGGCAAGGTCATCGAGAGTTTTGCCGCCTTGATCGAGCATGGCTTGCAGACGGTGCCGATGTGGGCGCTGATGGCATTTTTCGTCGGCATCGGTTTGTGGCGAGTGGGCTGGCGGTTCGCGTTGTTCACGCTGCTTTCGATGCTACTGATCTACGGCACCGGCTTCTGGGATCAGATGGTGATCACGCTCGGTCTCACGTTGTCGTCGACCCTGATCAGCCTGTTGCTCGGTGTGCCGCTCGGCATCTGGACCGCGAAGAGCCGCACCGTCGAGATGGTGGTGCGCCCGGTGCTCGATCTGATGCAGACCATGCCCGCGTTCGTCTACCTGATTCCGGCCGCGATGCTGTTCGGCCTTGGCCGTGTGCCGGGGATTCTCTCCACGGTGATCTTCGCGATGCCGCCCGCGGTGCGCCTCACGTCGCTCGGCATCAAGCACGTGAACCGCGAAATCGTCGAAGCAGGGCAGGCGTTCGGTTGCACGCCGTGGCAATTGCTCTACAAGGTGCAATTCCCGAACGCGCTGCCGTCGATCATGACCGGCGTGAACCAGACGATCATGATGGCGCTCTCGATGGTGATCATCGCGTCAATGGTCGGAGCGGGCGGTCTCGGCAACGACGTGCTGGCGAGTATTCAGCGGCTCGACATCGGGCTCGGTTTCGAAAGCGGCCTCTCGGTGGTGATGCTCGCGATCATTCTGGACCGCATCACGGAGAGCTTCGGCCGGTCGCCGGGCATGGCGCGCGCGCCGCTGCTGTCGGGCCTGCGCAGCGTGATGAAGGTGCGCCGCGCGCCGGCGACGCAGCACGGCTGAGCCGCCCATGAAGCGCGACGCGATCGTCCCTGTCGAAACCCCGGCCGAATCGCCGCTGTCCGGGCTCACGCACTTCGGCTTTCTGACGCTGCCGAATTTTTCGATGATCGCGTTCACGAGCGCGGTCGAAGTGCTTCGCATGGCGAACTACGTGAGCCGCGCGCAACATTACAGGTGGTCGGTGATCACGCCGAATGGCGAACCGGCGCGCGCCAGCAATGGCATTACCGTGAAGCCCACCGCGACGCTCGCCGAAGCCGGCATGCCGGATGTGCTGTTCGTCTGCGCTGGCTGGCACGTCAGCGATTACGTCGACGCTACAGTGATTGCGCTGCTGCAGGATGTCGCGTCCAAAGGCATTCCACTCGGCGGCATCTGCACCGGTCCGTACGCGCTGCTAGCCGCGAATCTGCTCGACGGTTATCGCTGTACGGTGCATTGGGAAGACATGTCGCCGCTGCACAAGCGCTACCCGCACGTGCGTTTTGCCGACGAACTGTTCGTGATCGACCGCGATCGGTTGACCTGTACCGGCGGCACCGCGCCGCTCGATCTGATGCTCAACCTGGTCGGCATGCGCCTCGGCCGCGCGCTTGCGGCGCAAGTGTCGGAACAATTCGTCGTCGAGCGGATTCGCGGTTCGACCGATTATCAGCACATTCCCGTCGATGCGCGGGTCGGCTTCACGCGCGGGGAGCTGGTCGAAGTGGTGCGGCTGATGGAAGCGAATATCGAAGAGCCGTTATCGCTCGATGAACTCGCGCGGCTCGTCAATCTGTCGCAACGGCATTTGCAGCGCATGTTCAAGATGTTCCTGAACGTGTCGCCGACGCACTATTACCTGACTCTGCGTTTGCGTCTCGCGCGCGAACTGCTGCGCAATACCGACGCGTCGATTGCGCGCGTGACGGCGGTGTGCGGTTTTCATTCGCCGTGTCATTTCAGCAAGGCTTATCGCGCGCAGTTCGGCCACGCTCCGAGCGTCGAACGGCGCTTATCGGCGTAAAGAAACGCGTAGCAAATGCGCGTAACAAAACCAGTCCAGCATCAATCACTCAGAGGGAGCGCCATGAAACGTTTATGGGCCGCGTCGTTGTGCGCGCTATCGGTATCGTCTGTTTTCGCAGCAGAACCCGCCACCTGCCGGGACGTCCGGTTTGCCGACGTCGGCTGGACCGATATCGCGGCCACCACCGGCCTCGCGTCGATCGTACTGGAAGGGCTCGGCTACAAGCCGACCAAGACGATCGCCTCGGTGCCGATCACGTTTGCGGGCGTGAAGAGCAAACAGATCGACGTGTTCCTCGGCTACTGGTCGCCGACCATGGACCCGATGATCGACCCGTTCAGGAAATCCGGCCAGCTTGCCGTGCTGCCCACGCCGAATCTGACCGGCGCGAAATACACGCTGGCCGTGCCGGACTATGCGTACCAGGCGGGCATCAAATCATTTGCCGACATCGCGAAGAACTATGACAGGCTCGACGGGAAGATCTACGGCATCGAGCCGGGCAACGACGGCAATGCGCTGATCAAGAAGATGATCGACACCAACCAGTACGGCCTCGGCAAGTTCAAACTGGTGGAATCGAGCGAGGCGGGCATGCTGGTCGAAGTGAATCGCGCGGTCCGCGACAAGAAGCCGATTGTGTTCCTCGGCTGGGAACCGCATCCGATGAACGTGCAGATGAAGATCGATTATCTGTCTGGCGGCGACGATGTGTTCGGCGCGAACTATGGCGAAGCGAAAGTGCTGACGGTCACGCCGAGCGACTACTCGGCGCGCTGCCCGAACGTTGCGAAGCTGGTGTCGAACCTGCAGTTCACGACCGATATCGAGAACCACGTGATGCTGCCGATCATGAACAAGACCGATCCGAACAAGGCCGCGCGCGCATGGCTGAAGGCGAACCCGGCGGTGCTGGACAAGTGGCTCGCGGGTGTGAAGACCTTCGACGGCAACGACGGCTTGCCGGCGGTCAAGGCGTACGTGGCAGGGAAGTGATGGTTTGACCCTCGCGCCGCTCGATCGGATCGAGCGGCGCAAACCGCGTGAAAGCCGGGTTCAGATCGCCTGAGCCCGGCCCGGAAAGGTTTCGTCATACCCGGCGCCGTCTTCCGCTTCGGCCGCTGTGCCGCGTTGCTCGCGGTACATCATCGGCGGCAGGCCGAATTGCTTGCGGAATTCGCGCCCCAGATGCGATGCGTCGGAAAAGCCGCAACTCGACGCGATATCCGCGACCGTCTTATCCGAGCTTGTCAGCAGCCACGCGGCCGTCCGCAAACGCACCTGCTTCGCGTAAGCCTGCGGCGCCTTGCCGGTTTGCGCCTTGAAGAGCCGCTCGAGTTGACGCGCAGAGAGATCCAGCCTGCGCGCCAGTTCATCGAGCGACAGCGAACGGCCCACGTGCTGTTCCATCAGCAGAATCGCCCGCTTCACCTTCGGATGCGCGGCGGGCGCGAGACCAGGTGGATGCGGCTGCGGCGCGTTGCCCTTCTGCATGTCGTCGACCAGCAGAATGCGCAGCGCCTTTTGCACCGTGGCGGCTTCGAAGTGGCGTAGCAGAATCGCGGCGGCGACGTCGATCGACGCGCGTCCGCCGGAACACGTAATGCGCCGGCGGTCGATCACGAACAACCGGTCCGCGACCAGCGCTTCTTCATTCACCGACGGAAAGCGCTCGATGAAATCCCAGTAATGAAACCAGCTCACGCAAATACGGTGGCCGTCCAGCACGCCCGCGCGCATCAGTGAAAACACACCCGTGCACATGCCGACCAGCGTCGCTTCGGTAGCGGCGGCGCGGCGGATGAACGCGAGCGTCGCGTCGCTGGCCGCCGGTCCCGAATGCAGCAGGCCGCCGACCACGACGACATAGTCGAACGGCTCCGCGCGATCGAAGGTTTCCCACGGCGTGATCTGGATGCCGCAACTCGCGCGCACCGGCGCAAGGGTTTCCCCTACCACGCTCCACGAACAGCGTACGGGCTTGCTGAAATCGCCTTCGTCCGCGGACAGGCGTAACAGATCGACGAAACCCGAGAACGCTGTCAGCGTGAAGTTCGGCAGCAGAACGATGCCGAAGCGGATGCGCTGCTTCGACGTGCCGTCGATGAATCGAAGGGGATGCGGTTCAGCGGAATTCATGCACACAGCCGGCAAGGAAAGGGGTGAATCAAGCATAGCACTCGTGGTCGGCGTGGAATCTGGCCACGGAATCTGGCCGTCGAATCCGGCTGCGGAAGCACACCGCGCAATGCGCCATGGCAATCGTGCCCCAGCATCGCCAGTAGCGTTCCACGCGCCTGTCGCAAATGCGTCAGAAGTCTTCGCAAATCCGCCGCCGCGCTTTGCGGACGCGCAGTTTGACGCCACTATCCCACCGTGATGCCGTTTTTATTCTATCGGTCCAGATTGACGTTTGGTGCAATGGGGGCAAGTACAGGTCATACCGGGCAAAGCCCCCCAAACCCCAGCATCGCAACGCATAAGGCACGTCATGAACGTTAGCGTCTTCGATCTGTTCAAGATCGGTATCGGTCCTTCGAGCTCGCACACCGTCGGGCCAATGGTCGCCGCTTGCCGCTTCGCCTCGCATATCGAAGACGCCAACCTGCTCGGCTTCGTACGCCGCGTGAAGGCCGAACTGTACGGCTCACTCGGCGCGACCGGCAAGGGGCACGGCACGGATAAGGCGGTGCTGCTTGGCCTCGAAGGCAATCTGCCCGATCTGATCGATCCGGACGTCATCCAGCCGCGCCTGCGGGCGATCCGCGAAACGAAGCAGCTCGTGCTGCTCGGCAGGCATGCGGTCCGATTCGACGAGCGCGAACACCTCGGTTTCTTCCGCAAGCTGATGCCGGGCGCGCCGGGCTCGAACATCGTGCATCCGAACGGCATGCGCTTTCAGGCTTTCGACGAAAACGGCCAGCTGCTGGTGGAGAAGGAGTATTACTCGATCGGCGGCGGCTTCGTCGTCAATCGCGAAGGCGATCGCGTGAATGGCCTGCGCGCCGGCGCCGACGCACCGTACCCGTTTCGCACCGGCGACGATCTGATGCGCGTGTGCCGCGAAACCGGCCTGTCGATCGCGCAGGTGACGCTGCGCAACGAATGCGCATCGCGCACCGAACAGGAAGTGCGCGAAGGGCTGCTGGCGATCTGGCGCACGATGTCCGCCTGCGTCGAACGCGGCTGCGAGGCGCGAGGTGAACTACCCGGCCCGATGCACGTAAAGCGCCGCGCCGCTGATCTGTGCGAGCAATTGCGCTCGCGCTCGGAAGAGTCGTTGCGCGATCCGCTGTCGATGCTCGACTGGGTCAACCTCTACGCCATGGCCGTCAACGAAGAGAACGCCGCGGGCGGGCGCGTCGTCACGGCGCCCACGAACGGCGCGGCCGGCGTGATTCCCGCCGTGCTGCACTACTACGTGAAGTTCATGCACGCATCGAACGACGCCGGCATCGTCACCTTCCTGCTGACCGCCGCCGCGATCGGCATCATCTACAAGGAAACCGCGTCGATCTCGAGCGCCGAAGTGGGTTGCCAGGGCGAAGTGGGCGTTGCGTGCTCGATGGCCGCCGCGGCGCTCGCGGCCGTGATGGGCGGCACGCCGGCGCAAGTGGAGAACGCCGCCGAAATCGGCATGGAGCATAACCTCGGTATGACCTGCGACCCGGTCGGCGGACTCGTGCAGATTCCCTGCATCGAACGCAATGCGATGGGCGCGATCAAGGCGCTGAACGCTGCGCGCATGGCGATGAAGGGCGACGGCCAGCACTACGTGTCGCTCGACAACGTGATCAAGACGATGCGCGAAACTGGCGCGGACATGAAGACGAAATACAAGGAGACGTCGCGCGGCGGGCTGGCCGTGAACGTCATCGAGTGCTGAACGACTTACGAAGCAAAAGTACTGACAAGGACCGACGATGAGCCGCTATTCGATATTCAGCCTGTTGCGCAACGGGATGTCGTATCACGAGAACTGGGAGCGGCAGTGGAAGAGCCCCGAGCCGAAACGTGAATACGATGTCGTGATCGTCGGCGGCGGCGGGCATGGACTCGCCACCGCGTATTACCTCGCGAAAGAGCACGGCGTGCGCAATATCGCCGTGCTGGAGAAAGGGTGGATCGGCGGCGGCAACACGGCGCGCAACACGACCATCGTGCGTTCGAATTATCTGTGGGACGAATCGGCCGCGTTGTACGAGAAAGCGATGAAGCTGTGGGAAGGTCTTTCGCAAGATCTCAACTACAACGTGATGTTCAGTCAGCGCGGCGTGATGAATCTCGCGCACACGTTGCAGGACGTGCGCGATACCGAACGGCGCGTGAATGCGAACCGGCTGAACGGCGTCGATGCCGAATTTCTCACGCCCGGGCAGATCAAGGAAATCGAGCCGACCATCAACCTGAATAGCCGCTATCCGGTGCTCGGCGCGTCGATCCAGCGGCGCGGCGGCGTGGCGCGGCACGATGCGGTGGCATGGGGCTTTGCGCGCGGCGCGGACCAGGCCGGCGTCGATATCGTGCAGAACTGCCAGGTCGTCGGCATTCGCCGCGACGGCAGCCAGGTGACCGGCGTGGACACCACGAAGGGTTTCATCAAGGCGAAGAAGGTCGCGATTGTCGCGGCGGGCAACACATCGACGCTCGCCGACATGGCCGGCGTGCGGTTGCCGCTCGAAAGCCATCCGTTGCAGGCATTGGTGTCTGAGCCGATCAAGCCGGTCGTCAACACGGTGGTGATGTCGAATGCAGTGCACGCGTATATCAGCCAGTCGGACAAGGGCGATCTGGTGATCGGCGCGGGCGTCGATCAATACACCGGCTTCGGGCAGCGCGGCAGTTTTCAGATCATCGAAGGCACGCTGGAGGCGATCGTCGAGATGTTCCCGGTGTTCTCGCGCGTGCGGATGAACCGGCAGTGGGGCGGCATCGTCGACGTGTCGCCGGATGCGTGCCCGATCATCGGCAAGACCGACGTGAAGGGACTTTATTTCAATTGCGGCTGGGGCACAGGCGGTTTCAAGGCGACGCCGGGTTCGGGTTGGGCCTACGCGCATACGATCGCAAAGGATGAACCGCATCCGCTGAACGCGCCGTTCTCGCTGGATCGTTTCTACACCGGCCACCTGATCGACGAGCACGGCGCCGCCGCCGTCGCTCACTAACATTCACGCACCGCAACGCGTTGCATGGGACCAGAAGTGCTTTGCATGGGACCAGAGTAAGAGCTTTGCATGGGATCAGAGTAGCGCGCTAAAGCGCGGACTCTGATCGACAGCTAAAGCGCCAACTCTGGTCGACCGCAACAAGTTGCATGGGACCAGAGTAAGGCGCTAAAGCGCCAACTCTGGTCGACAAAGGAGAACACAGATGCTGCTGATCGAATGCCCGTGGTGTGGACCACGTGCCGAAACCGAATTTTCCTGCGGCGGCGAAGCGGATATCGCGCGTCCGCTCGACACCGAAAAGCTCACCGACAAGGAATGGGGCGACTACCTCTTCATGCGCAAGAATCCGCGCGGCGTGCATCGCGAGCAATGGCTGCACACGCAGGGGTGCCGCCGCTGGTTCAAGGCGCAGCGCGACACGGTGAGCTACGAGATTCAGGGCTACGAGACGTTTGAGCGTCCGCTGCTCGCGATGGATAGCAATGAGGGCAAGACAGCATGAGCCAGAAAGACCGACTGCCCAGCGGCGGGCGCATCAACCGCGCGATCGTGCTGAACTTCACGTTCAACGGCCGCAAGTATCAGGGTTATCAGGGCGACACGCTGGCTTCCGCGCTGCTCGCGAACGGCGTGCACTTCGTCGCACGCAGCTGGAAATATCACCGGCCGCGCGGCATCGTCACGGCGGGCGTGGAAGAGCCGAATGCGGTCGTGCAACTCGAAACCGGCGCCTACACCGTGCCGAATGCGCGTGCGACCGAAGTCGAGTTGTATCAGGGGCTCGTTGCGACCAGCGTGAACGCGAAGCCGAACATCGAGAAAGACCGCATGGCGGTCAATCAGAAGATCGCACGGTTCATTCCGGCGGGCTTCTACTACAAGACGTTCATGTGGCCGCGCAAGTTCTGGCCGAAGTATGAGGAAATGATCCGCGACGCGGCCGGTCTCGGCACGGCGCCCGAAGAGAAGGACGCGGACCGCTACGACAAGTGCTTTGCGCATTGCGACGTGCTGGTGATCGGCGCCGGCCCGACCGGCCTGGCAGCGGCGCACGCGGCGGCGCTCTCCGGAGCGCGCGTGACGCTGGTCGACGATCAGCCGGAACCTGGCGGCTCGCTGCTGTCGTGCCGCGCGGAGATCGACGGCAAGTCCGCGCTGCAATGGGTGCACAAGATCGAGGACGCGTTGCGGCAGATGCCGGATGTGAAGATTTTGTGCCGCAGCACGGCATTCGGCTATCAGGACCACAACCTCGTGACAGTTACGCAGCGGCTCACCGAGCATCTGCCGGTGTCGCAACGCAAGGGCACGCGCGAGTTGATGTGGAAGATCCGCGCGAAACGCGTGATTCTCGCCACCGGTGCGCATGAACGGCCGATCGTGTTCGGCAACAACGATCTGCCGGGCGTGATGCTGGCCTCGGCGGTGTCGACGTATCTGCATCGCTATGCAGTGCTGCCGGGTCGCAATGCGGTCGTGTTTACGAACAACGACGACGGCTATCAATGTGCGCTGGACCTCAAGGCGGCCGGTGCACAGGTGACGGTGGTCGATCCGCGCGCGGCGGAGTCGAAGGGCACGCTGCCGGTGCTGGCGCGGCGCTATGGCGTCAAGGTCATGAGCGGCGTGGTCGTCACGGCGGCGCACGGCAAGCTGCGCGTGGCGTCGGTCGAGCTGGCGTCGTATTCGAATGGGCAGCCCGGTGCGAAGCAGGGCGATCTCCCGTGCGATCTGCTCGCGATGTCCGGCGGCTGGAGCCCGGTGCTGCATCTGTTCGCGCAGTCGGGCGGCAAGGCGCACTGGCATGACGACAAGGCCTGTTTCGTGCCGGGCAAGGCGATGCAGGCGGAAACCAGCGTCGGCGCGTGCGCGGGCGACTTCACGCTCGGTCAAGGCATTCGCTTTGCCGTCGATGCCGGCGTCGAGGCGGCGCGCGCTGCCGGGCATATTGCCGCGCCGCCGGATCCGGTGCAGGTCGCCGACATTGCCGAGGCGAAGATGCAGCCGCTGTGGCTGGTCGGTGGCCGCGAACTCGCCGCGCGAGGACCGAAGCAATTCGTCGACTTCCAGAACGACGTGTCAGCGGCGGACATTTTCCTCGCCGCGCGCGAAGGCTTCGAATCGGTCGAGCACGTGAAGCGCTACACGGCAATGGGCTTCGGCACCGATCAAGGCAAGCTCGGCAACATCAACGGCATGGCGATCCTCGCGCAGGCGCTCGGCAAAACGATTCCGGAAACCGGCACGACCACCTTCCGCCCGAACTACACACCGGTCACGTTCGGCACGTTCGCCGGCCGCGAGCTTGGCGAGTTTCTCGATCCGGTGCGCAAGACGGCGGTGCACGAATGGCACGTCGAAAACGGCGCGGCGTTCGAGGATGTCGGCAACTGGAAGCGTCCGTGGTACTACCCGAAGCCGGGCGAGGACATGCACGCGGCGGTCGCGCGCGAATCGCTCGCGGTGCGCACGAGCGTCGGTATTCTCGACGCCTCCACGCTCGGCAAGATCGACATTCAGGGCCCCGATTCGGCGAAGCTGCTGAACTGGGTCTATACGAATCCCTGGAGCAAGCTCGAGGTCGGCAAGTGCCGCTACGGTCTGATGCTCGACGAAAACGGCATGATCTTCGACGACGGTGTCACGGTGCGCCTCGCCGACCAGCACTACATGATGACGACCACCACCGGCGGCGCGGCGCGCGTGCTGACCTGGCTCGAGCGCTGGCTGCAAACCGAATGGCCGGACATGCGCGTGCGGCTCGCGTCCGTCACGGATCACTGGGCGACGTTCGCGGTGGTCGGTCCGAACAGCCGCAAGGTGTTGCAGAAGGTCTGCCACGACATTGACTTCGCGAACGCGGCGTTCCCATTCATGAGCTATCGCGAAGGCACGGTGGCCGGTGCGGCCTCGCGCGTGATGCGAATCAGCTTCTCGGGTGAACTCGCCTATGAAGTGAACGTGCCCGCAAACGTCGGACGCGCGGTGTGGGAAGCGCTGATGGCCGCTGGCGCGGAGTTCGACATCACGCCGTACGGCACCGAAACCATGCACGTGCTACGCGCTGAGAAGGGCTACATCATCGTCGGTCAGGATACGGACGGCTCGATGACGCCGTACGATCTCGGCATGGGCGGACTCGTCGCGAAGTCGAAAGACTTTCTCGGCAAGCGCTCGCTGACACGGAGCGACACCGCGAAGGCAGGGCGCAAGCAACTGGTCGGGCTGCTGCCGGACGATCCGTCGTTCGTGATCCCCGAAGGCTCGCAGATCGTCGCCGGTCCCTTCCAGGGCGACACTGCGCCGATGCTCGGTCATGTCACGTCGAGCTATTACAGCCCGATCCTGAAGCGCTCGATTGCGATGGCGGTGGTGAAGGGCGGACTCGACAAGATCGGCGAAACCGTCACGATTCCGCTCGCGGGCGGCAAGCAGATCGCGGCCAGAATCACCAGTTCGGTGTTCTACGACAGCGAAGGAGCACGTCAACATGTGGAATGAAACAACAGGGACGCCGTCGATGGTCGATCGCGCTGTCGGCAAGCAAACCGGTGTGTGGCAGGAGTCTCCGCTGGTCGGTGCGGACGCGTTGCTGAAGAAGCATCAGGCAACAGCATCGTCCGCGTTTCGCCTGAGCGAGCGGCCGTTTCTGGAACTGGTGAACGTGCGGGGCGATACGCGCGACGCCGCGTTCATGCGTGCAGTGGAAAGCGTGCTCGGCTGCCGTCCGCCGGAAAAGCCCAACACGACGGCGCAAGGCAACGGTTACGACATGATGTGGCTGGGCCCCGACGAGTGGCTGGTACGCTCGGCCACGGCGCACGACGCCACGCGTACCGCGCCGCTGCAGGCGAAACTCGGCGCCGCGTTTGCGGGCGTGTTCGCGTCGGCGGTGGATATCGGCAGCGGCTATACCGTGCTCGACATCAGCGGCACGCGCACGCGTGAAGTGCTGGCGCGCGGCTGCCCGCTCGATCTGCATCCGCAGTTGTTCGCCGCCGGACAGTGCGCGCAAAGCCACTATTTCAAGGCTTCGATCACGCTGTTGCCCACCGGTTCGGATAGCTTCGACATCGTTGTGCGCCGCAGCTTCGCGGACTATTTCGTGAAAATCATGCTCGACGCGGCCGAGCCGCTGATGTCGTGACGCGCCGCGAGCGGTGCCACGCCGCATCGCTCGCTTCGCACTTTTCCTGCTTGTGACCGACATGACGTCGACACGTCTGACCACCGCGCGCCTCACCGAGCGCGCGTGCCATCAAGGCGATGCGCACGCCGCGCTCGCGTTACTCGATCAGAGCATCGTGTTGCGGCACCGGCGGATCGCGCTAATCCGTTATCTGCTCGCGCAGCAACTCGGCGCCGAACTGCAGCCGCGACATCACGACTACGTGCAGAAGATCGCCGCACGGCTGAGCGCGGAGGCGCTTGCGCGCATTGCCGGCGCCGCGCGCGCACGGCTGCGACCGTAAAGCTCGCTTTTGCGACTGGGCGGCTGCGCCTCGATCAAGAGCGAATTCCATCTGTCGGGCGCGACGGCCAGGCCGGCTATGCGGTGACGAAGCCGGTGCTGCACACGGTGCTGATTTCTCCCGGCGGCATGCCCGGTTCCTGTGTGCGGCATGGCGGGTCGAGCGCTGGGGACGCAAGCCGACCTGCATCGCGTCGCTCGCCGGTTGCAAACGCGCGCTACGAGACTTGAGCCGCCGCAACTTTCCGCTTCCTCGACGGCATCCCGCCCGCAACGAAGTAAGGCGTCTCGACCCGCGCCAACGCTTCCCGTCCACGGATCCGGTCCGCGATCTTCTCCGCCAGCATGATGGTGGGCGCGTTCAGATTGCCAGTGGTGATCTGCGGCATGATCGACGCATCGACGACGCGCAGGCCCTCCATGCCATGCACGCGACCTTCGTTGTCGACCACAGCCATCTCGTCATAGCCCATCTTGCATGAACACGACGGATGAAACGCGGTCTCCGCGCGCATGCGGATGAACGCGTCGAGTTGCTCGTCGGTTGTCAGCTCCGCGCCCGGATTCAGTTCGCGGCCGCGATAACGGTCGAGCGCGGGCTGGCGCATGATCTCGCGCGTGATGCGGATGCCGTCGCGGAATTCGCGCCAGTCGAGCGGGTCGGCCATGTAGTTGAACAGGATGCCCGGATGCGCGGTCGGGTCGCGCGATTTCAGTTTCACGCGACCGCGGCTCGGTGAGCGCATCGAGCCGACGTGCGCCTGGAAGCCGTGCATCCTGATTGCGTTCGAGCCGTTGTAATTGATCGCGACCGGCAGAAAATGGTATTGAATGTTGGGCCACAGATCGTCATCGCGCGTGCGGATGAAGCCGCCCGCCTCGAACTGATTGCTCGCGCCGATACCGGTGCCTTTCGTCATCCACTCGAGTCCGATCGCCGGCTGATTCCGCCACTGCAAGGCGGGGTACAGCGACACCGGCTCCTTGCACGCGTACTGGATATACATCTCCAGATGGTCTTGCAGGTTTTCGCCGACACCGGGCAGATCGTGCACCACCGGTATACCCAGTTCGCGCAGCCACGTCGAGCAGCCCACGCCCGAGCGTTGCAGCAGTTGCGGCGAAGCAATCGCGCCGCTGCACACCAGCACTTCACGGCGCGCCTGCGCGGTGACTTGCGCGCCCTGATGAAGATAGGCAACGCCAACCGCACGCTTGCCCGAGAACAGCACGCGGTCGCTCAGCGCATGCGTGACGATGGTCAGATTCGGACGCGCCTTCGCACGATCCAGATAGCCACGCGCGGTGCTCGCGCGCCGCCCGTTCGCGGTGACCGTGCGATCCATCGGGCCGAAGCCTTCCTGCTGATAACCGTTCAGGTCGTCGGTGCGCGGAAAGCCCGCCTGCACGCCTGCATCGACCATCGCGGCGAACAGCGGGTTGTTGCCGGGCTTGCTGGTGGTCACGTGCACGGGGCCGTCGCCGCCGTGATACGCGTTCGCGCCGACGTCGCGCGTTTCGGCCTTGCGGAAGTAGGGCAGACAGTCCAGATAGGTCCAGTTTTCCAGGCCCTGGCGCGTGGCCCAGCCGTCGTAATCGAGCGCATTGCCGCGGATGTAGCACATGCCGTTGATCAGCGACGAACCGCCGAGCCCCTTGCCGCGTCCGCATTCCATCCGGCGATTGTTCATATGCGGCTCGGGGTCGGTCTCGTAGGCCCAGTTGTAGCGTCGCCCTTGCAGCGGCCAGGCGAGCGCTGCGGGCATCTGCGTACGGAAGTCGAAGCGGTAGTCGGGGCCGCCTGCTTCGAGCAGCAGCACGGTCACGTCCACGTCTTCGGTCAGGCGCGACGCGAGCACGTTGCCCGCCGAACCCGCGCCGACGATGATGTAGTCGTATTCTTTGAAGGTCATCGCCGTTGCTCCTGGAAAACGGGTTGGTACGGGCCGAGTTCCACCTGCACGGACTTGATGCGCGTGTAGTGCTGGAGCGTGGTGATGCCGTTCTCGCGGCCGACGCCCGATTGCTTGTAGCCGCCCACCGGCATTTCCGCGGGCGACTCGCCCCACGTGTTGATCCAGCAAATGCCCGCTTCGAGCCGATGAATCACGCGATGGGCGCGCGCCAGGTTTTCGGTCACGACCCCGGCGGCGAGTCCGTAAGCGGTATGGTTTGCGCGCGAGATCGCTTCGTCTTCGTCGTCGAACACGAGAATGCTCATCACCGGGCCGAAAATTTCTTCGCGCACGATGCGCATGTCGTCGCGGCAGTCAGTGAAAACCGTGGGCTCGACGTATTGGCCGTTGCCGAAATGGCCGTTCGTGATGCGTTTGCCGCCCGCGAGCAAACGGGCGCCTTCCTGAACGCCGCTGTCGATATAGCCCAGTACCTTTTGCAATTGCGCGGCGCTGACCAGCGGGCCGAAGTTCGTTTCAGGCGCGCCCGGCGAGCCGACGCGAATGCGCTTCACGCGCTCCAGCAGAAGCGCTTCGAATCGTTGATAGACGCTGCGTTGAACGAACACGCGCGTGCCATGGGTGCACACCTGGCCCGAGCTGAAGAAGTTGGCGCTCATCGCGATGTCGGCGGCGCGTTCGAGACTGGCGTCGTCGAACACCAGCAACGGCGACTTGCCGCCCAGTTCCATCGTCACTTCTTTCAACGACGACGCGCCCGCCGCCGACATCACCTTCTTGCCCGTTTCGACGCCACCGGTGAACGAGATCTTCTCGATGTCGGGATGCGCGGCGAGCAGCGCGCCGACGCGTCCGTCGCCCTGCACGACGTTGAACACGCCCGCCGGTACGCCAGCTTCGGTGTAAATTTCCGCGAGTTTCAGCGCAGACAGCGGCGTGATTTCGCTCGGCTTGAAGATCATCGCGTTGCCGGCCGCGAGCGCGGGCGCCGACTTCCAGCACGCGATCTGGATCGGGTAATTCCATGCGCCGATGCCCGCGCATACACCGAGCGGTTCGCGCCGCGTATAAACGAACGACGACGGCCGCAGCGGAATCTGCTGGCCTTCGATCGCCGTCGCGAGCCCGGCGTAATACTCGATCACGTCCGCGCCGGTGACGATATCCACCGCCAGCGTCTCGGCGATCGGCTTGCCCGTATCGCGGGTTTCGAGCGCGGCGAGTTCGTCGTTGCGCTCGCGCAGCAGCTCGACGGCGCGGCGCAAGATGCGCGAGCGCTGCATCGCCGTCAATGCCGCCCACTCCCGCTGACCTTCACGCGCCGACTGTACTGCGCGATCGACGTCGGCCGCCGACGCCTGTTGCACTGTGGCAAGCGTTTCGCCGGTGGCGGGGTCGAGCGTGTCGAAGGTTTCGCCGCCTGTCGCGTCGACGTAGGCGCCGCCTATATAGAGACGTTGTGTTGCGAATGCCGGCATGGCGTACTCCCTTCAATGAGAAAAATCTAGATGCGCACTGCGAGGACCCGGTCGATGTAGTCGTTGGCCACGCGCAGCGCTGCTTTGGTGTCGAACGGTTCGCCCGACAATGCGCCGCGTAGCCACAGTCCGTCGATGAGCGCGGCAAGGCCGCTCGCCGCACGGCGCGCAGCGGCGCGCGGCAGCGCCTTGGAGAAATCCGCGCACAGATTCGAGTTCAGACGGCGCGTGTTCACGTATTGCAGCCGCCGCAGTTGCGGCTTGTGCATGCTTTCGGACCAGAACGCGAGCCAGGTTTTCATCACCGGGCCGCTGGTCTGCCCAGAGTCGAAATTCGCCGCGACCACTGCGCGCAGCTTCGAACGCGGATCGGCTTTCGCCGCCCGGCGACGGCGCGCGGTGGCTTGCCACAGATCGCGCAACACATGACGCATGGTGGCTTCGAGCAGACCGTCCTTGTCGCCGAAATAGTGGCTGACGATGCCGGTGGAAATGCCCGCGCGCTGCGCGACCGAGGCGAGCGTCGCGCCGGCGAGGCCGGTTTGGTCGATCGTCAGCAAGGTCGCGTCGATGAGCTGCGCGCGACGGATTTCGCGCATTCCAAGTTTGGGCATGGTGTGACGAGGCAGGGTCGTGCGGATTCGCCAGACGATGTTATGTTTTTTATATTGAATGGTCAATCAATAAAAACCGGACTGCGTGGGGTCGTCTCAAGAAAGGGAAATTTACGCACGTCGAGATCGCGAGCGAAGGTCATCGCAATAGCGTTCTCTCTTTTGACGTCCTCTAGTTGCAGGTGGGGGACTGCGCCACGTCATTTCTCGGATATGAATAATCGCTTTCGTGCGGAACCGCCAATCTCTGGCTTGGAATCCTGGCGGCACAAGCGAATTGACGGCTAGGACAGGATGCCCGGTATCAAGTTATACAAAAGCTTCACAGGGCCATTTCGAAAGGCTGGCCGGCGGACAAACCTTACGGCCAGTCTCTTTCATGTGTCCGGTCAAGAGCCGCTCAAGAACTGCTTGAGTCTTTGCACACCGTCGTTCAAGCGCTCTTGGGACACTGCGTGACACCAACGTAACCATCCGTTCCCTTCCGGTCCGAATGCCGACCCCGGAGCAAGCCCGAGACCGACCGTCCGGAGAAGTTGACGCGCTGTATCCATACTGTCGTCATACCCGTTGATCTGGAAGAACACGTACATTGCTCCGTCAGCGGCAGGGACCTCCACACCAGGGAGACTTTCCAAATGATCGACGATGAACTTGCGCGTATCGCGAAGATGCGAGCGCAAAAGGCTGACCGCCGGCTCACCATGCTCGAGTGCTGCCAGCGCGCCCCGTTGTGTTGGCTCTGCAACGCATGATGTGTTGTATTCGATCAACTTGGCCAGATCTTGCATTAGCGGTTCCGGCGCACAAATCCAGCCCACTCTCCAGCCGGTCATCGACCACGCCTTGGAAAAACTATTCACGCTGATCAATCGATCACCCGCCTCGTAGTGCGGAAGGAAGGACGGCGCTGAGGAGACTGCCTGGTCATGAATCAGTCGCTCGTAGACCTCGTCGACGAGGATCCAGATTCCGTGGCGCCGGCAGTGGGCCAGGATCGCGAGGATGCTCTCTTGACCGATCGTCCATCCTGTCGGATTGTTTGGCGAGTTAAGTACCAGCAATCGCGTCTCAGGTGTCAATTCCTGGATCAAACGGTCAATGTCCAGCGCCCAGCGCCCGCCTCGGACGGTCAGGCCAACTCTGGCAATGGTCGCGCCAAGAATGCGGGGGATCTCCACGACATTCGGCCAAAGCGGAGTGACAGCAACTACGCGATCGCCGGGTTCAAGCAACAGTTGGGCCGCGAGCATCAATGCCGACACCCCGGAACCGGCAACTGCGATCTGGTCGGCGGAAAATGGCTTCTGGTGCAGCTGCGTCAGGTAAGAAGCGATCGCCTCCCGAAGATAGGGACGGCCCAGGTTCTGGGAATAGAAAGTTTCGCCGCGCATGATGGATTGCGCCGCTGCCTCTCGTATGAACATTGGCGTTGATTGATCAGACTCACCAAACCAGAAGGGCAGGATTTCACTACTCCCGATCGCACTGTTGGCTAACTCTCGAATCAGAGAGCCGGGAAGTTCTCGTACCGTCGATCGAGCGAACAGGTCTGATGATCGAAACTTTCTGTTGTCCATTTCCATATCTGACAGCTACTCCTGACGCGGTGCGCCACATAAGTTCTGTTTGAAAATCGCCGTCGCTCGCATGCAATAGCGGCTGAATGGCTCGCGCGGACTGGTGTTCCGGGGCGGTTCTCCGAGCGAGGCGCTGAGGTCGTGCAAGTGAAGCCAAAAAGCCAGAATATCCGTCTGGCGGGGGCCATTCCGCTGAGCCAACATCGACTTTTTTCGTAACCGGATCTGTGCGCCGGCGCGGACACTAAAACGAAGCGGATAGCAGATCGCTTGCAGCGCCGGTCTCGAACCCGTCGCCATTGACGCTGCCGCACTATCAAGTTACACGGCGACCTGCGCACTCGAAGCCTCACGGTTGATGATCATGGGCGAGCGCGTCATGGTGAGAACGACTGTTGCGCCGACGAGCAGAAGGACGCCAGCGATGCCAAAGGCCCAATCGTAGCTGCCTGTCGCGTCAATGACATATCCCGTAGCGATGGGCGCGACCATCCCGAACACATTTCCGCCGACCACGACCAACGCCATCGCCTTGGCGACATCGCGCGAGTTCGGAAGCAGGTCGTTCAACAACGCGAAATTGAGCGACGTGGTCGATGCGATACCCGTCAGGGTGACCGAGAAAACCACGAGCAACACGGCAAGGTTCGTAGTGAAAGGCACCGCGAGGATCGCCGATCCAGTGACCATCGCGAGCGCGACCGCATTGCGACGGCGCCCCGTGCCGACGCCGCTTTTCTGGAGATAGTGGTCACTGAGACGGCCAACCAGAATGCACAGTACGACTGCTGCAGCGTAGGGGACAGCGGAGAAAAGTCCCGTATGCGTAATGCTCAGATGCCGGCTCGCCTGAAGATAGCTCGGCAGCCACGTGAGGAACAGATACTGCGTGTATACATTGCAGCCTTGCGTAATGGCAAGCCCCCAGAGGGTGGGCGTGCGCATTAGCGAAAGCAGGCCCGTCGATCCGGCTGCTGCGACGTTGCTGGACGCTGCCATGGATTCGCGTTCGTGAACGATCTTGTCCCGCTCCTCCGTTTTCAACCACCGCACTTTTTCGGGCGCGTCGAAGAAGACGAGCCATGCCGCGAGCCAGATGAACCCGATCGCGCCTGCGACCACAAACGACACGCGCCAGCCGAAAAGCGCGATCAGCGAGCCGAGCACAACCGAACAGATCGCCGGTCCGGCATAGGACCCGCTGTTGAACATCGAGGTCACCATGCCGCGCTCGTTGGCCGGAATCCACTGCCTGATGACCTTCGCACCCACGGGATTGCTCGTTGACTCGCCCGCGCCCATCACGAGACGAGCCGCCATCAGGCCGACGAAGCTGGTAGCGGCTCCGGTCAACGCGGTCGCCGCCGACCATACGAAGATGCCAACGCCTGCCATGCGCCTTGTGCCGAAGCGGTCGATCAGAATGCCCATTGGAATCAGGAAAAGCGCGTAGCTCCAGATAAACGATGAGAACAGGTAGCCCATGCCCACTGAAGTCAGCTTGAATTCGCTCGCAATTGGCCTGGCCGCGATCGACAGCGCGATGCGGTCCATGTAGTTGATCATCGAAAGAGAAAATAGAAAGAAGGCTATCCAGCCTCGGCGATACGACATGGTTGTCTCCGTATGTTCCAGGCACCTTCGGTGCAACGCTACGCTTGGTGCTCGAATGGCGTTATATGACTACAAAACGCAATATGGGTTAAAAAAATGCGACCGGTGGGCCGCAACTTCATGCCGCGTCATGCTTGTGGCGTGAACACCTCCTGCGCGTGAACCTTGGCTCGCCGTGCGCCCTCGATGTGATCGCGCAGGAGTGCCGCTGCGCGCAGCCGGTCGTGCTGGGCGATCGCGTCGAGAATTGCGAGATGCTCGAGAGCTTGTTCCTGACGGGGCTTACGCGCCTTTGCCTGCCGGTATTCGACCAGCCGCCGCAACCGATCCATGCGCCGCACCGACTGCGCGATGAAGCGATTGCCGGACCACCTGGCGATCGTCTCGTGGAATTCACTGTTGGCCTCGAACAGCTCAATCGAGTTCATCGACAGATAGCCGCTCTCCACGATGAAGCGCTGCCGGCGCCGCAATTCCTCTAGCTCGCCGCGATCGGCGCTGAAGGTCGGCGACATGACTCCAGTCGGCTCGATCGCGGCACGAAACAGATAACTCTCCTCGTACGCTTCCACCGAATCGATCATTGGCATGAACTGCCAGCCGTGTCCCACCTGTCGCTCCAGCCAGCCTTCCTCCTGCATGCGCGAGAGCACCCGCCGCAACACACTGCGCGAAACCTCGTACTGGCGCATCAGATCGGCTTCAGTAATGACGTCGGGCAAGCGGTGAGCAAGCCTGTCGTCGGCGATCTTCAGGTACAGCGGCTCGTCAGGCTCGTTAAAGAAATGTGCTGCCACGTCAGTGGCGTCCCGCGCAGCTTTGGCCATGAAAAAGCCGCGATTGGCGTCGTAATAAACCACGCCCAGACCGACCAGATGGTGAAGGGCCACATTGACCGGCGTACGCGAAGTGCCGATCTTTTCCGCCAGGACGGACTCCGCGAGCCGATCTCCCTCGGCGAGATCTTCGCGCCGGGCGAGCGCAAGGATTTCGCGGATCACGCGGGTTTGCAACGGTGTAAGTGCAACGGAGGTGTCTTCAGAGGAGTGCATGTTTGTCGCGGGCAGGGTGCGACCGTTCACGACCGCCCGGTAAGGCGATACATCTGAAAGGTCGATCCACGATTTTGCCATTTCCCGCTCCTTCCAGTGACTGCCGGGTTCGCACCGCGTCAGGGTAAGCACTGAGCGGCGGATCGTTTGCTTATTGCGTTTTATGATCATAGAATGCAGTGCATCGAAACGCAAGCAGCCTTGCGCCGCCTTGGAGAAAACCCTGATGTCCCGCACCCTTCCCATCCAGACTGTCGAATTCGTCAGCGTCGCTGATGCGATGCAACCTGTCGATGCTGCGCAATTCGCACGCATGCCGTATTGCGCGCGCGTTCTCGCCGAAAACATCGTGCGCCGGCAGAGCGCGGCGGATGTCAGCGGCTATCTGCAGGCGCTCGGCGCGCGCCGGCACGACGTCGATTTCCCGTACTACCCGGCGCGCGTTGTGTTGCAGGATCTGCTCGGCACTCCGGCGCTAGTCGATCTCGCAGGGATGCGCGATGCTGTCGCCGAGGCGGGCGGCGACCCGGCCACGGTCAACCCGGTCGTGCCGACGCATCTCGTGGTTGACCACTCGTTGAACGTCGAGGTTGCCGGTACAGCGCCGGATGCAATGATCCGCAACATGGAGATCGAGCAGCGCAAGAACGCCGAGCGTTTCGAGTTCCTCGCATGGTGCAAGCAGGCGTTCTCGAATCTCGATGTGCTGATGCCAGGTAACGGCATTCTTCATCAGGTCAACATCGAGTACCTGTCGCCGGTGGTGCAGGTCGTTGATGGAGTCGCGTTCCCGGATACGCTTGTCGGGACCGACAGTCACACGACAATGATCAACGCGCTCGGTGTCCTCGGTTGGGGCGTTGGTGGCATTGAGGCGGAGTCCGTGATGCTGGGCCGGCCGATCTGGATGCGGCTGCCGGAAATCGTCGGTGTGCAGCTGACGGGCGCCCGTCAGCCTGGTGTAATGGCCACCGATCTTGTTCTCGCGATCACCGAGTTTCTCCGAAAGCAGAAGGTTGTCGGCACGATCATTGAATTTTTTGGCGATGGTGCCCGCGGACTTCCATTGGCGGACCGGGCGACCATCTCAAACATGGCGCCTGAATTCGGCGCGACGGCGGCACTCTTTGCCATCGACGATCGCACGCTCGAATTCCTGCGCCTGACCGGGCGTAGCGAAGAGCAGATCACGCTGGTCGAAACGTACGCGAAAGCTCAGGGCCTATGGGCGGACGGGTTTGCGCATGCGGAATATGACCGCACGCTGTCGTTCGATCTCTCGACTGTGAGGCGGGCACTGGCCGGCCCGGCCAATCCGCATGACCGCGTGCCCTTGTCAGCGCTCGTTTCGTCCGGCATCGCGAAGCGCAAAGCGGTGCCGTCAACCATGGAGCACGACGCTTTGTCGGTGCCGCTGACCGATGGCGCAGTCGTTATAGCGGCCATCACGAGCTGCACCAATACGTCGAATCCGCGCAACATGATTGCCGCCGGATTGCTTGCACGCAACGCGATCGAACGGGGCCTGAAGCGTCAACTGTGGGTCAAGACGTCGCTTGCGCCGGGTTCCCGGCCCGTCGAAAGCTATTTGCGCTCAGCGCAGCTACTGGCTCCGCTCGAAGCACTCGGCTTCGGCATCATCGGCTTCGGCTGTACGTCCTGCAACGGCATGTCGGGACCGCTGCCGCAAGCCATCGAAGACGACATTGTGTCGCGCGACGTCCATACGGTCGCGGTGCTATCGGGGAACCGCAACTTCAACGGTCGCATTCACCCGCGTGTGAGGGAAGCGTTTCTCGCGTCGCCACCGCTGGTCGTCGCGTATGCCATTGCCGGCACGATCAACATCGACATCGAAGCCGATGCGCTTGGCGCGGACCGCAACGGTGCACCCGTGTACCTCGCGGACGTATGGCCCTCGGACGAGGAGATCGATTCGGTTCTGAAAGAAAATATTCACGGCGGGCAGTACCTGCGGATCTACACACAGATGTTTGCCGCGCGTGACGCCGATGCCAGGCAATCATCCGTGCCGCCCCGCTTTCCGTGGCGGGAAGACAGCGACTACATTCGCCGTCCGCCATACTGGAAACGGGAGCTGACGACTCCAGCCCGCTTCCGGGACATGCGCGCGTTGGCAGTGCTCGGTGACAACGTGACCACCGATGACCTGTCGCCCTCCGGCGCCATTCTTGCGGACAGTGCAGCGGGCGAGTATCTGATCGCACATGGCGTTCGGCCAGCCGAGTTCAATTCCTACGGTACGCGCCGGGGTGACCATCTCGTCGCGATCCGCGCGACGTTTGCGAATAACCGGCTCAGGAACGAAATGGCAGGCGGGCGAGAAGGGTCCTATACGCGGCTCGAGCCTGAAGGCACGGTGACGCGATTGTTCGACGCGGCTGAGCGGTACCTTGCCCGTGGACAGGAACTGATTGTGGTAGCGGGCAAGAACTACGGCGCAGGATCGTCGCGCGACTGGGCCGCGAAGGGAGTGCGTCTTGTCGGCGTGCGCGCGGTCGTCTGCGAAAACTTCGAACGCATCCATCGCTCGAACCTGGTAGGGATGGGCGTGCTGCCGCTCGAATTCACTGACGGCGTGACGCGAAATACGCTGTCGCTCGACGGATCGGAGACTTACACAATCGAAGGCGTCGGCAATGCGATTCAGCCGGGCGAACGCTTGACGCTGCGCATCAGCCGCCGCAACGGCGAAACGCTGAGCACACCCGTCAAGTGCCGGGTCGACACCCTTGAAGAGGTGCAGATCTTCGAGGCCGGTGGTTTGCTGCCGCGCATCGCGGGTGAATTCATGAAGGTGGCATGAAGTGACGCAAGCGATGATACCGATCCATGCGTACGTGGGCTGTCGAACGACGCGCGAACGAAATGCCCGCGGGCTGGGCATCAGCGTTTATGCCGTCGATCCGGTTACCCAGCGCTGGGATCTGATCGACATCTGCGCGACACTCGACAACCCGTCCTTTCTGACGTTGAACGCGAGACAGGACGTGCTCTATGCGATTCACGGGGATGGCAGCGAGGTCAGCAGCTATCGCGTCGACGATTCGACCGGGCGTCTCAGCCTGTTGAACCGGCAGGCATGCGAGGGCAGAAATCCCGTGCATCTCGCGTTGTCGTGCGACGGCTCCTCGCTCGTGGTTGCAAACTATGCCACCGGCACCATCGCCCGGTTGACGATCGGCACAGAAGGCGAGCTCGGACCGGTGTCGTCGCGGGTCCCGCTGCCCGGCGCGCCGGGCCCGCACCGGACCGAGCAAACGGAATCGCATCCCCATCAGGCATCGCGCTACGCGACGATCCGCTACAACTCCAACTGGCACATCGTCCCGGACAAGGGGCTGGACACCGTGTTCGCCATTCAATGGACTGAGAAAGGCGAGCCGCGCATTGTCGGACATCGGTGCAGGGCGGGCGCCGGGCCGCGACACGCAGCGTTTCATCCGATGTTGCCGCTGGTGTATGTGGCAAACGAACTGGATTCGACCGTCACGGTGTGGGGTTTCGATGTCTTCACAGGCGCGCTGGAACCGCTGCATACCGTTTCGGTGATTCCGTGCGATGTCCACGGCGATACCAGCGCGGCGGGCATCGCGATCGATCCGGCAGGACGATCCCTCTACGTCTCCAACCGCGGTCACGATTCGGTTGCTACGTTGCCGCTCGACGGCAGGAGCGGAATTCCCGGCCGGCCTCGATGGACCGACACGCAGGGGAATTTCCCGAGATTCATCTGTCTGGACCCTTCGGGAAGCCATCTCTATGTCGCCAATGAGCGATCGGACGCCATTGTCCAGTACACGCTCGACAAGGCGAGCGGCATGCCCTCGCCAACGGGACGGACTGTCCATACCGGCAGTCCCGTCTGCATCGTATTCAAATCCATTCAGGAGTGACACGTGGCTCAGTACAGGATTCCAGCCGTCTACATGCGCGGCGGCACCAGCAAGGGGATGTTTTTCAGGGCCGACAGCCTGCCGGTGGACCCGGCGCAGCGGGACAGGATCCTGCTGCGCGTCATCGGCAGTCCCGATCCCTATGAGAAGCATACGGACGGGATGGGCGGGGCGACCTCCAGCACGAGCAAGGTGGTGCTTGTTGGGCCATCGTCCCGCCCCGGTTGTGACGTGGACTATCTGTTTGGCGCCGTATCGATCGAAAAGCCGGTGGTCGACTGGTCCGGCAACTGCGGCAACCTGACGTCCGCGGTGGGTCCGTTCGCGATCTCGCAGGGCCTCGTGAATGCGCCGCATGATGGCATCGCGACAGTAAGGATCTGGCAGGCGAACATCAACGCGAAGATCATTGCGCACGTGCCCATGAAGAACGGTCAAGTCGAGGAGGAAGGCGACTTCGAACTCGACGGCGTCACGTTTCCGGCTGCGGAAATCCGCATCGAATTTCTCGACCCGGGGGGCAGCGAGGGCGGTGAGGATGTTGCGGGCGGCATGTTCCCGACGGGCAATGTCGTCGACGCCGTCGCCGTTTCCGGCCATGGAACTTACCGGCTCACCCTGATCAATGCAGGCAACCCCGCCATCTTCATCAACGCGGAAGATCTCGGTTTGCGAGGCAACGAGATGCAACGCGATATCAACGACGATGCCGCGCTCATTGCGAAATGCGAAGCCATCCGTGCGCATGCGGCCGTGAGAATGGGCCTTGCGCAGTCACCGCAGGAGGTGACCGGATTGCGTCCACATACACCGAAGCTGGCCTTTGTTTCATTGCCTCGCGCCTACACCGCGTCGAGTGGCAAGCGCGTCGAGCCGGCAATGGTGGATATCAACGCACGGATCCTGTCGATGGGCAAGCTGCATCACGCGATGACCGGCACCGGTGCCGTGGCCATTGCCGTTGCGGCGGCAATCCCCGGCACCGTCGTGAATGCGCTTGCTGGCAACCGTCGGGCGGAGCAGATCCGGTTCGGCCATCCGTCGGGGGTGATGGCAGTGGGCGCCGAAGCCGAACAGCGGGACGGCACGTGGGTGGTCAGCAAGGCAATCATGAGCCGGAGCGCCCGCCGACTGATGGAAGGAGACGTGCTGGTTCCGTCTTCGACGGATCACGACTGACAAGCTGCTGCACCCCATACAACGAGGAGACATTCAATGCCCTTTTCCATTCGCCGCTGTGCGGTTTTCGCTGCCGTATCGAGCGCTTTCTACGCGTGCACCGTCCATGCGGATGAAAAAATCACGATCATTGTCGGTGGCATCAACAAATTGATCTATCTTCCGCCCAAGCTGACCGAAAGCCTCGGTTACTTCAGGGACGAAGGACTGGATGTCGAACTCCAGTCGCAGCAGGCCGGCGTCGACGCGGAAAACGAGCTGCTTGCAGGAGCCGCGCAGGCCGTAGTCGGCTTTTACGATCATTCGATCGATCTGCAGGCCAAAGGCAAGGACGTAGAAAGTATCGTTCTGTTTGGTCTGGTGCCCGGCGCCATGGAAATGGTTCGCGCCGATGCGGCGAGCGAGATCAGGAACATGGGCGATATCAAGGGGAAGACGCTTGGCGCGACGGGGCTCGGTTCCTCTTCCGTGTTTCTTGGGCAATATCTCGCTTCCCAATACGGCCTGAAGACGAGCGACTACTCGACGCTGGCGGTCGGCGCTGGAAACAGCCTGATCGCGGCGTTCAAACAGAAGCGCGTCGACGTGGCGTGGACGACCGAACCCACGACATCGCTATTGCGAGCAAGCGGAGACGCAAAGGTGCTGGTTGACCTGAACAGCGTCGAAGGGACCCGGGCCGCGCTGGGCGGCCTCTACCCGGCATCCAGTCTCTACGTGCAGCGCAGCTGGGCACAGTCGCACAAAACGGAAGCCGGCAAACTGGCGAGAGCCTTCGTCAGGACATTGCGATTCATTCAGACCCATCCTGCAGAGGATATTGCCGCGAAGATGCCGGCGGACTACTACGGAGGCAACAAGGCCCTGTATGTTCAGGCATTGAAGGCCTCTCTGCCCATGTACTCACCGGACGGAAAGATGCCTCCAGGAGGACCAGAAACGGTCCTGAAGGTCATGAGCGAGTTCAATCCCAACATCAAGGGCAAACACATCGACCTGCCGAAGACCTACACGAACGAGTTCGTGAACCAGGTCAAGTAGAGGAGCCGACCCCAATGAACTTCAACGAAGCGGTCGCTACAGCACTTGCGCCGACCGGTAAGCTGCGCGTGACCATTAATCTTGGTAATCCGATTCTCGCAAACACCGATCAGTCCACGGGGAGACCATCCGGCATATCGGTCGATCTCGCGACAGAGCTGGCTCAGCGTCTTGAAGTGCGTGTGGAGTTCCTTGTGGTCGATGCTGCGGCTAAAGCCGTGGACGCGGTCACAAACGGATCGGCGGATCTCGGCTTCTTTGCAATCGATCCTGTCCGTGGCGCGGGTATCGCGTTCACTCCGCCGTATGTGTTGATCGAGGGCTGTTATCTGGTCCGGCAGAACTCGCCGATCAGAGACAATAGCCAGGTGGACGACTCGCACAACCGCGTGGCCGTCGGTGCCGGCAGCGCGTATGACCTCTTTCTGAGTCGTGAGCTCAGGCGCGCCAGCATCATTCGCGTCCCGACATCGCCGGCGGTAATCGAGGCGTTTATTGAGCAGGGGCTTGAGGTTGCTGCCGGTGTAAAGCAACAACTGCTGTCTGATGCGAGACGGTATCCAGGCCTTCGCCTTGTCGAGGAACCGTTTATGACGATCCAGCAGGCTATGGGCGTTGCAAAGGTGCGCGGGGATGCAGCGATTCAATGCTTGAGGGAGTTTGTCGCGGAACTGAAAGCCTCGGGCCAGGTTTACGCATTATTGACCCGGCACGGCATACACGGTGCTACGGTAGCGCCGCCTCATTCGTGTTGAACGTTGTTCGGCAGCGAGTCGCGCGGCGAAGCACAGAAAAGCTTCAACCCTATCATGGTATTCAGGACGCTGATTGATAGACGTCGATTAATGATCGCTTACGGTGCGAAACGGCACGTGGCCGATCTCGAACAAGCTCTGCGAGAACGCGATTCGGCCATTCGTCGTTGGTCGCAAGGGTTGGTTGTTCGTCGACACATTCCCTGGTGCTCACGCCAGTGCGAATCTTTACTCGCCGGTTGAAACCTGCAAGGCCAACTGTATCAATCCGTATCAGTATCTCGTGTGGCTGTTCACGAAACTTCCGCTTGCCACTAGCGATGACGGCTATGGCGCGCTTCTTTCCTGGAATATGACGTCCGACTGTTAATGCTAACGAGCGATGAGCCTCTGTCTAACGCAATAATCGCCCGTCCGACCACAGGAGTACTACATGAGCAAGGTTTGGTTCATCACAGGGGCCTCGAGCGGATTAGGCAAGGCGCTCGCCCTGGCTGCGCTTGCGCGCGGCGACAAGGTCGCGCTCGCAGCGCGACGCCGCGAGTCGCTCGAAGAGATCGCACAGCGCAATTCCGAACGCGCGCTCACGGTATCGCTCGACGTCACCGACGCGAACCAGCGCCGTGCGGCACTGGATGCGGCGCTCGGCCGCTTCGGCCGTATCGACGTTCTCGCCAACATTGCCGGATGCGGCTCACTGGGCGCCGCTGAGGAGTTCTCGACGGCGCAGCTGCTGGATCAACTGGCCGTCAACTTCATCGGTGCCGCGGAACTCACACGCGAACTGATGCCCACGCTGCGCAGTCAACGCAGCGGCCACGTGCTGATGCTCACGAGCGTCCTCGGGCTCGTGTCCTACCCCGGCTTCGCGCCGTATTGCGCGTCCAAGTTCGCACTCGAGGGCTGGAGCGAGGCCCTTCACACAGAGGTCGCCCCGCTGGGCATCAAGGTCACCATAGTCGAACCTGGTGCCTTCCGCACTGACTTCCTCGGCGACAGGAACATGCGCGCCGAGCAGCGTGTGGCCGACTACCGCCCCGTCATCGACCCGATCGAGCGGCATCTCAATGGCAATGACGGCCAGCAGCGTGGCGATCCGGCGAAAGCCGCACTGGCGATGCTTGCTGTCGTCGACCACGCGAACCCGCCACTGCGGCTGATGCTGGGCGCCGACGCCTACAGCGCGTGGGAGAAGAAGCGTGCGGCGCTCGATGCCGAACTAGCCGCCTGGCGCGCAATCGGTGAGGCGACGGCGTTCGACGAGGCCGAGGTGCGGCAAGTCGGCGGCTAGGCATCGTCACCTGTTCGCAGTCTGTTGACGGCTACCCAGAACTGACCTGCTTGAACTCGTAGATCCTGGCGGACACCTGTCCTGGGCATTCACGAGGGTCGGCCGGGATTCGTGAATATCTGAAGCTTAAGATTTTTGCGATTAGGCACAGTTCCCGGTTATGCCCAGCTCGTGGCGGGTTAAGTTTTGCAGAGTCCGTGGGGTGTCTGTCATAGCCAGTTGGCATCTGAACCGTCTGCGCATAATCGGAGCAAGCTTCCCCGATCGGCCATTCCGGCCGACGGGAGAAGCTCATGAACAACACTCCGTCTCCGACTTCGTCCGCAACTCGATCACGAGGTGACGGCAAGCGTTTGGCGCAGGCAGCACTGCCCGACGAACTGAACAGCTGGGTCGGCGATTTCGATCGCCATCTCTCGCAGGTCGTGGGGCTTGCAGCCGCGTCCCGCCGCCAATATCGCTTCTTTGTCCGGCGGTTCCTGGCGGAGTACGGCCCGGCAATCGCCCGTGACCAGTGGGTGCCTCGCGCGGAATGGCTCACCGCCTTTGTTCGCCAGGAGGCTGCACGTCTTCACGGACACTCGCGCAAGAAGCCAGGTACTGCACTGCGAGCCTGGCTCCGGTATCTGGTGTTCTGCGGCATGGCGGGCCGTGAGCTCGAAGCCGCGATTCCCTCGATGCCCCAGTGGAAGTACGCCTCTCTGCCGGTTCGTCTCACCGCAGAGGAGACCGAGCGCGTGCTCGGAGCAGCGCTCGACGGCAGCGCCCACGAGTTGCGCAATCGGGCGATGTTGCTGGTCCTGGCGAGAATGGGCGTACGGGCCTGCGAGCTCACGCATTTGATGCTCGACGACATCGACTGGGTCGAGGGCTGCGTGCGCGTTCGTCCTGGAAAGTCTCACCGCGAACGGCGACTGCCGTTGCCTTGCGAGGTCGGCGAAGCATTGTGCGCCTATCTTCAACACGAACGCCCCGCCAGTGCTTGCAGAGCGGTTTTCCTGAGTAGGCGGGAACCGTACGGGCCAATTCTCGACTCGTCGGTCGTCTCAAGAACGGTCCGCCAAGCGATGACCCGTGCCGGCGTGACGGGTATCCCGGCCGCGGCACATGCGCTGCGTCACACTGCGGCCACGCAGATGGTATGCCGAGGCGCAACCTTCAAGGAAGTCGCCGACGTGCTGGGACATGCCTCGCTGGCGACGACGGCGATCTATGCGAAGCTCGATCTCGCGACGCTCGCGCACGTGGCCTTGCCGTGGCCGGGAGTACGGTCATGAACGGGCATCCAGAGTTACGCGACCACCTTGAGGCCTATCTTGCCGTTCGGGAGGCGCTCGGCTTCAACGATGCGGCCAGAAAGGCAGTGCTGAGAAGCTTCGTCGAGTATGCGATCGTCGCCGACAGGTGGCCGATCGACGCGCAGCTTGCGGTTGACTGGGCGTGCGGGCCATCATCCGTCCGCAGTCCGGCCGGGCAGGCAAGTCGCCTTTCTACGGCCCGGCGGTTTTTGTACTTCCTGCGCGCGAGCGTTCCGGAAACGCAGGTTCCCGGAAGCGGATTGCTTGCGCGACCGCGACGGCGTAGGCCCTACATCTTCACTCAGGAGGAACTCGCCCGCCTTCTGGATGCCGCCGCGGCAATGCGGCCTCGTCGCAGATTGCGACCGCACGTGTACGTATCGATGATTGGCCTGCTGGCCAGCACCGGTATCCGGGCGGGCGAGGCCATTCGATTGACGGTCGACGACGTGCTGCTTGACGCCGATCCGCCGAGGATCTCGATCCTCGAGACCAAGTTTCGGAAGTCGAGAATCGTGCCCCTGCACCCGACGACCTCCGAGAAGTTGAAGGCCTATGTGCTGCTGCGGCAGAAGCTCGGCTACGCCGGGCTATCGGATCTGTTCTTCATGTCCGAGGTCGGAACGGCGATCAGCTACGGATTCTTCGCGAACTGGTTCGCGCGCACGGCTTACCGGCTCGGCATGGTGCCGTCTTCGGGCACCAGGTCGCCGACGCTGCACAGCCTGCGCCATACCTTCGCCGTCGAGCGTCTGACGCAATGGTGCCTGGAGGGTGCACCGGTTCAGCAATGGATACCGAATCTGTCCGTCTATCTCGGGCATGTCAGCCCCGTGGAAACGTACTGGTACCTGACCGCGACGCCGGCACTGCTGACTACTGCGGCGGCGACGTTCCGGCAGTATGCAAGTCTGGGAGAGAAGTCATGAAGACCACTACTATGATCGGCCCGTTGCTGCAGGGCTTCTTCGTCGAACACCTGCTCGCCCATAAGCATGTCAGCCCGAGAACGGTATCGAGCTATCGAGACACGTTCCGTCTCTTGCTCCAGTTCGTCTGGAACGAAACGCACATTGAACCTTCGTCACTGCGCCTGGCCGCGCTGGATGCGCCCGTGATCCTGTCGTTTCTTGACTACCTGGAAGTTGAGCGGCGCAATTCGGTGCGATCGCGCAACGCCAGGCTGGCAGCGATTCACAGCTTCTTTCGATGGGTCGCGCTGTGCGATCCGGAGTCGGTGGGCTTGGCTACCCGCGTACTTGCGATTCCGTTGAAGCGGACCGATCGACTGCTGGTGCAGGCGCTCACCCGAGTCGAAATCGATGCGCTGCTTGCAGCACCCGACCGGTCTCTATGGCGCGGTCGTCGCGACTACGCACTGCTGCTGACGATGTACAACACCGGAGCGCGCGTTTCCGAAATCATCACCCTTCGACAGGAGCAGGTCCAGTTCAGCGGCAGCACGCTGATCAACCTGATGGGCAAGGGCCGCAAGGAACGAAGCATCCCGTTGTGGTCAAACACGGCCCAGGTATTGAAGACGTGGTTCCATGAACTTGAGAGCACCCGCACGCCGATCGCGTTTCCCAGTCATCGCGGCCGGCAACTGTCGCGCAACGGCGTCGATTACATCCTCCAGCAAGCCGTCAATCAGGCTGGCTTGAAATGCCCGAGCCTGATTGGCAAACGCATTTCGCCGCATGTCGTGCGCCACTCGACGGCCATGCATCTGCTGCAATCGGGCGTCGACATCAGTCTCATCGCTCTCTGGCTCGGGCACGAGAGCATCGAAACGACTCACGTCTACATCGATGCTGATCTGGCGACGAAGCAGCGGGCACTCGAGAAACTGGCGCCGGCGGAAGCCGCCTCGTTCCGGTTCAAGCCTTCCGATAGCGTGCTCGCCTTCCTGCAACAGCTATGATTATCTACAGTCTCGTCGCCGGCGATCCAAAGCTGACGGACACCGGTCGACGAGCTGGGCATAACCGGGAACTGTGCCTAAAAGCGTTTATGCGCTGCAGAGCATAATTGCGAATCCCGGCCAACCCTCTTCACGCTGCGGTTTGATAGCCGTGAACAAAAGACCGTTTACGCTCCAGCTATAAGTAGTTCGGATTCGCCGGCACCCGATTTCAGGCGCACTGGCCGAGGTCTTATGTCGGCGCACAACCGGACGGTCGCGAACCTCATTTCGGTGACTGAAACGGGGTCGACCAGCGCGATTCGAACAGCGCAGTTCGCGAACGCTTAACGTGCGCAAATCTCCGAATCTTGAGACGACCCCTGCATCAGCGTGCATGGCGGTTGCGCCGCGCATGTCGGTTCCGGCCAAAACGGTGTCGCGTTCGGGTTATGTCCTTTGTTTCAGCGGGCGTTACGCTCGTTAGACGGCGCCTGACTTCGAATCGGCGCGCCGCTCACAAGACATGGAGACAGGCAAATGAGCAGCAATCGCGGCGTCGTGTATCTCGGGCAGGGCAAGGTGGAAGTGCAGTCGATCGACTATCCGAAGATGGTCGATCCGCGTGGCCGCGCAATCGGCCACGGCGTGATCCTGAAAGTGGTGAGCACGAATATTTGCGGCTCCGACCAGCACATGGTGCGCGGCCGCACCACGGCTGAAGTCGGCCTCGTGCTGGGTCACGAGATCACCGGTGAGGTGATCGAAACAGGCCGCGACGTGGAAACCTTGAAGATCGGCGATCTGGTGTCGGTGCCGTTCAACGTCGCTTGCGGCCGTTGCCCGACCTGCAAGGCTCAGCATACCGGTGTGTGCCTGAACGTGAATCCGTCGCGCGCGGGCGGTGCTTATGGCTACGTGGACATGGGCGGCTGGATCGGCGGCCAGGCCGAGTACGTGATGGTGCCATACGCCGACTTCAATCTGCTCAAGTTCCCCGACCACGCGCAGGCGATGTCGAAGATCCGCGATCTGACTTGCCTGTCCGACATTCTGCCGACCGGCTATCACGGCGCGGTGATGGCCGGCGTGAAGCCCGGCGCGACCGTCTATATTGCCGGCGCCGGGCCGGTCGGGATGGCGGCGGCGGCTTCGGCGCGCTTGCTGGGCGCGGCCTGCACGATCGTCGGCGATATGAACGAAGCGCGGCTCGCGCATGCGCGCAAGATGGGTTTCCAGACCATCGACCTGTCGAAAGACGCCACGCTCGGCGAGCAGATCGAGCAGATTCTCGGCAAACCCGAAGTGGATTGCGCGGTGGACTGCGTCGGCTTCGAGGCGCACGGCCACGGCAGCAGCGGCCAGCATGAAGAGGCGCCCGCCACGGTGCTGAATTCGCTGATGGAAATCACCCGGGCTGCAGGCGCGATCGGCATTCCGGGGCTCTATGTGACGGACGATCCAGGTTCAGCCGATGCCGCCGCGCGCAAGGGCAGCCTCAGCATCCGCTTCGGGCTAGGCTGGGCCAAGTCGCATTCGTTCCATACGGGGCAGACGCCGGTGATGAAGTACAACCACAATCTGATGCAGGCGATCTTGTGGGACCGTCTTCCGATTGCGGACATCGTGAACGTGACGGTCGTGTCGCTGGACGACGCGCCGGAAGGCTATCGTCAGTTCGATGGCGGCGCACCGAAGAAGTTCGTCCTCGACCCGCACGGTTTGCTGAAAGCGGCTTGACGCAGGGGTTTTTTGCTTTTGACCGGGTTCGGGCTTTCGTCCGAACCTCAAGAACCTGGCGAACCACGCACGCGTTGAGCGGTTTCCCGTTCAACGCGTGCGTTTGTTTTTTCAGGCTGGAAAGGCCCTTGTTCCGCGCAGCAGTATCAGGCCACCATCGCCGGCGCGGCGGCCAGCGAAGGCGCCTGCCTGCGCCGCTCGCTCGTCGGCGCGGTGCCGAAGGCGTCGCGATAGCTCTTCGAGAAGTGGCACGCCGACTGGAAGCCGCACGCCATCGTGATATGCATGATCGACATGTCGGTCTGCAACAGCAACTCACGCGCGCGCCGCAGGCGCAGCGTCAGATAATAATGCGTGGGCGTCATCCCGAGATGCTCGCGGAACAGGCGCTGCAACTGCCGTTGTGACATGCCCGCGAGCCGTGCGAGTTCTTCGCGCGACAGCGGCTCTTCGATGTTGTTCTCCATCAGCGCGATCACTTCGAAGAGTGACTTGTTGGCCGAGCCGAGCCGCGCGACCAGCGGCATTTTCTGTTGCGCGCTGGTATCGCGCACATGTTCGACGATGAACTGCTCGGCGATCTGCGTGACCCGCGCAGTGCCCACGCGCGGCGCAATCAGGTTCAGCATCATGTCGAGCGGCGCGACGCCGCCGGTGCAGGTGACGCGATCGCGGTCGATCACGAACAGTTCTCTCAGAAAGCGCGTGTCGGGAAACTCTTCCTTGAGCGCCGACATGTTCTCCCAGTGAATCGCGCACGCGTAGCCGGCCAGCAAACCGGCGCGCGCCAGTGCATACGTGCCCGTGCACAGGCTGCCGAGCACGCTACCCATGCGGGCGAAGCGGCGCAATGCGGAGAGGTGTGCGGGCGTGGTGGCGCGCTGCACGTCGATGCCGCCGACCACAAACACGATATCCGGCTGGCCGACGCATTCGACCGGCCCGGTGTCGACCGACAGCCCGTTGCTCGCCATCACCGGCCCGCCTTCGGGGCTCACGATCGACCAGCGATAAAGCGTTTGCCCCGTCAGGTAGTTCGCCATGCGCAGGACTTCGATGGCGTTGGTGAACGCGATCATCGTGAAGTTGGGCACCGGCATGAATGCGAAATGCGACAGCGACGCAGTGCGATCGGTGGACATGGGAGGAATGATTCCTTCGAATCTGTAATATCGCGTCGCCGTGGGGAAGCGGCGACTCCTGCAATTCTGAGGACTAGGGCAACTACCGTGCCATCAGGCTAAACCCTCGGTTGCGCGCGGATCGCGCTGGGATCGCCGGGCAGGCAGCACCACAACAGCGCTGCTGCCGCGCCGATACGCACCTGAACTGCGCACGACGGTCAGCTGCAGTGCAACATCAGCCCGGTCGTTCGAAAACCGGTTGCGGCGACGCTGAGGCGACTTGTCGAAAAAGGTCGCGCATGGCGGAAAAGGTAAAGAACGCGTCTGAATTCATAAATTGACGTGCGAGCCGAGCGTCAAGAATAGAAGCCATGCAGACCGGTTGCGGCAGGGTTTCAAGGCGGCTTCCGGCACTCGTTGACGGCTTGTTTCCTGAATTCACGGACCTTCCATGTCGAACCTGAATCCCTTCTTTGACGAATCGCTGGCGACGCGCGATGCGGCGGTGCGCGGCGCCATCTTGAAAGAGCTCGAGCGCCAGCAGTCGCAAGTCGAGCTGATCGCGTCGGAAAACATCGTGTCGCGCGCGGTGCTCGAAGCGCAGGGCTCGGTGCTGACCAACAAGTATGCGGAAGGGTATCCGGGCAAGCGTTACTACGGCGGTTGCGAATACGTCGACGTGATCGAATCGCTCGCGATCGACCGGATCAAGCAGCTGTTCAACGTGAAATTCGCCAACGTGCAGCCGCATTCGGGCGCGCAGGCAAACGGCGCCGTGATGCTCGCGCTGGTGAAGCCGGGCGACACGGTGCTCGGCATGTCGCTCGACGCGGGCGGCCACCTCACGCACGGCGCGAAGCCGGCCCTTTCGGGCAAGTGGTTCAACGCGGTGCAGTACGGCGTGAATCGCGACACGATGCTGATCGACTACGAGCAAATCGAGGAACTCGCGCACCAACATATGCCGGCGCTGCTGATCGCCGGCTTCTCGGCCTATCCGCGCGCTCTGGATTTTGCGCGGCTGCGTGCGATCGCCGACAGCGTCGGCGCGAAGCTGATGGTGGACATGGCGCACATCGCGGGCGTGATCGCGGCGGGCCGTCACCAGAATCCGGTCGAGCATGCGCACGTCGTCACGTCGACGACGCACAAGACGTTGCGCGGTCCGCGCGGAGGCTTTGTGCTGACGAATGACGAAGAGATCGCGAAGAAGATCAACTCCGCGGTGTTTCCAGGTTTGCAGGGCGGCCCGCTGATGCATGTGATCGCCGGCAAGGCGGTGGCGTTCGGCGAGGCGCTGCAACCCGGTTTCAGGACCTACATCGACAACGTGCTCGCCAATGCGCAGGCGCTCGGCGAAGTATTGAAGGCGGGCGGCGTCGATCTGGTGACGGGCGGCACCGACAACCACCTGCTACTGGTCGACCTGCGGCCCAAGGGGCTCAAGGGCAACCAGGTCGAGCAGGCGCTGGAACGCGCCGGCATCACCTGCAACAAGAACGGCATTCCTTTCGATACCGAGAAACCGACGGTGACCTCCGGCATTCGCCTCGGCACGCCGGCGGGCACGACGCGCGGCTTCGGCGTAGCCGAGTTCCGCGACGTGGGCCGCCTGATCGTCGAAGTGCTCGACGCGCTGCGCGACCATACGGAAGGCCATGCCGCCACCGAACAACGCGTGCGCCGCGAGATTTTCGCGCTGTGCGAACGCTTTCCCATCTACTGAGCACGCCTGGAGCAAACGATGAGCACTCTGCACGACAACAGCATCATCATCGACGGTCTGAACATTTCGAAGTTCGAGCGCACGGTGTTCGAAGATATGCGCAAGGGCGGCGTGACCGCGGTGAATTGCACGGTGTCCGTCTGGGAAAGCTTCCAGAAGACCGTCGACAACATCGCTGAAATGAAGCAGCAGATCCGCGACTACAGCGAGATCCTGACGCTCGTGCGCACCACGGACGACATTTACCGCGCCAAGAAAGAGAACAAGACCGGCATCATCTTCGGCTTCCAGAACGCGCACGCATTCGAGGACAACCTTGGCTATATCGAGGCGTTCAAGGACCTCGGCGTGAACGTGGTTCAGCTTTGCTACAACACGCAGAACCTGGTGGGCACGGGTTGTTATGAACGCGACGGCGGCCTGTCGGGCTATGGCCGCGAAGTGATTCAGGAGATGAACCGCGTCGGCATCATGGTCGATCTGTCGCACGTGGGCGGCAAGACCTCATCCGAAGCGATTGCCGCTTCGAACAAACCGGTGTGCTACTCGCACTGCTGCCCGTCGGGCCTGAAAGAGCATCCGCGCAACAAGAGCGACGAACAGCTGAAAGAGATCGCGGACGCAGGCGGTTTTGTCGGCGTGACGATGTTCGCGCCGTTCCTGAAGCGCGGCCCGGACGCGACCGTCGAAGACTATATCGAGGCGATCGAATACGTGGTGAACCTGATCGGCGAAGATCAGGTGGGCATCGGCACGGACTTCACGCAGGGTTACAGCACCGAATTCTTCGACTGGATCACGCACGACAAAGGCCGTTATCGCCAGTTGACGAACTTCGGCAAGGTGGTGAATCCGGAAGGCATCCGCACGATCGGCGAGTTTCCGAACCTGACGGCGGCGATGGAACGCGCCGGCTGGAGCGAGACGCGTATCAGGAAGATCATGGGCGACAACTGGGTGCGGGTGTTCGGCAACGTGTGGAAGGTCTGATCTCCGCTCGCTCACAAAAACCACCCACCTGACAACGGAGTCTCCCCATGCAACCTCAACTGCCCATCGATGTCGATCCGGACACCGGCGTCTGGACCACCGACGCGCTGCCGATGCTGTACGTGCCGCGCCATTTCTTCACGAACAACCATACCGCCGTCGAAGAAGCGCTCGGCCGCGACACGTATGCCGGGATTCTATATACGGCCGGCTACCGGTCCGCGTATTTCTGGTGCGACAAGGAAGCGAAGCAGCACGGCATTGCCGGCATGGCGGTGTTCGAGCATTACCTGAACCGTCTGTCGCAACGCGGCTGGGGTCTCTTCAAGATCACCGAAGCCGATCCGTCCAGCTCGCACGCGCGCATCGAACTGCATCACTCGTCGTTCGTGCTCGCGCAGCCGGGCAAGCAAGGCAAGCTTTGCTACATGTTCTCCGGCTGGTTCGCGGGCGCGCTGGACTGGGTCAACGACACGGCGCCGGATTCGGCACGTAAAGGTCCCCCGTCATATTCGAAAGAAGTGCAATGCGCGGCCGAAGGCCACGATCACTGCGTATTCGAAGTGTCGCCGCTGACGTCGTAACAGCACACGAAAACGCGCACAAAACACCGCAACAAGCCTGTTCATTCCGAGGTCGATCGCGATGCGTTACCCGAACCTTTTCAAGCCTCTCACGCTGAACCAGCTTACCTTGCGCAACCGTATCGTCAGCACCGCGCACGCGGAGGTGTATGCGGAACCCGGCGGTTTGCCCGGCGACCGTTATATCCGTTACTACGAGGAGAAGGCGAAGGGCGGCGTCGGCCTCGCGGTGTGCGGCGGCTCGAGCCCGGTGTCGATCGACAGTCCGCAGGGCTGGTGGAAGTCGGTCAATCTGTCCACCGACAGGATTATCGATCCGCTCGCGCGCCTCGCGGAGGCGATGCACCGGCACGGCGCGAAGATCATGATTCAGGCGACGCATATGGGCCGCCGTTCGGCGTTTCACGGCGAGCACTGGCCGCATCTGATGTCGCCGTCCGGCGTGCGTGAGCCCGTGCACCGCGGCAACGCGAAGATCATCGAGGTGGAGGAGATTCGCCGCATCATCAGCGACTTCGCGGCCGCCGCGAAGCGCGTCAAGGATGCAGGGATGGACGGCATCGAAATCTCGGCCGCGCACCAGCATCTGATCGATCAGTTCTGGAGCCCGCGCACGAATTTCCGCACCGACGAATGGGGCGGCTCACTCGAAAACCGTCTGCGTTTCGGGACCGAAGTGTTGAAAGCGGTGCGCGAAGCGGTGGGCGCGGATTTCTGTATCGGTCTGCGCATGTGCGGCGACGAATTCCACGAGGACGGGCTCGATCACGAGCAATTGAAAGAGATCGCAGTGGCGATGTCGGAAACCGGTCTGATCGATTACATCGGCGTGATCGGTTCCGGCGCGGACACGCACAACACGCTGGCGAACTGCATGCCGCCGATGGCGCTGCCGCCCGAGCCGTTCGTGCATCTCGCGGCCGGCATCAAATCGGTCGTGAAGCTGCCGGTGATGCACGCGCAGAGCATCCGCGACGCGGGCCAGGCTGAACGTCTGCTCGCCAGCGGCATGGTCGATCTGATCGGCATGACGCGCGCGCAGATCGCCGATCCGCATATGGTCATCAAGATTCGCGATGGCCGCGAAGATGAAATCAAGCAGTGCGTCGGCGCGAATTACTGTATCGACCGGCAGTACAACGGGCTGGATGTGCTGTGCGTGCAGAACGCGGCGACCTCGCGTGAAGCAACCATGCCGCACGTGATCGCGAAGACACGGGGGCCGAAGCGCAAGGTGGTCGTGGTCGGCGCGGGTCCGGCGGGACTCGAAGCGGCGCGCGTGGCGAAGTCGCGCGGTCATGACGTGGTGCTGTTCGAGAAGAACGACTACGTCGGCGGCCAGATCATGCTGGCCGCGAAAGCGCCGCAGCGCGAGCAGATGGCGGGCATCGTGCGCTGGTTCGACATGGAAACCAGGCGCCTTGGCGTCGACCGCCGTCTTGGCGTTGCCGCCGATCAGGCCACCATCATGGCTGAGAACCCGGACATCGTCGTGCTGGCGACGGGCGGTTCGTCGTTCACGTCGCAAGTCGCCGCGTGGGGCGTTGAAGTAGGACTCGCGGTCAGTTCGTGGGATGTGCTGTCGGGCAAGGTCGAGCCGGGCAAGAACGTGCTGGTCTATGACGGCGTGAGCACGCATGCCGGTGCGGGCGTCGCCGACTTCATGGCGAGCCGCGGCTCGAACGTCGAGATCGTCACGCCCGATGTGAAAGTGGCCGATGACGTGGGCGGCACCACGTTCCCGATCTTCTATCGCCGCCTCTATGCGCAAGGCGTGATTCACACGCCGAACTACTGGCTCGACAAGGTCTACGAAGAGAACGGCAAAAAAATCGCCGTGATCCGCAACGAGTACACGGAAGAGCAGGAAGAGCGCGCGGTCGATCAGGTTGTGATCGAAAACGGCAGCACGCCGAACGACGCGTTGTACTGGGCGCTCAAGCCGGAGTCGGTCAATCGCGGCCAGGTGGACGTCCACAAGCTGTTCGCCTCCGAACCCCAGCCTTCGTTGAGCGAGGACCTTGGTAACGGCCGCTTCCTGCTGTTCCGCGTCGGCGACTGCATTTCGATGCACAACATTCACGGCGCGATTTACGACGCGCTGCGCCTTTGCAAGGATTTCTGACGATGAGCCCCGTGTTTGTCATCACCGTCCTGCTGTGGTTGTCGGTGGCCGGCCTCGCGTTCGCGCTGGCCAGACGCGCCGCTTACTGGCGCGAAGGCCGCGCGACGGCAGCGGGCGCATACGGCTGGGCCAATCTGCTTGCCATTCCGAAGCGCTATTTCGTGGACCTGCATCATGTGGTCGCGCGCGATCCGTACATCGCGAAGACGCACGTGGCGACTGCGGGCGGTGCGCTCCTCGCGATGGCGCTGGTGTTCGTCAACTACGGGCTCGCGATCTATTCGCCGTGGCTCGACAAGCTGATCTTCCTCGCGGCGCTCGTGATGTTGATGGGCGCGGTGTTCGTCTGGCGTCGGCGACATGGCGCGAAGGCGGTGCCGGCGCGGCTCTCGCGTGGGCCGTGGGACCGTCTGCCGCTGCTGCTCGGGTCGTTCGCGCTGGGTCTCGCGCTTTTTATCGCGCTGCCGGCGGCCGCGATGTCGGGTGCGCTCGCGGTGATCGTCGCATTGTTGATCGGCGTGGGCGCTTTCACGATGACCTTCGGCGCTGCGCGCGGCGGTCCGATGAAGCATGCGCTCGCCGGGCTCCTGCATCTCGCGTTTCATCCGCGCCAGGAGCGTTTTGCCGGGCGCAACGATCACGACATCGTGCCGCCGACCGCGCTGAAGGCGCCGCTGCTCGACGCAAAAGAATATGGCGTCGGCAAGCCGGTTGAGTTTCGCTGGAACCAGTTGCTGAGCTTCGACGCGTGCGTGCAGTGCGGCAAGTGCGAAGCGGCGTGCCCCGCGTTCGCCGCCGGTCAGCCTCTCAATCCGAAGAAGCTGATCCAGGACCTCGTTACCGGGATGGTGGGCGGCACGGACGCCGCGTACGCGGGCAGCCCGACGCCCGGCATTCCGGTCGGCCAGCACGGCGGGGCGCCGGGCAAGCCGCTGATTTCGAGCCTCATCGAAGCGGATACGCTGTGGTCGTGCACGACCTGCCGCGCTTGCGTGCAGGAGTGCCCGATGTTGATCGAGCACGTCGATGCGATCGTGGATATGCGGCGCAACCAGACGCTGGTTGAAGGCAACGTGCCGGGCAAAGGGCCGGTCACGCTCGCGAACCTGCGCGAGACCGGCAGCGCGAACGGCTACGACATCGGCGCGCGTTACGACTGGGCCGTCGATCTGCAGGTGCAGGTCGCGCAGCCGGGGCGTCCGGTGGACGTGCTGCTGATCGCCGGAGAAGGCGCGTTCGACATGCGTTATCAGCGCACGCTGCGCGCGCTGGTGAAGGTGCTGAACCGCGCGGGCATCGACTATGCGGTGCTGGGCGGTGTCGAAACCGATACCGGCGACACCGCACGGCGGCTCGGCGACGAAGCCACTTTCCAGCAGCTCGCGCACAAGCTGATCGGCACGCTGTCGCAGTACGCGTTCCGCAAGATCGTGACCGCCGACCCGCATGTGCTGCACAGCCTGCGTAATGAATATCGCGCGCTCGGCGGCTTCTACGAAGTGCAGCATCACACGGCGCTGATCGAGGAACTGGTTGCCAGCGGAAAGCTGTCGCCGCGCGCGGTCGCCGCATTCGCGGATCGCAAGATCACGTATCACGATCCGTGCTATCTGGGCCGCTATAACGGTGAAACGGAAGCGCCGCGCCGCCTGCTGAAAATCATCGGCATCAAGGTGATGGAAATGGAGCGCAACGGCATGCGCGGACGTTGCTGCGGGGGTGGCGGCGGTGCGCCGTTGACCGATATTCCCGGCAAGAAGCGCATTCCGGACATCCGTATCGACGACGCGCGCGCGGTCGGCGCTGACATCGTCGCGGTGGGTTGCCCGAATTGCACGGCGATGCTCGAAGGCGTGGTCGGCCCGCGTCCGGAAGTGCTCGACGTCGCCGAACTGGTTGCAGCGGCGCTGGAGTAACGCGATGAACAATCTCAAACGAATCGATCCGCGCCGGCCGTTCACGATCACGGCGGAAGGGCTCAAACGCATCACGGCCGGCGTTGCCGGTGCCGCGGGCTTGACCGGATTCCCCGCGCCCGGCTCCGCGCATCGCGAGCAGCCGAAACCTCGTCGCACCACGGCCACGCCGCAGCGCGTGATGCTGGTCGCCGCGCACGCTGACCGTGGCGCGCTCGATGATCACGCACGCCAGGCGCTTGCCGCCGCGGCGCTGATCGCGGACGCACACGCCGAAGTCGTGTTGCTGGTATTCGGTGAATTCACCGGCGACGCGGCCGCGCTCGGCGCCGACAAGCTGATCGAGTTGCCGATGTTCGACCGCCGCCGGTTTGCGCCGATCGACGCATTGAACGCACTGGCCGCGTGCATTGCGGCCTATGCGCCGGTGCACGTTTTTATGCCCGACAACGCAACCGGCGACGGCGATCTGGGCCGCCGTTATGCGGCCGCCGTCAATGCAAGCGTCGCGACGCATGTCGTCGAGATCGACGCGACGCATGTCGCGACTTACGTGCAGGCCAATAGTGCATTCGCCGCGCGCGGGTTGCCCGAGGTCGTTCTGCTCGCACCGCACGCGGTCGATCCGAAATTGCCGTTTATCGGCGCGGGCGAACGCGTGGTGTGGCGCTTCGACGGCGAGCCCGTGTCGTCCAAAGGCGTGGTGCGCGATCTCGGCATCGAGGAGATCGACGCTGCCCGGCTCGCATTGGAAGAAGCGGATTTCATCGTGTCGGCGGGCAACGGCGTCAGCGATGTCGCCGCGTTCGAGCGTCTGGCGAGCACGCTGGGCGCCGCGATCGGCGCAAGCCGCGTCGCCGTGGACGACGGCAAGTTCACGCGCGACAAGCAGATCGGCGCGACCGGTAAGACCGTCGAAGCGAGCGTCTATATCGCGTTCGGTATTTCCGGCGCGGTGCAGCATCTGCAGGGCATCAAGGATTGCCGGCACGTGATCGCCGTCAATCTCGACGCCAGCGCGCCGATTGCGAAACGCGCGAATCTGACCGTGATTGCCGACGCGCGGGAAACCATCGCGGCACTGACAGAAGCGGCGGCTGCTGCGCGCAGCGCGCGCGGCACGGGCGCTGCGCTGCTGGATTCCGCGGCCGTTGCCGAAGGAGCGCTCGTATGAAAATCGCCGTACTGGTTTCAGTGGGACGCCATCCGGTTAGCGGCACGGCGCGCTACAGCCGCAACGACGCCGCCGCGCTGGGCATCGCGCTGTCGCTCGCGAAAGAGCACGCCGCGACGCTCGACGTGCTGCATGCCGGCGACCCGTCGAATCCCGCGTTAAGCGAATATCTCGCGCTGGGCGCGCGCAGCGTCGAAGTGCTTGACCTGCCGTCGACGCCGGAACTGCAAACCGATGCGGCGGCGCCGCTGGCCGAGCGCCTGAAGGGCTACGACCTGGTGCTGACCGGGACCCGTGCCGAAGGCGCGTTTGACAGCGGCATGCTGCCGTATCGCGTCGCGAATGCGTTGGAGATTCCTTTGGTCGGCGCGGCCGTCGATCTGACGATTCGCGACGGTTGCGCCGAGATTCGCCAGTTCATGCCGAAGGGTTTGCGCCGGCGGGTGGAGGTTGAGTTGCCTGCGCTGATCGCCGTGCATCCGATGGCAAACGCCGCGCCGGGTTACGCGTACGCACGCATGCGCGAAGGCGCGATCCGCGCGGTTCCGACGCAGGCCGCAGCCGATGCTGACCGCCTCGCCTGGAGCACCCGCCCGGCCACCGCCAGGCCCGTGCGCCTCGCCGCCGCCGAAAAGCGCTCCGGCCACGCCCGCATGCTCTCGGCGACCACGACGGAAAGCCGCGGCGGCAACGTCGTAATTGAAGGGAGTTCCGTCGAAAAAGCACAAGTGATCCTCGCGTATTTGCGCGAGCATCAACTCGTAGATTACTGATTTCCGGTTCCGGCCAGCATGCGACCAGGAGGGCCTGGCGCGGCGCCAGACGTGACACGCAACGGAGCACACAATGAAAGTTTCCGCAGACGTTCGCGCAATGATCGAACGCCGCAAAAGAGGCTATACGCTGGAAGCGCCGTTCTATACGAGCGAAGACATTTTCGCGCTCGATCTCGACGCGATCTTCCGGCAACACTGGATTCAGGTCGCGGTCGAGCCGGACGTGCCGGAGCCGGGCGATTACATCACGGTGGACATCGGCAACGATTCGATCCTGATCGTGCGCGACGACGACATGCAGGTGCGGGCGTTCCACAACGTGTGTCGCCATCGCGGCGCGCGGCTGTGCAATACCGACAAGGGTTCGCTCGGCAATATCGTGTGCCCGTACCACAGCTGGACCTACAGCCTGACCGGCGAGCTGATGTTCGCCGAACACATGGGCGATCAGTTCGACCGCTGCAAACATAGCCTGAAGACGGTGCACGTCGAGAACCTCGCCGGGGTGATTTTCATCTGCCTCGCCGACACGCCGCCCGCGGATTTCGCGGTGGTGCGCGCCGAAATGGAGCCGTATCTGCTGCCGCACGATCTGCAGAACTGCAAGATCGCGGCGTCGATCGACATCATCGAGGAAGGCAACTGGAAGCTGACGATGGAGAACAATCGTGAGTGCTATCACTGCGTCGCGAACCATCCCGAGCTGACCATTTCCCTGTACGAATACGGGTTCGGTTATCAACGCACGCCTGCCAACGAAGAAGGCATGGCCGCTTTTGAAGCGACCGTGGCGCGCCGCACCGCGCAATGGGAAGCGATGAAGCTGCCGTCGGCGGAAATCGACCGGCTCGACGATCTTGTCACCGGCTTTCGCACGCAACGTTTGCCACTCGACCGCGACGGCGAATCGCAAACCATGGATGCGCGCGTGGCGTCGAAGAAACTGCTCGGCGGTTTCGAGCAGGCCGACCTCGGCGGGCTGTCGTTCTGGACACAGCCGAATTCGTGGCATCACTTCATGAGCGACCATATCGTCAGCTTCTCGGTGATTCCACTGTCGGCCGGAAAAACGCTGGTGCGCACCAAGTGGCTTGTGCACAAGGACGCGCGCGAAGGCATCGACTACGACGTGAACAACCTGACAGCCGTATGGCGCGCGACCAACGACCAGGACCGCGCGCTCGTCGAGTACTCGCAGCGTGGCGCGAACAGCAGCGCGTATGAGCCGGGCCCGTACTCGCCGTTCACCGAAGGACTCGTCGAGAAATTCTGCGCGTGGTACATCGGCCGCATGGCGGATTACAGCGATGCGCCACGCACCACGGATGCCGGCGACACGCCGGTTTCGCACGGCGAAAAAGTCGTGTCGTTCAAGCGCTGAGCGCGACGCCGCAACCAGGAGCGGGAGAAAACAATGATGCGCGATCCGGCGACATTTCAGCTCAGTCCCGAAGCGGCTCCCAACCGCGTCACGCAGCCGCGGTTCTGGGAGACGTTGCCGGCGCGCTGGAACAGCGATGCCGACGACACGCTGGTGTGCTGCCAGGTCCGGCAGGAAACGCATGACGTCAAGAGCTTCTTCTTTCGTGCGCCGTCTGAACGGGTGTTCGTATTCGAGCCGGGGCAGTTCATTACTCTGGAGCTGGAGATCGACGGCGAGCCGGTGAATCGCTGCTATACGATCTCGTCGCCGCCTACGCGCCCGCACACTATTTCGATCACGGCGAAGCGCGTGCCGGGCGGCAAGGTGTCGAACTGGCTGCACGACAATCTACACCCCGGCATGCAGGTGCGTGTGCTGGGACCGTCCGGTGAATTCACCTGCGCGCGGCATCCGGCGCGCAAGTATCTGTATCTTTCGGCGGGCTCGGGTATCACACCATTGATGTCGATGAGCCGCGCGCATCACGAGCTCGGCGAAGACAGCGATATCGTGTTCGTGCACAGCGCCCGCACGCCGGACGACATCATTTTCGCGCGAGAACTGGATCTGATCGCATCGAATCAGGCCAGGTTCCGCACGGCTTTCGTTTGCGAACGGGTAGGCGCGCGCACGAACTGGCCAGGTGTCACCGGTTTTCTGACATTGCCGCTGCTCAAGCTGATCGCGCCGGATTTTCTGGAGCGGGAAATCTTCACCTGCGGGCCAGCGCCGTATATGCAGGCGGTGCGCAATCTGCTGGAAGAGGGCGGCTTCGACCGCGGTCACTATCACGAGGAAAGCTTCTCGTTCGAAACGGTCGGCGAAATAGTCAACGGAGCGGTCACGCAATTGACGACCGCGCACGTGGCCGATGCGTTGCAGACGGCGGAGACTCTGGTCGACGCGCGGGAGCAGTCAGTTGGGTTCGCGCCCGATCCGGCACCGGTCAACACGTCCGTCGAGACGGAGATCACGTTCAAGGTCAGCTTCGCTAAAAGCAGTCGCGAGATCGAATGCGGCAGCGGACAGCACGTGCTCGATGCGGCAAAGAAAGCCGGTGTGCGTTTGCCGGCGTCGTGCACGCAAGGCATGTGCGGCACCTGCAAGGTCAAGCTCGTGTCGGGCGAGGTCGCGATGAAGCACGCGGGCGGCATTCGTCAGCGGGAAATCGATCAGGGCATGGTGCTGCTTTGCTGCAGCAAGCCGTTGAGCGATCTGGTCGTCGATAAGTAGGACGAAAACACGGTGCACTAGCCGTTCGTCGGCGATGCAGGTCGCTTGCGGACAACTGGATGTCGGAAATCGGCGCTACCCGACAATTCTGGCTGGTGATTCTAAATGCTCAATGGGTTGTCTGAACGGTGAACGGGAGCACGACGATGAGACTGATCAAAAAGATACTGGTGTTGAGCGCGATGAGCACGGCGCTGGCGGCGAGCAGCGTGGGCGTGTCGGCGGATACGAAGCCGACCATCAAGATCGGCTACGTGGAAGGCTGGGACGATAGCGTGGCCACCTCGAACGTGGCCGCGCGCGTGATCGAGAAGCGCCTCGGCTATCAAGTGCAACTCGTGCCGGTCGCGGCCGGTGTGATGTGGCAGGGCGTGGCGCGCGGCGACCTCGACGCGACGCTGTCCGCCTGGCTGCCGGTCACGCACGGCGCATACTGGAACAACTTCAAGGATAAGGTGGTCGACCTGGGCCCGAACTTCAACGACGCGAAAATCGGCCTGATCGTGCCGGAAAACGTCGACGTGAATGCACTCGGCGATCTGGAAGCGAAGAAGGCGGAGTTCGGCTCACGTATTGTCGGCATCGATGCCGGCGCGGGCGTGATGCAGAAAACCAGCGAAGCGATCAAGGCCTATAACCTCAATTATCAGTTGATGCCCAGTTCGGGCAGCGCGATGACCGCTGAACTGGCGCGCTCGGAAGCCGCTAACAAGCCGATCATCGTGACGGGTTGGAAGCCGCACTGGATGTTCGCGAAGTACAAGCTGAAATTCCTCGACGACCCGAAGAAAGTGTTCGGCGAAGCGGAACATGTGGATAGCGTTGTGAATCCAGAACTCGAGAAGAAGGCGCCGCCGGTCGTCGCGTTTCTCAAGAAGTTCCAATGGAAACCGGGCGAGATCGACAGCGTGATGCTGTCGACGCAGAACGGCGAGAAGCCGACCGCCGCCGCGGATGCGTGGATCAGCGCGCACGGCGATCGGGTGGATAGCTGGGTGAAGTGACGCGCTCGTTGCACTGACCGGGTTGCCTGCATCGCGGCAACTTCACTGGAGAAAGAGAAAACGCCGCTTGTTTAGCGGCGTTTTCGCTTATTGCAGCACGACGGTGCGATCGCCGTTGATGAACACGCGCCGCTCGATAAACGCCTTCACCGCACGTGCTAACGTGATGCATTCGACGTCGCGGCCGGTGGCGAGCAGCCGCTCCGGGCTGTACGAATGATCGACGCGTTCGACCACCTGTTCGATGATGGGACCTTCGTCGAGATCGTCGGTGACGAAATGCGCGGTCGCGCCGATCAGTTTGACGCCGCGCGTATGCGCCTGGTGATACGGTTTTGCGCCCTTGAAGCCGGGCAGAAACGAATGATGGATGTTGATCGCACGCGCAGCGAGTGCGCGGCTCGTTTCGCCCGAGAGAATCTGCATATAACGCGCAAGGATCATCAGTTCCGCGCCGGACGTCTCGAACAGATCGAGCAGGCGCGCCTCCTGTTGCGGCTTCGTCCCGGCGCTGATCGGAAGATGATGGAAGGGCAAGCCGTGCTGCCGCGCGAGCGGTTCGAGATCGCGATGATTCGAGCCGATGCCGACAATATTCATCTTCAGTTCGCCCATGCGCCAGCGGAACAGCAGATCGGCGAGACAGTGTTCGAGTTTCGACACCATGATCAGCACCTTCGGCCGCGTGCCGACGTCGTGCATCGCCCATGTCATCTGGAAGCGCTCGGCGATCGGTGTGAACTCGCGTTGCAGTGCCTGCATCTGCAGCGCTTCGTTGCGATCCACACCATGAAACACGCAGCGCACGAAGAAGCGCTCGCTGAGGTCGTCGTCGAAAACAGTGAGCTCGTCAATATAGCAATGATGTCGATCGAGAAAGCCGACGACGGCGGCGACCTGGCCTGCTGCGCTCGGACACGCGACAGTCAGCACCAGTTGATCGGGACGGGGATCGGAAGACATGCACTCTCCACTCAGACTATAGGCGATGCCGCGGGGCGCGGCATGCATCGTCGAAGTAGAGCAAATCAGCCGTGCACGCGGATAGAAGCGAACCGCCGTCGCACTGGAACGGGAACGTCAGCGTGAAGTAACGCAGATATTCGTCGCTATGAGGTCGCGGCGCGACATATTCATGTCGCTTCAGGTCGAATCCTCATCAATCTGGACCCGTATTCTTGATCCGGCCGATGCAGGTATGCCGGACGGTGACATGTGCCGGCGTGAGTTTCAATCGAGAGCCACGAATCATTGCAGTCCGTCGTCAACAGTTGCACCCGGTCTCAGCCGTTTTCGAACTGCCCGTCATGCGAGAAGCGCCGCGCGCCGTTACACGTCACGCAGTGGGAATCGCTTTTTCCAACGAAATCTGCAGGCAAAGAGCAGGGGAGAATTAGATGAAGAAGAGCCATACCGTCTGCCTTTCGGGACTCGCCCTCGCGGCCGGTGCCATTTGCGCGCCAGCGGCGGTCCATGCACAAAGCAGTGTCATTCTGTATGGGATTGTGGATGCCGGCATCACTTACGTGAACAATGCCGGTGGCGCGCATCAGGTCAAATTCGACGACGGCATTTCATACGCCAACCGGATCGGCTTCAAAGGCGTTGAAGAACTCGGTGGCGGTATGCAAGCCGTGTTCGTGCTTGAATCGGGTTTCCACCTGGGTAACGGGCAACTCGGATTCGGCGGTGCTGAATTTGGACGTCAGGCATATGTGGGCATCAAGAACGCATGGGGCACGCTCTCGCTAGGAAACCAGCTCGACATGACCGAGGAGTTCGTCTACCTGTACAACATTTCCTCATGGGCGAGCGGCTATGCGATTCACCAGGGCGACTTCGACCGCATGAACGGCGATCGTCTGCCGAACTCGGTCAAGTTTTTGTCGAATGACTTTGCTGGCTTTACCTTCGGCGGCATGTACTCGTTCGGTAATACCGCCGGCAACTTCCATCAGAAAAGCGCGTGGAGCGTCGGCGCGCATTACGATCACGGCCCGTTCAACATGGGCGCGGCCTATACCCAGTTGAACGACCCGTACGGCATCTATGCGTTCGATCCGTACGCGATGATCGGCACGCGCACCTTCCTCGGCCAGCCGACTGTTTCCGTCGATCCGGCAACGGGCGCGGTGACGGATCTGTACAGCTCATCCGCGTTCCCGGTTGACAGGCAGGGCGCATTTGCGGTCGGCGCGGCCTATACGATCGGCGACCTGATGCTCTCCGGCGACTTCACCTACACGACCATCAAGGGTTTCGGCCAAAGCTCGCACATGCAGGTGTATGAGGCGGGCGCGTCGTACAACTTCACGCCGGCGCTGGTGCTGTTTGGCGGCTATCAGCACACGCGCTTTGAGGCCAACCACTGGAACCAGGGTTCGCTTGCGCTGCATTACCTGTTGTCCAAACGCACCGACGTCTATCTCTCGGGCGATTATTTGCGCGCTTCCGATGGCGTGAATGCGGTGATCGGCTACAGTTTCACGCCTTCGTCGTCAAGCACGCAGGCCGATGTGCGGATCGGCATGCGGCACTCGTTCTAACGAAATGGCGCGGGCCGTCGAGGCTCGCGATAACATCGTCGATGTCAGGTGATGGGGCAATCGGGTTCGCGTATGCGATCTGCGATGCGACGATTGTCCCTCTGATGCGCCTGCAGATAACGTCACGCCTGACGCAAGCACGAAAGCGTTTTACGCCTGGTACATCAAGCTGCAATCGAACGACACCTGACTTCCCCGACCTTCATTAGCTTCTCGCCTCGACATAAGGACAGGCGAGAGAATACGGCACCATTGCGGTATTCAAGATGAATTAGATAACAATGGTTATCAGTTAAGATCATGCGGTTTGAGGCGCGCAGCGGTTGCGCGCCGGTTACTGCAAGGAAGCTCATGGTTGTTGCATCGCTCACCCTCACATGCCTCGCGCTCGCGACGCTCTTCGTCGCCGCTTTGCCCATCCTGCTGTATCGCCGTTTCCGCACGCCGCTGGCGCTTGACCGCCGCGACGCGATCGCCGGCATTGCCGTCTTCGCGTTCTTCGCGATGGTGATCGAAAGGGCGCTGAACGCATTGGTGCTTCAGCAAAACGAGGCCACGGCCACGCTGTTATCGAATCCGGTCGTGTTTGTGATTTACGGCGCGTTCGCGGCCGGCATCTGCGAGGAAACCGGACGCTTCATCGCGATGCGGTTGCTGCTGAAGCGCGCGTTGAAGAAAGCATCACCATCGGCTGGCACCGACGGCACCGCGCTGTCCTACGGACTCGGTCACGGCGGCGCCGAAGCGTGGCTCGTCGGCGTACTGGTGCAGGTGCAGTGGATCGTGTTCGCGGTCTTTGAAAACCGTGGTGAACTCGGCGCGCATCTGTCGAATGTGCCGGCCGAATCGCTCATGCGTATTCATCTGGTTCTCGCGAGCCTGTCACCGGCGACGGCGGGCATTTTCGCGCTCGAACGCGTGGCGGCGCTGGTGTTCCAGATCGCGTTGTCGGTGCTGATGTGGCGCGGCGTGCGGGCAGGGTGGCGCTGGATTCTGCCGCTCGCCATCGTCGCGCATGCGGCGGTTGATCTGCCGGCGGCCCTGTTTCAGGCGCGTCTCTTGCCGCTTGTCGCGGTCGATGGCATCTATGTACTCGTGGCGGTCGGCGTTGCGGGTATGCTGATCAAGGTGTTCCGCCGCCCGGCGCGCCCTGCTCATTCACCCCAATAATCACCTGAAGCCCTCGGCCAGTAACGATGGAAGCCTATCAATACGACTGCGCAAGCCCCGACTTCGAGCAACTGGCGCGTGTGATCAGCGACCTGTTCCCGGAGCAGACCCAGTTCATCGAGCGTCCCGCGGACAACGGCACGCCGGTGCTGACCGTGCTCTGGGTCGCGATGCGCTTCGGTTCGACCGCGCGACGCATCACGATGAGCGTCGTGATCACACCGGCCGCGCTCGCGCGCTATCGGGCGACGCCGGCGCGTCTGCGTGACCGCAGCTTCGCGGTGTTGCGCGCGTATGTGGAAGCGACGCTCGGGTCGCTCGAGGAGATGTACGCGAACGGCGAGGCCGTGCCGCGTGAAGTCACGGTCGACCTGGGCGATGAATTCGCGTGAGCTTGATGAAGTGTCGTTGACCGCGGATCGTGCCGCTCAATCCGCGAGACGATAAACCTTCGCGAAGCGCGCGGCCTGAACGACCCCGTAATCGCCCGGCGCGTATTGCATGATCCAGTCGCCTGCGGTGCCGCGCAGCACATCGCCGCCCGCTGCGGTACGCGCCATCGAAAATGGCGCGTCCATCTGTGTCGCCAGCACGACGGCCGGACGATTGCGATACAGGCCCGCGTCGCCGTGCGCCAGCGACGCCGCTGCCGGTAGATATTTCGCATCGAAACGTTCACGCGACACCACCCAGCGATCGCCGGTCGAACCGGTGATCAGCGCATCGCCGCGCGTGTAGCGGTTCGGGCCTTCGAGGCTCATCAGTTCGCCGTCGCCAGGCGCGAATTCGACGCTGACAGTTTCGTCCTTGACGTAGCGTTGCGCTGCCGGATCAATGCGCAGGTCGATATTCTTCAGTTCGATCATGACTTCGGTTGCCGTGAGGCAGGTAAGGGTGCGGGGCAGCGGGCTGCAAGGTCGCAAGGGTAGCGCGAAAGCCTGCGCTCTGCATCTATGCGTGATATCGCGCGCGCCAGGAACAGAAACAGAAACGCCCGCCGGTGAGGAAGGCGGGCGTTTCTGCTGCTTATATAGCCTGCGCTACGCGCGCCGACTGAATCGCCACAGGTCAGCAATAAAACCTTACGGCTTGACGGTCTCGTCATCCGGTGCGGCGTTTTTCTTCCCCTTGCCACCGTGATGCCCTGCGGCGTGCGACGGATGACGGAAGGTCGTATCGGCGAGCTTTTTCTGATCCGGCGACAGGCTGTTGTAGAGCGGTTCGAACGCATCGACCAGCTTCTTCGTGCCGTCCGCGTGGGCGGTTGCGATGGCCGAATACTGCTTCATGTCATCGAGCGCGGACTGGTTCGGATGCGCCATGCGTTGCTCGTACAGACCCGACATCGTCTGGCCGTTCGTACGCATTACATCAGCGAAGGCTTTCCATTGCGGTTCCTGCTGCGGCGTGATTTTCAGCTGCGTATGCAGGTACGTAATGCGCTGTTCGACGCGCTGTTCATAACGCGCCGCGCCCGAAGCGGGAGCGGGCGCAGCGGCCGGTGCCGATGCCGTGCTGGCGGGTGCCGCGGTTTGCGCAAATGCGCCGCTCATCGCCAGCGTGGAGGCGAGAATAACGAGAGTTTTTTTCATCGAGACTCCTGATGTCTGTTCGTATCGGGCTCAGGCGCACCGTGCCTCGACGGGCCTCCCGTGTGCGCTTCACCGTGGGCGCTATTAGTATCACGATATCTGCGCATACCGACCGGTTTGCCACAACTACTTACAACCGAAACGAACAGGAAATAGCGCGTGGATAAATTCGTCAGCATGGAGATCTTCGTGGCCGTCGTCGAGGCAGGCAGCCTGACGGCCGCCGCCGAGCGCTTCGACATTTCGTCGGCGATGGTCGGCAAGCACATCCGCTCGCTCGAAACGCGGCTCGCGACGCGCCTGCTGACCCGCACGACGCGCCGTCAGAGCCTCACCGAAATCGGCCGTCAATACTATGAGCAGTGCCGGCGGATTCTCGCGGAAGTGCAGTCGGCGGAGTCGCTGGCCGAGGCGATGACGGCAGCGCCGCGCGGCGTGCTGAAGGTGACCGTGCCGCTGACGTACGGCGTCGAGGTGTTCTCACCCGCGATGACTGACTATCTCAGCGCGTGGCCTGACGTCAGTCTCGAACTCGATGTGTCGAACCGGATTGTCGATCTCGTCGACGAGGGCTTCGATGCGGCCGTGCGCATCGGCGAACTGCCGGATTCGAGCTTCGTCGCGCGGCCGCTCAAGCCTTACCGGATGCGCGCGTGTGCGTCGCCCGAATACCTCGCGCGGATGGGCACGCCGCGCTCGCCTGCCGATCTCGAACGGCACGAATGCCTCGGTTTTCTGCACTGGGGACGCGAAGGGCAGTGGCGACTCGACGGCGAAGCCGACTGCGCGAACCCGTTGCGGGCGGGACGTTTTCGCGCGAACAACGGTCAGGCGCTGAAGGTGGCCGCGTTGCGCGGCTTCGGGCTCGTGCTGCAACCGGAAGCGTTGCTGGCAAGAGAGATCGAAAGCGGGCAACTGGTGGCGGTGCTGGATGAGTACCTGCCGGAAGGCGCGCCCGTGCATCTGATCTATTCACGCGACCGGCGTGCGACACCCAAGCTGACGACGTTCATCGATTTCGTCATCGAGCGGTTTGGTGCGTGACATCGCACGTGACATTGTGCGGCGGCAGGCGATAATCCGTGCGTGCCTCCGTGCGTAAATGAAGCAGCCCATTCCTTCAACGTGAAAATTCACTATCGATGAGACCACCGCGCCTCGACCAGCTCGACGACCTCGACCGGAACCTGGTTGCCCTTCTGCAGGAAAACGCCCGCGAGAGCGTGGCGAATCTCGCGCGCCAGCTGGGCGTCGCGCGCACCACGGTGATCGCGCGCATCGCGCGGCTCGAAAAGACGAACGTGATCGCGGGATATAGCGTGCGGCTCGGCCAGGACGTACTCGACGCAAGCATCTACGCTTATGTCGGCATCATCATCGCGCCGAAGTACGGGCCGGATGTGCAGAAACGGCTCAGCAAAATGCCCGAGGTGCAATTGCTGTGCGCGGTGAGCGGCGAGTTCGATTATGTCGCGTGGCTGCGGGCCGATTCGCCGGATCGTCTGAACGATATGCTCGATCAGATCGGCGGGCTGGAAGGCGTCGAGCGCACCACGACGTCGATCATTCTCGCGCGGAAGATTGATCGGGGGATGCCGCACGGCTAGGCCCACGCGGTCTTCAATCTGGAGTCGTATTTACGCGGTTTTAACGCGTTTTCGTCACATTGGCTTCGATGTTCGTCATTTCGACGAAACTCGCCGTCATAACGCAGCATTTTGTGTCTGTCATTCGAACGCACCTCTCCATAAACTGTATCCCATGGGCTCGGCTCATCGCGCGCTGCGTCAGGCGCAGCGCGCCTTCGAAGCCGTCGACCACAAGCACAGTTCACACAGAAAAAGGAGAAGCGCATGAAAGTTGCCATCGTCGGTGCCGGTCTGATCGGCCACACCATTGCCCATATGCTTCGTGAAACCGGCGACTACGAAGTCGTCGCATTCGACCGCGATCAACATGCGCTCGACAAGCTCGCCGCACAGGGCATTCCGACCCACCGTGTCGACTCCGGCGACGCCGCCGCGTTACGCGCCGCGGTGCAGGGTTTCGATGCGCTCATCAACGCGCTGCCGTACTACCTCGCGGTGAACGTCGCGGCGGCGGCGAAGGGCGCGGGCGTCCACTATTTCGACCTGACCGAAGACGTGCGCGCAACCCACGCGATCCGCGCGATCGCCGATGACGCCGAGCACGCCTTCATGCCGCAATGCGGTCTCGCGCCGGGCTTTATCGGCATCGCCGCGCACGAACTGGCGAACCGTTTCACCGAAATCCGCGACGTCAAGATGCGCGTCGGCGCACTGCCCGAATTCCCGACCAATGCGCTGAAATACAACCTGACGTGGAGCGTCGACGGCCTGATCAACGAGTATTGCCAGCCCTGCGAAGCGATCCGCGACAGCCGCACGCAATGGGTGCAGCCGCTCGAAGGCCTCGAACATTTCTCGCTCGACGGCACCGAATACGAAGCCTTCAACACGTCCGGCGGCCTTGGCACGCTGTGCGAAACGCTGTCGGGCCGCGTCGAGACGCTCGACTACAAGTCGGTCCGGTATCCGGGCCACCGCGACCTGATGCAGTTCCTGCTCGAAGACCTGCGTCTGGCCTCGGATCGCGACACACTGAAGTCGATCATGCGCCGCTCGATCCCCGCGACCGCACAGGACGTCGTGCTGATCTTCATCACCGTGTCCGGCATGCGCGATGGTCAGCTGGTACAGGAAGTGTTCACGCGCAAGATCTTCGCGAAGACGGTCTGCGGTGTGCCGATGAGCGCGATCCAGATCACGACTGCCGGCGCGATGTGCGCGGTACTCGATCTGTTCCGCGAGAAGAAGCTGCCGCAAAAGGGTTTTGTGCGTCAGGAGCAGGTCTCGCTGCGCGAGTTCCTCGCTAACCGCTTCGGGCAACTCTACGAAGGGCAGGCGCTGCACGAAGCGACGGCGACCGTTTAAGCCATCCGTCGCATGCGCCGTGCTGGCCGCGGCTGAAGCAAGGCAGTTCAGGCCGGCACGGGCGGCATGATCACATCGGGTTCGTCAGGTGCGCGCGGCGCACCGACGATCCACGCGAGCAACGCGTCATAACCGGCGGCTTGCGGCGCCGTGTTATCGAACATCAGCAGTTCTTCGCACAGGTCGCCACTCGGGACAAACCGGCGCTGCCGGTATTCGTCCCAGTGCGCGAGCTTGTACGCATCGTTCGGATTGTTCCGCGCGACGATGCGCTGGTGCGCCGTCTCTTCCGACGTATAGACCCACACGACGCGAATCTCGACATCGTCTGTCACGCCGAGCCACGCACGGTCGAACAGACGCCGGTCGCGGATCTCGCGCGACAACGGCCCGATTACGAGCGCGCTGATACCCAGCTCGAGATTTTCGCGCGCGGTGTCGATGAGCCCCTGATACTCGGGGTCGCGCAGATGCTGGAGAAAAAGCGGGCTGTCGCGGTCGTTCGGATCGCCAGTGAGCGCGCCCATCGCGGCTGCGCTGTAACGGCCGTAGAGCGTGTCCTTGTCGAGCAGACAGAAGGCCGTGCCGGTCGCGCGCGTCAGCGGCCTGATCAGGCGTTTCGCGAGTGTCGTCTTGCCCGTGCCCGCGTGGCCGCAGAAAAAAACCAGATGCGTCACAAACGCGTGTCCTTTGCACCGGGCGGCAACGCGTCCTTATCGGCCGCGACGCCGCTATCGCGTGCGAACGTATCGTTCGCCTCGAGCCACATCACGTTGATGATGCCAAAGCCGAGTGCAACGCCGATGCCGAGAATCCAGGTGAAATACCACATCGCAGTCTCCCTGTCGGTAAGGCCCGCCGGACGCGCGACGCGTTCAGCGGGCATGGCGCGATCATGACCAGGAAGACCGGGCCGCGCAAGAGGGTACAACGCGGGGTACAACGCGGCATGCCCGCGTGCGCGGCGTTGCCTGCAAGGCATAACCCGCAGGTATCATTGACACCGATCAAACGGCGCCGCCGGACAACGAAGTTGCAATGACCTGACCGCGAAACGAGACAAGGGGACACCGACATGCCGATGCGTCTGCCGGTTGCATGGAAAATCGCCGCGAGCGCGGCGCTGCTGGCGTGGCTGACATCGATCGCAGGCTGTGCCCCGACGCCCGCCGGGCCCGTGCCGTACAAGGACGTGACCGCCGAGCGCATCGTCAAGCAAGGCTACACCCAGCCGGAAGCCGGCAAGATCGCGGTCGATGTCCGCCGCGAGCGTTCCGGCGATGTCGTGATCCGCTTTCGTGATGCGCTCGTCTATGTGGACGGAGAACAGGTCACCGATCTGATGAACGGCGAACGCGTGGTGTTCTATCTCGTCCCGGGCATGCACCGGGTCGCAGTCTCGACGCAGTTCGATCCCATCGTCGAAATCGAGTTCATGGTCACCGAAAAGTACACGAATCACGCCAGCATCACGTTCAATCAGGACCACCGGATCCAGTTGCGGCGCGTGCCTAGATGAAACACCCGTGAACATACCGGCCGCGCTCGCAATTCGACATATCATGCCCACGAAATCGGTAACATGATGGCCGCTCCATTCTCCGTACCCGGACAGGCCTCGCGCATCCACACCAGCGGCCCGTCTGCCGCTGTTATGAAGGTAATCAAACGATGCTGATCAACTGCGCTGCATACCAGGATGGCCGGAAACTGGCCGACATCGAGATCGACGACATCAGCATCTATGTGGCGAAGCCCGAGTGCTTCGTCTGGGTCGCGCTGAAAGATCCCGGCCCCGGCGAACTCGATGTGATGAAGCACGAGTTCGGCCTGCATGAACTGGCTGTCGAAGACGTCCGCAATGGCCACCAGCGTCCGAAAATCGAGGAATACGGCGAGTCGCTCTTCGCCGTGATGCATACCATCGAAATGGACGAAGACGGCGAACTGGTGATCGGTGAAGTGGACGTGTTCGTCGGCCCGAACTATGTGCTGTCGGTGCGTAACCGGACCCGGCACGGGTTCCAGGAAGTACGCGCACGCTGCGAGCGCGAGCCGAAGCTGCTGAAGGAAGGTTCGGCCTTCGTGCTGTACGCGCTCGCAGACAATATCGTCGACCGCTACTTTCCGATTCTCGAAGCGCTTGGCGCCGAAATCGAGGAGATCGAGGATCGCATCTTCGGCAAGCACAGCCTCGCCACGTCGCGCGCGATCATCGAGGATCTCTATGCGTTAAAGCGCCGGCTCGTCCTGCTGGAGCATCACATCGCGCCGCTCCTCGAGGGCATCGGCCAGCTGACGGGCGGCCGCATTCCGACGATCTGTCAGGGCATGCAGGCGTATTTCCGCGATGTCTACGATCACCTCGACCGCATCGTGCGCACGATCGAAGGCCGGCGCGACATCATCGTGACGGCTGTTCAGGTCAATCTCGGGATGATCTCGCTTGCCGAGAACGAGGTGACCAAGCGCCTCGCTTCCTTCGCCGCGCTCTTTGCCGTGCCTACGATGATCGCCGGTATCTACGGGATGAATTTCCAGCAGATTCCCGAGCTGCACTGGCAATACGGTTATCCGGCATGTATCGCCATGATGGCGTTGATCGATACGATTCTGTACTGGCGATTCAAGAAGGCAGGCTGGCTGTAGGCGTGGGCGGTGGCCAGTCCATTACATTGCGAGGGCGGCGGTGAAGGCGCCTTAACGCCGGGTTAGCGCCGGGTCAACGCCAGCCGCACCCCAAGCCCGATAAAGCCGGCGCCGACCACGCGATCGATCCAGCGTCGTACGAGCGGCTTCGAGCGCACCGCGCGCGCGGCGCGCGCCGCAAGCCACGCGACGACGCAGTCGTTAATGAGCCCAAGCGTCACGAACACCGCGCCCAGCACGAGAAAAGCGGCTGTCTTGTGCGGGCTGTCGGTGGCGACGAACTGCGGAAAGAACGCGATATAGAAGAGCAGCACCTTCGGGTTGGACGCGTTCGTCACGAAGCCGCGAAAGAGCAGGGTGCCGCGCGATAACTGCGGCGCAGCACCGGTATCCGCGCTGCCAGCCGGGCTGGCGCCCGGCCACAGCATCCGCAGACCGAGCCACGTCAGGTACGCCGCGCCGATCCACTTGATCGCGTCGAACGCGCCGGGCGATGCCGCAATCAGCGCGGTCAGGCCCACCGCGCATGCGACCGTATGCGCGCAGCCACCCAGCGATACGCCCAGCGCCGAGAGCATGCCGGCGCGCCGGCCCTGCGCGATGCTCTGGCCCGCCACGTAGGCGATATCGGGCCCGGGCGTCAGATTGAGCGCGGTCACGGCGACGAGAAACAGCGGAAACTGGACGATCCCGAACATGGCGTGCCCCGTCCTTGTCGGCGAAGAGGTTGCGTCGATCATAGCGAAATCGCACCCGCCCTGCAGAGGCCACCGCGGACGGGCAGAATCACCGCGTTCTTCCCGCTTGCAGCGCGCGCAATAAAAGGCCAGCATAAGCGGCCCGTCTGTGTTCAACCGTGCATCGGACGGGATAACCTCAACGCCGGACCGAGTGAGAGACCTTGCCAGAACCCAGTCTTGCGGCACACCACACGGCTTGCCGCCTGAGTTGCACCTCGCTCGCGCGCGGCATCGTTGCGTGTGCGCTGCAACACGGGCAGCCGTTGACATATCCGACAGGCTGCGTTGAGAATAGGCCCCGCAAACGTTTGCGCGCAATCAAAAATACGGCTCTTACGGAGCCCCAACAACTGGAGATACGCATGAACCACCGCATTCGCCGCCGCGTCATGGCGGCCACTGTCGTGCTCACCGCTGCCGCCGTTCTGCCCGTTTCGAGCGCTTACGCACAGGCTGCCCACAAGCCCAAGGTCGCGCTCGTCATGAAGTCCCTCGCCAACGAGTTCTTCCTCACCATGGAAACCGGCGCGAAGGATTATCAGAAACACAATCCGAACAACTTCGACCTGATCACCAACGGCATCAAGGACGAGACCGATACCGCGAACCAGATCCGCATCGTCGAACAGATGATCGTGTCGAAGGTCGATGTGATCGTGCTCGCGCCGGCCGATTCGAAGGCCCTCGTGCCGGTCGTGAAGAAGGCCGTTGATGCCGGCATCATCGTCGTCAACATCGACAACCGGCTCGATCCGGACGTGCTGAAGTCGAAAGATCTCAACGTGCCGTTCGTCGGCCCGGATAACCGCAAGGGCGCGCAAAAGGTGGGCGACTACCTTGCGAAGAAGCTGAAATCGGGCGATGAGGTTGCCATCCTCGAAGGCGTGTCGACGACCACCAACGCACAGCAGCGTACCGCGGGCTTCAAGGACGCGATGCAGACCGTCGGTGCGAAGGTCGTGTCCGTGCAGTCGGGCGAGTGGGAAATCGACAAGGGCAACGCGGTGGCGTCGGCCATGCTCAGCGAGCATCCAGGCGTGAAGGCGCTACTCGCGGGCAACGACAACATGGCGATCGGCGCCGTGTCGGCCGTGCGCGCAGCGGGCAAGCAGGGCAAGGTCTACGTGGTGGGTTACGACAACATCAACGCGATCAGGCCGATGCTGAAGGACGGCCGCGTGCTCGCCACCGCCGACCAGTACGCAGCCAAGCAGGCCGTGTTCGGTATCGATACCGGGCTGAAGGCGATCAACGAGCACAAGAAGCAGTCGGAGCTGTCCGGCGTGGTTGAAACGCCGGTCGACCTCATCACGAAGTAACGGCCGACCCGTTACGCGCAGGCCCGTGGACCGGCGCCGCTTTCGCGCACGCCGGTCCATTGGGTTGCAACAGGCGCTCAAGAAAGGCGCGCCGCCGCCGTTATTGCACAGATAACGTCATGGCGGCAGGCTGCCGGACCGCGCGCATCCAGCCATGCCGCGCGTCGCCCGCACCCGGCCGGCATGACACAGGCAGCGCCCACCGGCCTTTTCGCGCGACGAACATCGCATGAAAGCCGGCGTGGACACTGCAAGAACAGGATTGCGATGGATTTGACCGCACAGGATGTACAGCCGGCCATATTGTCCGTCACAGGCATCGGCAAGACGTATGTCGAACCGGTGCTCGCCGACGTCGACCTCGAACTGCACGCAGGCGAGGTGCTGGCGCTCACGGGCGAAAACGGCGCGGGCAAGAGCACGCTGTCGAAGATCATCGGCGGTCTGGTCGATCCGACGACCGGTTCGATGCACCTCGACGGCAACGCGTATGCGCCCGCCAGCCGGACCGCCGCGGAAGCGCTCGGCGTGCGGATGGTGATGCAGGAGCTGAACCTGCTGCCGACGTTATCGGTGGCGGAGAATCTCTTCCTGAATCATCTGCCGCAAAGCGGGCTGCTGCGCTTCGGCTGGATCGACCGCCGCAAGCTGCGCGAGGACGCGCGCGAAGCGATGGCGCAGGTCGGGCTCGATGCGATCGACCCGGACACGCTCGTCGGCGAACTCGGCATCGGGCATCAGCAGATGGTCGAGATCGCGCGCAACCTGATCGGCGACTGTCGCGTGCTGATCCTCGACGAGCCGACCGCGATGCTGACTTCGCGCGAAGTGGACCTGCTGTTCGAGCAGATCGCCCGGCTGAAATCGCGCGGCGTGGCGCTGGTCTACATCTCGCACCGACTCGAAGAACTGGCGCGGGTGGCTGAACAGGTCGCGATTTTGCGCGACGGCAAGCTGGTGCACGTGGACCGGATGGCGAACCTGACGAGCGACCGGATCGTCACGCTGATGGTGGGCCGCGAGATCGGCGAACGGATCGATCTCGGCGTGCGCAACATCGGCGCGCCGCTCCTGAAAGTGGACGGCATGGGACGCGCAGATGTCGTGCGCGACGTATCGTTCGAGGTGCGCGCCGGCGAGATTTTCGGCGTGAGCGGGTTGATCGGCGCGGGTCGCACCGAACTGATGCGGCTGATTTACGGCGCCGACGTGAAGGATCGCGGCACGGTATCACTGGCGCCATCGCCGGGTGCTGCGCCCGTGCCGGTGCAGATCGCTTCGCCCTCCGACGCGGTCCGTCAGGGCGTTGCGCTCATCACCGAGGATCGCAAGGGCGAAGGCCTGCTGCTGCCGCAGCCCATCGCGGCGAATGTGTCGCTGGGCAATGTTGGCAGCGTCGCGCGTCACGGCGTGATCGACGCGAAACGCGAAGACGCACTGGCGCAGAAGCAGATTCAGGCGATGCGGATTCGCAGCGCCGGGCCGGCGCAACCGGTCGGCGAGCTGTCGGGCGGTAACCAGCAGAAGGTCGTGATCGGCCGCTGGCTCGCGCGCGACTGCAAGGTGCTGCTCTTCGACGAACCGACGCGCGGCATCGATGTCGGCGCGAAGTTCGATATTTATGGATTGATGGGCACGCTCGCGCGCGAGGGCCGGGCGCTCGTCGTCGTGTCGAGTGATCTGCGCGAGCTGATGCTGATCTGCGACCGGATCGGCGTGATGTCGGCGGGACGCATGACGGGCATTTTCAGCCGGGACGACTGGTCGCAGGACGCGCTGCTTGCAGCGGCGTTCGCCGGTTACCGGAGCCGCGAGGCGCTGCTCCACGCGCCCGCCACGCATGAAGCAGGGAGTGTGTCATGACGAATTTGACGAACCCGCCGGACGCCGTGCCGCCGACCGACCCGTCGGCGCCGATTCCGGCGGGAAAACCGGCCGGCACGCGCCTCGGCTTTTCGAATTACCTCGGTCTCGCCGGCGCACTGCTTGCGATGATCGCGCTGTTCTCGGTACTGAGTTCGCATTTCCTGACGTACGACACGTTCGTCACGATCGCCAACCAGATTCCCGACCTCGTCGTGATGTCGGTCGGCATGACGTTCGTGCTGATCATCGCAGGCATCGACCTGTCAGTGGGTTCGGTGCTGGCGCTGGGCGCGTCGGTGGTCAGCGTGGCTGCGCTGAAGTGGCACTGGGGACCGTTTCCCGCCGCGCTCATCGGCCTCGCGGCCGCTGCGCTGACGGGCACGGTGACGGGCGCGGTCACGGTCGGCTGGCGGATTCCGTCGTTTATCGTGTCGCTGGGCGTGCTGGAAGCAGCACGGGGTCTCGCTTACCAGATGACGAATTCGCGCACCGCCTACATCGGCGACGCGTTCGATTTTCTGTCGAACCCGATTGCCGTCGGCATTTCGCCGGCCTTTCTGATCGCGGTTGCGGTGATGATCGTCGCGCAGTTCGTGTTGACGCGTACCGTGTTCGGCCGCTATCTGGTCGGCATCGGCACGAATGAAGAAGCCGTGCGGCTCGCGGGCGTCAATCCGCGGCCGTACAAGATCATCGTGTTCGCGCTGATGGGCGCACTGTCGGGGCTGGCCGCGCTGTTCCAGATTTCGCGTCTCGAAGCCGCGGATCCGAACGCGGGCGTCGGGCTGGAGCTGCAGGTGATCGCCGCCGTCGTGATCGGCGGCACGAGCCTGATGGGCGGGCGCGGTTCCGTGATCAGCACCTTCTTCGGCGTGTTGATCATCTCGGTGCTGGCAGCGGGTCTCGCACAGATTGGCGCGAATGAGCCGACCAAGCGCATCATCACCGGGGCGGTGATCGTGGTCGCGGTCGTGCTCGATACGTATCGCAGCCGGCGCAAGCGGAAGGCATAGGGGCAGCGCGGTACATGTAGCGGCAGTCAGTTGGGGGTAGCGAGCAGTTGCAGGAAGATGAAACTGGGCCAGTCATTGATTGAAAAAGCCGGCGGTGGACGCAAAAAACGCGTCGCATGACAGACCGGCTAGCAACAAGAACTAGCGGGAGAAACGGGTTATGGCGACGATCAAGGATGTGGCGGCCGTGGCCGGCGTGTCGTTCACGACGGTGTCGCATGTCGTGAACAATTCACGACCGGTGTCGGCCGATGTGCGCGCGAAGGTCGAACGCGCGATCAGCCAGCTCCACTATGTACCGTCAGCGGTTGCACGCTCGCTGAAGGCACGCGCGACCGCAACGATCGGTCTTGTGGTACCGAACAGCACGAATCCCTATTTCGCGGAGCTTGCGCGCGGTATCGAGGACGGTTGCGCGCGCAACGGCTACTGTGTGTTCTTCTGCAACTCCGACGACGACCCGGCCAAGCAGCGCAACTATCTGCGCGTGCTGCAGGAAAAGCGCATCGACGGGCTGATCATCGCCTCGGCCGGCGACGATGCAGTGCTGGCACAGAGTCTTGCTGACGCGCGCGAACCGCTCGTCGTTGTCGACCGGAATATCGAAGGTCTGAACGCCGATCTCGTCCAGATCGACCATGAAAAGGGCGCCTATCTGGCGACGCGGCATCTGCTCGAACTGGGCCATGCGCGGATCGGCTGCATTACCGGCCCCGTGGAGACAGCGGTAAGCGCGATGCGTGTGCACGGCTTTATTCGTGCGATGACGGAGCGCGGCATCGAGATTCCGGCGGGGGCGATTGTCGAAAGCGATTTTTCCGGCATGGGCGGCCATCGCGCTGCCAGCGAACTGTTCAACACCGTGGTCCCGAGCGCGATTTTCGCGGGCAACGACATGATGGGCATCGGTGCGCTGCGCGCAGCGGCCGAGCGCGGCATCAGCGTACCGCGCGACTGTTCGATCATCGGTTTCGACGATATCGAACTGGGACGCTTCACATATCCGGCGCTGTCGACGGTCGGCCAGTCGGTGCGTGCGCTCGGCGACATGGCCGCGCAGACGCTGCTCGAACGCATCACCGGCGTGACGGATGCGCCGACCCGCCGGCGCGTGGTGGCGCCGCGGCTGATCATTCGCGAGTCGACTTCGGCATTCATGGGCACAGGGCGGCGTCGCGCTGCGGCCTGATTTAACACGGGCAACCTCGGATCTCGCAGGTCCCATCGCGGCACGGCAGTGCTGAAAGTTGAAGGAGACGGATGTGGCAATAGAAGGAACGCGCGGCCGGGTTGCCGTAGTGGGCAGCCTGAACATGGATCTCGTCGCGCGTGCGCCGCGTCTGCCGCGCCCCGGCGAGACGCTCGCCGGACACGCATTCGCGCAGGTTGCAGGCGGCAAGGGCGGCAATCAGGCCGTCGCCGCGGCCCGGCTTGGCGCGCAGGTCGCGATGGTTGGCTGCGTCGGCGCCGATGCCAACGGGGCGCAGCTGCGCGCGAGTCTCAAAGCGGAGGGCATCGACTGCGAGGCGGTCGAAACGAGCGAGACGGCCTCGACCGGCGTCGCGCTGATCATCGTCGATGACGGCAGCCAGAACGCGATCGTCATCGTGGCCGGCAGCAATGGCGAAGTCACGCCTGCGAGCGTCGCGCGCCACGAAGCGGCGCTGGCGGCGGCCGATGTCGTCGTCTGCCAGCTGGAAACGCCACCCGGGACCGTCAAGGCCGCACTTTCAGCGGCTCGCCGTCTGGGCAAGACCGTCATCCTGAATCCGGCGCCGGCCACCGGTCCCTTGCCGGCCGACTGGCTGCCGCTCGTCGATTATCTGATTCCGAACGAACTCGAAGCGGCGACCCTGACGGGCCTGCCGGTCAACACGCCCGAGGATGCCGCGAATGCCGCCGCAGCGCTTCGCCGGGCCGGCGCGCGCAACGTGCTGGTCACGCTGGGTGCGCAGGGCGTGCATGTTTCGCTGGAAAGCGGGCAATCCGCGCATTACGCGGCGCCGAAGGTGAAAGCGGTGGATACGACAGCGGCGGGCGATACGTTCATCGGCGGCCTCGCGGCGCAACTCGCCGGGGGCGTGTCCGTGGATGATGCGATCCGCTTCGCGCAGCGCGCGGCGGCGCTGTCCGTCACGCGGGAGGGCGCGCAGCCATCCATCCCGTACCGCGCGGAAGTGACCCGCTAACCCTCCTCTCCGGATGTGGGGTTGATGTGGGGTTATTGTAATTTTTACAGCAATGCATCGCAGTATTAATCAGACAATATAAAAGCTTCAAGTCCTGTTTAGGGGTGCCGTAAACCCGTTAGAGCTTCGGTTCTATTACCGGAGCAAACGTGTGCGCGGCGTGCTTTTCGTGCTGCGCATGCCAATTCTCATTCGACGGAATACGGGAAGAAGCATGTTGAACAAGGGCATCACGATCAAGACGCGCATCGGATTGACGATGGCGTTTCTCGCTGTACTGTTGATCGTTATCGGCGTACTCGGCCTGTTTGGGATGGGCCGCTCGAACGAAGCTTATCGCGACACTTTCACCAACCAGATGCCAAGCGCCGAAAGTATCGGCACGGCCGAACTGTTCGTCGCACGCGAGCGCCTTGCGCTCGACCGCGCTGCATTCCAGATCGGCACCCCGGACGCCGCACAGACACTGGAACGCGCGCGCCTCATGCGCTCGAAGTCGGAAGCGGCCTGGAAGAAATACATGGACCTGCCGCGCGGGGCCGAAGAGGACCGCCTGGCGCAGGATGTGGTCGCGAAACGCGCGGCGGAATATCAGGTCGCGGACGCATTCGCCGCTGCGGTCACGGCCAATGAGCAGGCGAAGCTCCTCGATCTGGCCAAGCAGTTGCAGGCGGCCCATAACGAACTGTCGTCTGCGGACGAAACGCTGAGCAAATCCCAGTTTACCCAGGCGCAGGACGGTTTCGACGGCGCGCAAGCCAGTTTCGCGACGTTCCGCATCGTGACGATCGTTGCGATCGCCGCAGGCATACTCGCCGCGCTCTTCTCTAGCATCACGCTGCGTGCCGCGATTTCCCGCCCGCTCAGCGACGCCATCGCGCACTTCGATGCCATCGCTGCCGGCGACCTGCGTCGCCCGGTTGTGGTGCGAACGCGTGACGAAATGGGCCTGTTGCTGGAAGGCGTCGGCCGGATGCAGCGCAGTCTGGTCGAGACGGTGCGCTCGGTGCGCTCTGGTAGCGAATCGATCGCCACGGCGACGCGCCAGATCGCGGCTGGCAACACTGACCTGTCGTCGCGTACGGAAGAGCAGGCTTCGGCGCTGCAGGAAACCGCGTCGAGCATGGAAGAGCTCACCGGCACCGTGAAGCAGAACGCCGACAACGCCCGCCAGGCGAGCGCGCTGGCGGCGAATGCGTCGGAGATCGCGAACAAGGGCAGTGCGGTGGTCGGCCAGGTCGTCGGCACCATGGGCGACATCAACCAGAGCTCGGCGAGGATCGCCGACATCATCTCGATCATCGAAGGCATCGCGTTCCAGACCAACATCCTCGCGCTGAACGCGGCCGTCGAAGCGGCCCGCGCCGGTGAGGAAGGCCGCGGCTTCGCGGTCGTGGCAGGCGAAGTGCGCAGCCTCGCGCAGCGTTCGTCGGCGGCAGCCAAGGAAATCAAGGAACTGATCGACACGTCGGTGGAGCGCGTACAGTCGGGCTCCGCGCTCGTTGACGAAGCGGGCCGCACGATGACCGAGATCATCGGTGCAGTGCAGCGTGTGACCGACATCATGGGCGAAATTGCCGCGGCTTCGGAAGAGCAGAGCAGCGGGATCGACCAGGTCGCGCGCGCCGTCACGCAGATGGATGAAGTGACCCAGCAGAACGCGGCGCTCGTTGAGGAAGCGGCAGCGGCAGCACAATCGCTCGAAGATCAGGCCGGTAAGCTGCGCACGGCTGTCGCCGTATTCCATCTGGACGAAAGCGCGGCCGTCGCGAGCCCGGCTGCAGCTGCACGCATGCCTGCACGTCGGGCAATGCCGGCAGTGGTGCGCAAGGCCGCTCCGGCCGCTCGGGCGAAGGCAGCAAGTCTTGCGCCTGCACTGGCTGTAGCCGCGCCTGTCGCGGCCGTGCGCGCGCCGTCCGTGGCGACGGCTGGCGGCGACAAGGACTGGGAAACCTTCTGACGGGCACGGCGGCGCCGTGGCGCCGCTCGGGCAGGATCGAAAGACCGGGTTGCAGACGCAACCACGGTCTTTTTTTTCGTCTTCAGAATAGCGACATGACCCGGGATCGACGCGCTTCCGGTACATTGTCGGGCGCGAAGGTTGCTCGCGCGGCATGATCATCCATCGTCCGTTGCCGGGCGATGCCACTCCGAAGCGGTGAAGAAGCCAGTAAACGCGAAGCGCGTTAAGCGCGATAGTTGAAAGGGATCCGGGATGACGCAATACGACCTCGCCACACGCCTTGTGGAAGCGCGCCAGCAGCATCGACCGGTCGAAGGGCTGCCGCAGGACAGCCTGCCACCCGACGCGGCCAGCGCTTACGCGATCCAGCAGGCCGTCATCGCCGGACTGGGCACCACCACGGGCGGCTGGAAAATCGGCGCCAAAGCCCCGGGGGGCGCCGCCTCGGGTGCGCCGATTCCGGCGCCACTGGTGCTGGCTTCGCCCGCGCGCGTCGCCCACAGCGCGTTCTTTCGCGTCCTGCTGGAACTCGAGGTCGCGTTCCGTTTCGCCGAGCCGATCGAGCCGCGCAACGTCGCCTATGCGCGCGATGAGGTGCTATCCCGCGTCGGCGCAGTGCTGCCGGCCATCGAGATCGTCGACAGTCGCTTCGACGACTGGCCCGACGTTGCGCCGCTCGCGCAACTGGCCGACGCACAGAACAACGGCGCGCTCATTACGGGCCCGTCCGTGCCGTATGCGGGCTTCGCGCGCACATTCGACTTCGTTTCACCTCAACTCGAGCTGACGTTCAACGGCACCTCGCTCGTGCCCGAGTCGACCGGCAATCCGGCCGGCGACCCGCGCGAACTGCTCGTCTGGTTTGTTAACCATTGCGCCGCAATGGGTATCGCGATCGAACCGGAATGGACCATCACCACCGGCACGTATGTGGGCGCGCACCGCATCAGCGAGCCGGGTACCGTGCATGGTCACATTCACGGTCTCGGCGAAGTGGATATCGTCCTGACATAAGTGGCCGGCCTGGAATGCGTCGACATGTAGGCATGTGACCTGCATACCGCGCCGGCCTGTCCGTTCATCTGCCTCTGCAACGTTGCCCCAACGTCGCCCGCTGCACGGGCGAATCCATCTGTTACACATCCCGTTACACGAGATAGTGGGACGCACTGCATCCAGCTGCAGTGCGTGCCCGTACCTGCCGTAAACCCGTTTATGTGCACCGGCAGCGTACATCGCGCGTTGTGGGTAAGAAGCAGGGACGTAGCGTTGAACACGCATGATGTAACACAACTGAAGGTGGTCGCGCGCACACGCGTTGCGCGCGTAATGTGCGCAGGCAGACATCAGAACCAGCGTGCGTTTGCGATTGTCTGATTGACGGAGCATTTATGCTGTATGAGCAGCGAAAGCGTCAGCGATGACGCCGGCTTGAATGCTGCGGTACGGGCCGCGGGGGCTCGCGGAGCGCTAGATTGTAGGTGACCCGAAATTGCTTTGCGAGAGGACGAATGTAACGACGCGGTTACGGGGCGATTTTCGCAACGTAGTTCGTGAAAAAAAATTTAAAAGGGTTTAGGATGAATTCGAGCGATGTTGTTTCCGATTAGCGCGCCGCGCACAGCATCGGTCTAGACTTCGGCGAGGAGGTAGCATGGATATCTACGGCAGTTTCGCGACCCGCTTCGAGAAAACCCGGGAGGATGAACTCTCGCTCGAGGAGTATCTCGCGCTCTGCAAAGACAATCCCGCCGCGTACGCCACGGCAGGCGAACGCATGTTGACAGCAATTGGGGAACCCGAACAGGTCGACACTCGCAACGATCCGCGCATGTCGCGCATCTTCGCGAACAAGGTGATCAAGGTATACCCCGCGTTCCGTGAGTTCTACGGAATGGAAGAAGTCATTGAGCAGGTGGTCGCATACTTCCGGCACTCGGCTCAAGGGCTCGAAGAAAAGAAACAGATTCTGTATCTTCTCGGGCCGGTCGGCGGTGGCAAGTCGTCGATTGCGGAACGTCTCAAGCAACTGGCCGAACGCGTACCGTTCTATGCGATCAAGGGATCGCCCGTGAACGAATCGCCACTCGGGTTATTCGATTACGACGAGGACGGTCCGATCCTCGAAGAACAGTACGGTATTCCACGCCGCTACCTCAAAACCATTCTCAGTCCGTGGGCCGTCAAGCGCCTTCACGAATACAACGGCGACATCCGCAAGTTCCGCGTCGTGCGTCGTTACCCGTCGATCCTCCGGCAGATCGGTATTGCAAAGACCGAACCGGGCGACGAGAACAATCAGGACATTTCTTCGCTGGTCGGCAAGGTCGACATCCGCAAGCTCGAACAGTACGCACAGGACGATGCTGACGCGTATAGCTACTCCGGCGGCCTGTGTCTCGCGAATCAGGGCCTGCTCGAGTTCGTCGAAATGTTCAAGGCGCCGATCAAGGTGCTGCACCCACTGCTCACGGCAACGCAGGAAGGCAACTTCAAGGGCACGGAAGGCTTCGGCGCGATTCCTTTCGACGGCATCATTCTCGCCCACTCGAACGAGTCGGAATGGAAGGCATTCCGCAACAACCGCAACAACGAAGCACTGCTGGATCGTATCTTCGTCGTGAAGGTGCCGTACTGCCTGCGCTACGGTGAAGAAATGAAGATCTACGAGAAGCTCATTCGAAATTCTTCGCTGGCGAATGCCGTATGTTCGCCGGGTACGTTGAAGATGATGTCGCAGTTCTCGGTGTTGACGCGTCTGCATGAACCGGAGAATTCGAGCCTCTTTTCGAAGATGCAGGTGTACGACGGCGAAAACCTGAAGGACACCGATCCGAAAGCGAAATCGTTCCAGGAGTATCGCGATTTTGCGGGTGTCGACGAAGGCATGACCGGTGTCTCGACGCGCTTCGCGTTCAAGATCCTGTCGCGTGTCTTCAACTTCGATTCGACCGAAGTCGCTGCAAACCCGGTGCATCTGATGTATGTGCTTGAACAGCAGATCGAGCGTGAGCAGTTCCCGCCCGAAACCGAGCAGAAGTATCTGTCTTTCGTGAAGGACGTGCTGGCCTCGCGCTACGCGGAATTCATCGGCAAGGAAATCCAGACCGCTTATCTGGAGTCTTATTCCGAATACGGGCAGAACATCTTCGATCGCTATGTGACGTATGCGGATTTCTGGATTCAGGATCAGGAGTTCCGCGACCATGACACTGGCGAGAGCTTCGACCGTGCGGCGCTGAATGCCGAACTGGAGAAGATCGAGAAGCCCGCGGGTATCAGCAACCCGAAGGACTTCCGCAACGAGATCGTCAATTTCGTGCTGCGTGCGCGTGCTGCGAATGCCGGGAAGAATCCGGCGTGGATCAGCTACGAGAAACTGCGCGTCGTGATCGAAAAGAAGATGTTCTCGAACACAGAAGAACTTTTGCCGGTCATCTCGTTCAATGCGAAAGGGTCGGCGGAGGAGCAGCGCAAGCACGAGGACTTCGTCAACCGGATGGTTGCCAAGGGATACACACCGAAGCAGGTGCGACTCCTTTGCGACTGGTATCTGCGTGTGCGCAAGTCGTCATGACATACGAGGCGTATCGCCCGCGTCGCGCAACGGCGCGGGCACCTTGCGAGGCGCAAGCCGCATGGACATGAGGTTGCATGCGCAACTTGCGTCTCGCGCTTCAGAAATTCGAGCGGGAGACCGGGTGTGCTTCATCAAATCATCGACCGCAGGCTGGCAGGCAAGAACAAGAGCATTGCAAATCGCGAACGCTTCCTGCGTCGCGTAAAGAACTATATTCGTCGCGCCGTATCGGAAGCGGTCCGCGACCGTAGCATCAAGGATATCCAGAACACGCAGAGCATCACGATTCCGCGCAAGGACATCGCGGAGCCTTCGTTCCGGCATGGTCCGGGGGGCAAGCGTGAGATGGTGCATCCCGGCAATGCCGACTACATCCGCGGTGACAAGATTCCGCGTCCTGGCGGCGGAGGCGGTGGCGGCGGAGGCAGCAGCGCGAGCAACGAAGGCGAGGGTCAGGACGACTTCGTGTTCGAGCTGAGCCGCGAAGAGTTCATGCAGTACTTCTTCGACGATCTCGAACTGCCGCGTCTTGTGAAGACGCATCTGCTCGCCGTACCGACATGGAAGAGCATCCGCGCGGGTTGGGCGGCCGAAGGCACGCCCAACAATATCGACGTCGTACGCTCATTGCGCAGCGCGCTTGGGCGGCGTATCGCGCTCGGCGCGCCGCTCGTCAACCAGTTGCACGAGATGGAGAAGCAGCTTGAAGTGATGAAGGCTGATCCGGCCGATCGTCGCGAAGAGATCAAGGTGCTCGAAGAGGAAATCCATCATCTGCGCGGGCGCATCTGGCGCATTCCGTTCATCGATCCATTCGACCTGCGTTACGTGAACCGCGTGAAGCAGCCGGAGCCGTCGAGCCAGGCTGTGATGTTCTGTCTGATGGATGTGTCCGGTTCGATGGACGAGCAGCGCAAGGATCTCGCAAAGCGCTTTTTCATCCTGCTGTATCTCTTCCTCAAGCGCAATTACGAGCGGATCGAAGTGGTGTTCATCCGCCATCACACACGCGCTGAAGAGGTCGATGAAGACACGTTCTTTCATTCGACGGAAAGCGGCGGTACGGTGGTGTCGAGTGCACTCGAACTGATGACCAAGGTCGTGGAGGACCGTTATTCACCGAGTGAATGGAACATTTACGGCGCTCAGGCATCGGACGGCGACAACTGGACGGACGATTCCCCGAAGTGTCGCAAGATCCTGGCAGATGACATTCTGACGAAGGTGCGCTATTTTGCGTATATTCAGGTCACGCCTGAAGAGCAGAACCTGTGGCTCGAATACGCGCATCTTGCGCAGACGGCGCCACAGATGGCGATGAAGAAAGTGGAAACGGCGGCGGATATCTACCCGGTTTTCCGGGAATTGTTCGAAAAGCAGGTGGCGACCTCATGACCACGCGACATCTGCACAATGAAGCGCGCGGCTACCAGCCAGAGCGCAGGAAGGGCGCGAAGGAGACGGATTCTGGTCGCGCCGGACCGGCTGCAGCAGTAGCACCTGGGCAAACCGCGGTGCCCGTGGAAGGGCAAAGGGAAGTCCGTATGAACGTTGCCGATAGACGGCCTCTGCCGTGCCCGTCCGACTGGACCTTCGAACTCATCGAAGAATACGATACGCACATCTCCCATGTTGCAGAGCAATATGGGCTTGACACGTATCCGATCCAGCTCGAACTCATCAGTTCCGAACAGATGATGGACGCGTATGCGTCTGTCGGCATGCCGGTGAATTACCGGCACTGGTCGTTCGGAAAGCACTATCTCTCGACTGAAAAGAGCTACCGTCGCGGGCAGATGGGGCTTGCGTACGAGATCGTCATCAATTCGAATCCATGCATCGCGTATCTGATGGAAGAGAACACGATGACGATGCAGGCGCTTGTCATCGCGCATGCGGCGTACGGGCACAATTCGTTTTTCAAGGGCAACTATCTGTTCAAGCTCTGGACGGATGCTCACGCGATCATCGACTACCTTGTCTACGCGAAGAACTATATCGCGGAGTGCGAGGAGCGCTTTGGTCTGGACCGTGTGGAAGAACTGCTCGATTCGTGCCATGCGTTGATGAACTATGGCGTGGACCGTTACAAGCGTCCGCAGAAGCTGTCGCTTTCGAAGGAATCGGCGGCACGTCGCGAGCGCGAGGCGTATCTGCAATCGCAGGTGAACGAACTGTGGCGCACGTTGCCTTCGAAGAAGGAGGCGTTGCCTGAGGAGACGGAGGGTCGTTATCCGCCTGAGCCGCAGGAAAATCTGCTGTATTTCGCGGAGAAGAACTCGCCGCTGCTGGAGCCGTGGGAACGGGAGGTGATCCGGATTGTGCGGAAGGTGGGGCAGTATTTCTATCCGCAGCGGCAGACGCAGGTCATGAACGAAGGGTGGGCGACGTTCTGGCATTACACGTTGCTCAACACGCTCTATAACCAGGGCAAGCTGGAAGACGGCTTCATGATGGAGTTTCTCCATTCACACAGCAACGTGGTGTACCAGCCGCCGGTGACGAAGCCGTATTACAGCGGCATCAATCCGTACGCACTGGGCTTTTCGATGATGAGCGATATACGTCGCATCTGCGAATCGCCTACTGATGAGGACCGGCACTGGTTCCCTGAGCTTGCGGGCAGCCCGTGGCTGGACTCGTTGCATTACGCGATGCGTAATTTCAAGGATGAGAGTTTTGTTGCGCAGTATCTGTCGCCTCATCTGATCCGTGAAATGCGGCTGTTTTCCGTGCTCGACGACGATATGCGGGATGCGCTGGAGGTTTCGGCGATTCATGACGAGAGTGGGTATCAGTACGTGAGGCAGGCGCTGTCGCGGCAGTACGATATGCATCATCGCGAGCCGAATATTCAGGTTTGGTCGGTTAATACGCGTGGTGACCGGAGTTTGACCCTTCGGCATTTTATGAGCGATAACCGGCATCTCTCTGGGGATAGCGAAGAGGTTTTGAAGCATATGGCCAGGCTCTGGCAGTTCGACGTGTTTCTCGAAAGTGTCGATGAGAATGGCACCGTGCGGAAGCGGTATGAATGTCGGTATGTGGCGCCCTTGATCAGGGTTTGATTTTTTTCGGTTTTCTCTGTTTGGGGTTGGTCGTTTTTCTGGATTTTGGTCTTTCCTTGTTTGGCCTTTCCTTGTGTTCATGTCGGTCTATTTGCGTCGCCCCTGTGCGGGGCGGCACCTACTTTTCTTTGTCCTTGCCAAAGAAAAGTAGGCAAAAGAAAGGCGCCGAAATGTCGTCCATTCCGGATTGTGTCGCACGCAGGGAATGGCACCCCATGAAGTGTCGCCCTCGCGCTTCAAGCGGCATGGGTCCGCGCACGATCTGTTTTCCCGCACGGCAGCCTTTGTGACAAAGGGCTCATCCATCCGGCTTCGCACTGCGTGCGTCACCGACCTGCATAACCCGTCCACCGTCACCGCCTGGTAGACCTGTCCGCGACGCGCGCAGCGCGAAGCGGCGTGGATGACAGCCTTGTCACATGCGGTACTGTGCGAGGGGCGGTCTCGTGCGCGGACCCATATCGCCTGGAGCGCGAGGGCGACACTTCATGGGGTGCCATTCCCCGCGTGCGACACAACCCGGAATGGACGACATTTCGGCGCCTTTCTTTTGCCTACTTTTCTTTGGCAAGGACAAAGAAAAGTAGGTGCCGCCCCGCACAGGGGCAACGCAAATAGACCGACATGAATACAAGGAAAGGCCAAAAAAAGCGCGCCTGAAGCAACGCCTATGAACAAGACCGCCCCGCCCAGGGGCAACATAAACGGCCCACGAACCCCAAAAACCCACAAACCAAAACCTTTCATCCGCTAAAATCCGCGACGGGACAAAAAAACAAAACCCCGAGACAGCCGGACAGACAGAAAAAAGCAACGAAAGGAAACCCCAACCCTATGACCGACCACACCATCCTCCAACCCCACGACACCCGTCGTCGAATATTCGCCATCGTCGGCGCCTCGTCTGGCAATCTCGTCGAGTGGTTCGACTTCTACGTCTACTCGTTCTGTGCCCTGTACTTCGCGCCGGCCTTCTTCCCGAACGGCAACACCACGACTCAGTTGCTGAACACAGCAGGTGTCTTCGCAGCAGGCTTCCTGATGCGCCCGATCGGCGGCTGGTTCTTCGGGCGTCTCGCCGACAAGAAAGGCCGACGCGTCGCGATGATGGTCTCGGTCTTCATGATGTGCGGCGGCTCGCTCGTCATCGCCGTGCTTCCCACCTACGCCCAGATCGGCGCGCTCGCGCCCGCGCTGCTGCTCGTCGCGCGCCTGTTCCAGGGCCTGTCGGTCGGTGGCGAATATGGCACCAGCGCGACCTACATGAGTGAAGTCGCGCTCAAGGGCCGTCGCGGTTTCTTCGCGTCGTTCCAGTACGTCACGCTGATCGGCGGCCAGCTCTGCGCACTGCTCGTTCTCGTGATCCTGCAACAAACCCTCTCCACCGAAGAACTGAAAGCGTGGGGCTGGCGCATTCCGTTCGTCGTCGGCGCCTTCGCGGCACTCGTCGCGCTCTATCTGCGTAAATCGCTCGACGAAACCGCGACCGCCGAAAACCGACATCGCAAGGAAGCAGGCACGCTGCGCGGCCTGTGGGTGCACAAGGGCGCCTTCGCGACCGTGCTCGGCTTCACGGCCGGCGGCTCGCTGATTTTCTATACGTTCACGACGTACATGCAGAAATACCTCGTCAACACGGCGGGTATGCACGCAAAAACCGCCAGCAACGTGATGACGGCCGCGCTCTTCGTCTATATGGTCATACAGCCGCTCTTCGGTGCGCTGTCGGACCGCATCGGCCGCCGCACGTCGATGATGCTGTTCGGTCTCTTCGCCACCATCGGCACGGTGCCGCTGCTGCACACGCTCAAGGACATCACAAACCCGTACGCAGCGTTTGGCCTCATCGTGCTGGCGCTCGCGATCGTCAGCTTCTATACGTCGATCAGCGGCCTCATCAAGGCAGAAATGTTCCCGCCGGAAGTACGTGCGCTCGGCGTGGGCCTGTCGTACGCGCTCGCCAATGCAATCTTCGGCGGCTCGGCGGAATATGTCGCGCTGTGGCTGAAGCAGGCCGGCAGTGAACCAATGTTCTACTGGTACGTCACGGCGCTTTGCGCGATTGCAGGCCTCGTGTCGTTCCGCATGCGCGATCCGGGTAAGGAAGGCTACCTGCGTAACGAACCCTAAGCATTGCGCGCTTTTTGTGGCGCAGACAGACGGCGGTTCCGGTATTCCGGCACCGCCGTTTTTCATGGGACCGCAGCGGCAGCAATATCCAGGTCAGCATGCCGTTTATCACTTCAGCAGATAAACGTATCGGATTTGCTTCGTTGACCCCTCGCAGCCGTGTCCGTAGATTGACGGTTTGACGGCGCCCGCTGGCGCTCGCACATCCGACGATCTGACGAAGAGTTTCGCGTGACACCTGCCACTTCCGACTACGCACCCGCTCATCAAGCCGTTCATCAGCCCGCAACCGCCGCTGCAGCGCAACGCATCGAAATCCGCGCATTCGACGCACCCGTGGGCGCCGAAGTGCTGGGTCTCGACCTGAGCCAGCCGCTTTCGGCCGAAGACTTCGCACGTATTCATCGCGCGCATCTCGATCATCACGTGCTGGTGTTCCGCGATCAACGCATCACGCCAGACCAGCACATCACCTTCAGTCGCCGTTTCGGGCCGCTGCAGATTCACGTGCTGCATCAGTTTCAGCTTGCCGGTTATCCGGAAGTGCTGGTGGTATCCAACATCGTCGAGAACGGCAAGCCGATTGGTCTCGGCGACGCTGGGCATTTCTGGCACTCCGATCTGTCGTACAAGGAAAAACCGAGCCTCGGCTCTCTGCTGCATGCTCAGGAGTTGCCATCGGAAGGTGGCGACACGCTCTTCGCCAACATGCATCTCGCGTGGGACACGTTGCCTGCGCACCTGCGCAAAGCAGTGGAGGGGCGTTCGGCCGAACACACCTATCTCGCGAAATACGCGGAATTGCAGAAGCGCAGCCCGTGGCGTCCCAACCTTTCGGCGGAGCAGATCGCACAGGTCAAACCCGTCGTGCAGCCTGTCGTGCGTACCCATCCGGAGACGGGCCGCAAGGCACTCTTCGTCAGCGAACATTTCACGACGCACATCGTGGGTCTTCCCGAAGACGAAAGCCGTCAACTGCTCGAAGCACTTTTCGCGCACAGCGTGCGCCCGGAGCATCTCTATCGCCACGTCTGGGCCGAACACGATCTCGTGTTCTGGGACAACCGTTCGCTGATGCATCTCGCCGCCGGCACGCCCGACCATCTGCGCCGCAAGATGTATCGCACAACCATCGAGGGCGATGCGCCGTTCTGACGGCATCCACGTCCGCGCCCCACGCCTCTCACCCACGCACACTGGAGTTCCAATGTTCCCGTTTCGCCCGGCCGCTGTGCGGTCGCCTGCACGCTCGTCCTTCGCGCGCCGGTTCGCCGCCGCCTGCCTCACGCTTTCGGTTGGCGTCGCGGGTCTCGGCGCGGCCACGCCAGCGCATGCAGAAGGACAGATCCGTATCGCCGAGCAGTTCGGCATCGTCTATCTGCTGCTCAATGTCGCGCGTGATCAGCAACTGATCGAGAAAGAAGGGCGCAAGGCGGGGCTCGATATCAAGGTCGACTGGGTGCAACTCTCGGGTGGCTCGGCCATCAACGATGCGCTGCTGTCCGGTTCGATCGACATCGCGGGCGCCGGCGTGGGTCCGTTGCTGACGATCTGGGATCGCACGCGTGGCCGGCAAAACGTGAAAGGCGTCGCTTCACTCGGTAATCTGCCGTACTACCTCGTGTCGAACAATCCGAACGTGAAAACGATCGCGGACTTCACGGAGAAGGATCGTATCGCGTTGCCGGCCGTCTCGGTTTCGGTTCAATCGCGTGTATTGCAGTTCGCTGCCGCGAAGCGCTGGGGCGAGAAAGATTTCAACCGGCTCGACAAGCTGACGCAGGCCGTTCCGCATCCGGATGCCGCCGCCGCGATCATCGCCGGCGGCACGGAAATCACCGGGCATTTCGGTAATCCGCCTTTCCAGGAACAGGAACTCGCCAGCAATCCGAAGGCGCATATCGTGCTGAATTCGTACGACGTGCTGGGCGGACCAGGCTCGGCGACCGTCCTCTACGCAACGGAGAAATTCCGCAATGAGAACCCAAAAACATACCGCGCGTTCGTCGATGCGCTCGCTGACGCGGCGCGTTATGTCACGGCCAATCCCGACGCCGCGGCCGATACCTATATCCGCGTGAACCATTCGAAGACCGATCGCAATCTGCTGCTGTCGATCATCCGCAACCCGCAGGTGCAGTTCAAGGTCGCGCCGCAAAACACGTTGCCGCTCGCGCAGTTCATGTATCGCGTGGGTGCGATAAAGAACGAGCCGAAATCATGGAAGGACTATTTCTTCGACGATCCGGCTACCGCTGCCGGCAGCTAGATCGCCGCCGATGACGCGCACAAACATCGCATCACGCGTCCAGACAGGGCGTGGCAACAGCGTTTCCGGTGCTTATGCGCCAGCATGTATTGAATATGCGCAATCATTGGTTGGTGTACGCACGCGGGGCCCGTATGGTGTCGTTTTGCCTTTACGGTGTCCCATCGTGAACGTTACGACGCATGTGCCATTCGCCGAAGTGCTACCGCGAGGAGTCGCGTAATGGTGGCCAATCCTTCGATTCTTTTCCCTGACGCCGGGGTTCAGGCAACCAGCGAAGCCGGTGCCCAGCATAGCGAACGGCTGCTTGCTGTCGATAGCGTGAACCTCGAATACCGCACCCGCGAACGCATCGTGCGCGCGACGCATAACGTGAGCTTCGACGTCTACGGCGGCGATCGCTTTGTGCTGCTCGGGCCGTCGGGTTGCGGCAAATCGACGTTGTTGAAAGCGGTCGCCGGTTTCATCCAGCCGCATTCGGGCACGATCTCGCTCGACGGCGAACCCGTTCGCGGACCCGGTGCCGATCGCATCGTCGTGTTTCAGGAATTCGATCAGCTGCCGCCGTGGAAAACGGTGCTGCAAAACGTGATGTTTCCGCTGCGCACGGCGAGAAAACTCGGTCGCGCGGAAGCGAAGGAACGCGCGCTGCACTATCTGGACAAAGTCGGTCTGGCGTCGTTTGCCGACGCGTATCCGCATACGTTGTCAGGCGGGATGAAGCAGCGGGTCGCGATCGCGCGGGCGCTCGCCATGCAGCCGCGTGTGCTGCTGATGGACGAACCGTTCGCCGCGCTCGACGCGCTCACGCGACGCAAGATGCAGGAAGAACTGCTGCGTCTGTGGGAAGAGGTGCGTTTCACGTTGCTGTTCGTCACCCATTCAATCGAAGAGGCGCTGGTGGTCGGTAACCGGATTCTGCTGCTGTCGCCGCATCCGGGGCGCGTGCGAGCGGAACTCAATAGCCATCAATACACGCAGGACAGCTTCGGGCGTGTCGACTTTCAGCGCAGCGTTGCGCACATTCACCGCCTGCTGTTCGAAGAGACGGAGCCCGTTCAATGAGTACGCCCGCCACCTTGTTGCCGCCGGTTCGGCCCGAATACGAGCGCCCGCCGGAATTGCCCGATGACGTTGTCATCGAAGCGCCGTTACCGCTCGCGCGGCGCCTCATCGCGCAGTCGTGGCTGCGCAAGACGTTGATCGCGCTGGTGCTGATTGCCGTGTGGGAAACAGCGGCTCGCGTGTTGAACAACGATCTGCTGCTACCGACGTTCGGCGCAACGTTGAGCGCGTTCGTGCAGGGTGTGCTGTCCGGCGAACTGCTGCAGAAGACGGCTGTTTCGCTGTCGGTTCTGGTGCGCGGCTATCTGCTTGGCGTGCTGTTCGCGTTTCTTTTGACGTCGCTAGCGGTATCGACGCGCATCGGCCGCGATCTGTTGTCGATGCTCACCGCGATGTTCAATCCATTGCCGTCGATTGCGCTGCTGCCGCTTGCGCTGCTGTGGTTTGGCCTTGGCACTGGAAGCCTGCTGTTCGTGCTCGTGCACGCCGTGCTGTGGCCATTGGCGCTCAATACGTATTCAGGTTTTCAGGCCGTGCCGGAAACGCTGCGGATGACCGGGCGCAACTACGGCCTGGGCGGTCTGCGTCACGTGACGCTGATTCTCGTGCCGGCCGCGCTACCGTCGATTCTTGCCGGATTGCGGGTGGGCTGGGCATTTGCGTGGCGCACGCTGATCGCCGCTGAACTCGTATTTGGCGCAAGCAGCGGCAACGGTGGCCTCGGCTGGTACATCTTCCAGAATCGCAACGAGCTCTATACCGACCGCGTATTCGCGGGCCTTGCCGCGGTGATTGCGATTGGCCTCCTCGTCGAGCATCTTGTGTTTGACACGCTTGAGCGTGCGACGGTGCGTCGTTGGGGTGTGCAGCGTTGAAAAGCGCGTGACCATCGTGGATCAGATCAGGCGCACCGTTTGCAGTTAGCGCGGTTTGAGCGTGAGCATCGAACGCGAGATCATCATCAGATGATAGTAGAGCCGCATGCTGAAGCCGTAGTTATAGGCGAACAGATTTTTAGCGGCGATACGCAGCCCTTTGACGGGATCGTGATTGCGCGAGTAAACCGAGACGACGATCGGCACAATGCGTCGCAACGCGAGCTTGCGCGCCGGTTCGAGTTGCCGGTCGAGACGCAGGTTGTCGATGAACGCATACGCCGACACCGAAGCCGCGCTCGTCGAACGTTTGGTCGTCGTCGAAATCGACACATCGGTCTTGCGATAGAACGATACGTATTCGTTGAGGTAGTACACGCGCCTCGCCGCAAGACATAACTCGACGCCGAATACATAGTCGCAGCACATGCCGTACTGTTCCTTGTAACTGATCCGGCGCACGAGATCTGCGTTCGCCATCCAGCCATTGTTAGGGAACATCTGGATCAGACCGGTGCGTCCAGGCGGCTGCTGCAAACCTTCAGCGCTTTTCGTGCGGTAAAAATCGGCATTCAACCGGTCGCTCGCTTCGCGATCGACGTGTCCCGCCTGATCGACTTCATACTGGTTGGCAAACGCGACCTCGAGATCGGGATGGCGATCCCAGAGCGAAACCAGGCGTTCGACGCCATCGGCGACGAGATAGTCGTCGTCGTGGATCAGCAGTATCTTGCTGCCAACGGCGCGCGCGAAGAGACTCGACACATTACGTGCCTGCCCGAGCGAAGGGGTGTTCCTCACATACCGGATGCGCGGCTCGTGCTGATAACGCGTCGCGATCAACTGCTGCGTGCGGTCATCTTTCGAATCGTCGCCGATCAGGATCTCGACGTTCGCATGTGTCTGCGCAAGGCACGATTCGATGCACTCGACAATGAGGTCGGGGCGATTGCAGGTCGGCAGACAAATGGAGACCTTCGTTTGCGTCGTCATCGGGTTCGCCTTATGTCGTGAGTCAGTGTTCGTGCAGGGTCAATACAGTGCGCTTCCATGACGAACTACTCGCCATGCGATACCAGGGTAGCCCAAAAAAAGTCGAAAAAAATCCTCAATAAATCGGCCAAAAAACCGGATTCCCTGCAATCGCCCGCCCTGTAACGCTCGCGCTGCACGGTGCCTGCTGACTTGTCGGGCGCGGGATGTTTGCTGGCAGCAGGACGCGGGGCCGGTTAATACCGCCCTTTTACATGTGAGCCGGATGGGCAGTGACATACTGGCATCAATCAAATGACATTCATGCTCTGGATGGAATTGGGCCTGGCGAACAGAATCCTTCCCGTGCGGTGCTGGCCGCGGTTCACTGGAGAGAAAAATGTTCGCGATTACCGGAATTACAGGGCAGGTTGGGGGTGTTGTGGCACGGCATCTGCTGGCGACGCAGCAGGATGTTCGCGCCGTGGTGCGTGATGCGAAGAAGGGTGCAGCGTGGGCAGAAGCGGGCTGCGACGTGGCGTTCGCCAGCATGGACGACGGCGAAGCATTGACCCGCGCATTGGCGGGCACCGAAGGCGTATTCATTCTGCTGCCGCCGAATTTTGATCCGTCGCCGGACTTTCCGGAGTCGCGCCGGATCGTCGCGACATTGCGTAGCGCACTCGAAGCCGTGAAGCCCCCAAAAGTCGTGTGTCTTTCGACAATCGGCGCTCAGGCGGAACAGACAAACCTGCTTCAGCAACTGCAGATCATGGAACGGGAACTCGGCACACTGTCGATGCCAGTCGCATTCTTGCGGGCCGCGTGGTTCATGGAAAACGCCGCATGGGATGTCGAGCCAGCGAGCACAACCGGCATCATGCCGAGCTTTCTTCAACCGCTAGACCGACGGGTGCCGATGGTCGCGACCGCCGATGTCGGTCGCGTGGCGGCGATGCTTCTGGGAGAGACGTGGTCTGGCCGTCGCGTGGTGGAACTCGAGGGCCCGGCGCGCCTCAGCCCCAACGATCTTGCGACGGCCTTCGGTCATCTGCTCGGCAGGGACGTACGCGCGCAAGCGGTGCCGCGCGATACGTGGGAATCGTTGTTCCGCGCGCAGGGCATGCAGAATCCGGCGCCGCGAATCCAGATGCTCGACGGTTTCAACGAAGGCTGGATCAGGTTCGAAGCCCCAGAGGGCGAAACGATGAAGGGCGCCGTGACCCTCGAAACGGTACTGCGGGGGTTGATCGAGTGCGCAGAATGAGCGCATCAGGCACTATATCGATGCGAAACCCGGAAAGCGCGGGCGGCTGGCGGGATCTGGCGTGGCAACCTGATCGCGGGAGGAATCGTGCACACGATCGAATACCGTTTTTCGACGACGTGGCGAATCGAGGCGCCGTTGCCTGCGGTCTGGGCCGCCGTCCACGATTCGTCGCGCTGGCCGCGATGGTGGAAAAGCGTCGAACGCGTCATCGAGGTCGCGCCGGGAACCGGCGAGGGCGTGGGTGCCGTGCACCGCTATATATGGAAGGGCGCATTGCCTTACCGGCTTGTGTTCGACATGCAGGTGACGCGTATCGAGCCCCTTGTCGCGCTGGAAGGCGACGCCTCGGGCGATGTACAGGGAACCGGTCGCTGGTTTTTTTCACACGATGGCAGCGCGACGATCGTGCGTTATGACTGGCACGTCCGTACAAGCCGGCCGTGGATGAATCTGCTCGCGCCGATAGCGCGCCCCGTTTTTCAGTGGAATCACGACGCGGTCATGCGCGAAGGCGGCGAATCCCTCGCTCGTCTTCTTCACGCACGTCTGCTTAGTATTGACCACGCGTGAAGCGGTTTGCGTCTCCTTACGGGTCCTCGTGTGCGATATGCAAGGCTTCCGACGAAGACAACCCCTGGCCCATGTATTCAATGAGCCGCGCCGTGCGAGCGCCCGATCCGAAGAGATCGTGTAACCCTTTGCTGTGGCGGCTGCGAGCGAGACCAACAAACCGTTACTGAATAAACCTTGCTTCGAAGGGCCCAACAGCGTACTGTGGGGGCCGAAGTTCAAGAAGGTCGATTGCTGATCATCAATGTGTCGCCTCTACCGCGGTATTCGTTGTCCTCTCACTCCTTGATTCTTCTCCATCGCCCCTCTGTGGGGCGGATTACTTATTTTTTTCGCAAGGTTGGTTATGGATACCGGTACCGTCAAGTGGTTCAACGATAGCAAAGGCTTTGGCTTCATTACGCCGGACGCAGGTGGTGAAGATCTGTTCGCGCACTTCTCGGAAGTGAAGGGCGACGGCTTCAAGACCCTGGCTGAAAACCAGAAGGTCAGCTACGAAACGAAGCGTGGTCCGAAGGGCCTGCAAGCTGCGAACATCACGCCGCTTTAAGCCTGACAGACCTCTCAGCCGCGCGCCCGTCATGGGCATCCGGCTGATCTGGTTGTAACGACAACCTTTATGGTCGTCGTCCGCTGCCGCCCTTATAGGGCGGCAGTTTTGTTTGTGCGACCGCTTTGCGTTTTTCCGTTCGCTTCGTTTGATTGATAGACTGATATCCCGAGGCACAAAAGACCCGGAAACAGGAGACATCCATGACGAAAATTGCCTTCAAGGATTTCGAGCGGCAGGTTGTGCAACGTCATTTGATCAAGGGGCACGTGTACGAAAACGCGGCGGCGTTGGTGGAAAGGGCCAATGCGTGGATCAGCGAGGCGGGGATCGATGTGGTGAACATCGAAAGCCTGTCCACATTCGGCACGGGCGACGATACGAGCGTCAGCCACTGGTATTCGGGCATCCGCATCTGGTATCGGACGCAATAACCGGGCGAACGCCACACGCTCAATGACAGCATCGCCTGTTTGTCTGCTGTCGTTGATATCATCTGGCTCGCTGCGGCGACGCGAGTCTGCTTGCCGCATCCATTTGATCAAAAGAAAAGCCGGAACAACGATGCGTTTGCGGAAAATTGAGTTTGCGTTTCTGGCTATAGCGGTGGTGTCGGTCGTGGGTTTTGGAACGTGGCTTCAGCGGGAGATGGACCGTGCCGCGCGTACACGGAATCAACGCACGGTCGATGACGTTCACAATAATTGCAGCGATGCCGTTAATCGCCGCTCCAGTCACCTCGATACGATCTGGTGTGGCGCCGTCGCCCGCGACCGGACGAATCTGACTCGCCAGGTCGTCCAGCTTGTTATCAGGTAAAGCTATATAACGTGTTTCATCAGGCGGTATGAATGGGCACACCCACGTTGCGGCAGCATTGCCGGGTACTGCGACAACAGCATGCCTCACCCATCGGCAGACGAGGTAGCGCGTCGGCATCATTGCGCTGCAGGCGCTATGCTAGCGGTTCCGTTTAATCGAGGACCCGCTCATGAAACAGACACCAGGCTCCATGGTCACCTTTCGCCGCCCCGACGGCCAGGACGTGCAGGGCTATCTCGCGAAGCCGCAGAAACTCGAGGGCGCACCTGCCATCGTCGTGATTCAGGAATGGTGGGGTTTGAACGACCAGATTCGCGGCGTAGCGGACCGGCTTGCGCAGTCCGGCTATCTGGCGCTGGTCCCCGATCTGTACCGGGGAAAAGCGACAGTGGAAGAGGAGGAGGCGCACCATTTGATGACCGGGCTCGACTTTGGCGACGCCACTGCTCAGGATATTCGTGGTGCCGTCCAGTACCTGAAGACGCATTCAGAACGGGTCGGCGTGGCCGGCTATTGCATGGGTGGTGCGCTGACATTGCTGGCGCTCTGCCAGATCCCTGAGCTGTCAGCCGGCGTGGTCTGGTATGGCTTTCCGCCGATCGAGTACATCGACGCGACGAAAATCAAGGTTCCGGTGCTGGGTCACTGGGCCACACAAGACGCGTTCTTTGCAGCTGAAACGGTGGATGCACTGGAAACCAGGCTGGTCGACGCCGGTGTCGACGTGGAGTTTCATCGCTATCTCGCGCATCATGCGTTCGCCAACGAAACGGCGGTCGGGCCGGGCCGGATCTCCAGAACCCAGTTCGATCCGGTCTGGTCACAGCTGGCCTGGGACCGCACGCTGACCTTTCTGGGCCGCTCGATGTGGCCGCAGCGGGTTCGAAGCTGACCTGGCTCGCAGCGTCGACACCGGCGGCTCTGGTCATACGCGTGTGGACCCGACGGCGCACGGCCTTTCAGTGCGGGTGCCGCGTTGCGCACACCTTCCATGACGGGGCCGAAGCCATTTGATCGATTTGATTTACTACGGATATCTAACTAACAAGATATCCGTAGTGCACCGAAAATGCGCTCACAGTTACTCAGTTCAGAGTTTCGAGCCGCCGTCGACGCGCAACGTGTCTCCGGTAACCCAGCGTGCCGCGTCCGACCCCGGTCGGGCGTTGTTGCGAAAGCCGTCGGTTCCGTCGGGACGGACGTTCGATTTCTTTCACGCCGTCCTCACCAAGATATGCGTACCGGCCGTTACGTGAGCCCTTCAGCGCGACTTCGTCCGACATGAAGCGCGCGATCAGGCAGGTGGCCAATGCACCCAGGAACATCGCACTGATCGAAGCGACGATGAGGTCTTGCATAAGGAATCCCGTTGAGTAATTTCATTCAATTCTGGGTGCAGCTGTTCATATAGTCCAAGACCTGTTTAGAATAGACTCGATAATTAAAACTTATGGGAGGCGCGTGATACTCCGTCACATACGCTATCTGCTGGCGGTCGCCGAATATCGCAACTTCACGCGCGCAGCCGACAGCCTGCATATCTCGCAGCCCGCGCTGTCACAGCAGATACGTCAGCTCGAAAATGAGATCGGCGGACAGTTGTTCGACCGGAGCGGCCGTGTGGTGCGGCTTACCGATTTCGGAAGCGCCTACATCGACTATGCACGCCGTGCGCTGCTGGACCTCGATGCGGGCCAGCGCGCCTTGCACGATGTGCGAGATCTGTCGCGGGGACGGCTGAGGCTCGCTTTCACGCCGACTTTCACCGAATATCTGGTGGCGCCGGCCATCGAACGTTTCCATTCGACGTATCCCAACATTGCGATCGAGATGACAGAACTGTCGCTGGAGGCCATTGAAGGCGGATTGAGCGAAGACCGGATTGATCTGGCGATCGGATTTACGGATATACGGTCGGACGATATCGAGGCCGAAGCGCTGTTTCAGGAGCGAATGACGCTCATCGTGAGCGATAGCCATCCTGTCGCGGAACAGGGCGTAGCCGTTGTCCCCTCGCAACTGGCTACATTGCCTTTGGCCTTGCTCAGCGGTCAGTTCATGTCGCGCTTCTACGTCGACAGCTACTTTGAGTCGCAAGGAATCAAGCCCAACGTTGCCATGCAGGCGAATTCGATCAGTGCCGTGCTAAAGATCGTACGCAGAGGAATCGTCGCAACGCTTCTCCCCAGTGCGCTGCAGTATGAGCATCGCGATCTGAAGTACATCGCCCTTGAACCTCGATTCCCGGCGCGAACCGTGGCACTGCTCAGAAGGAAAGGCGCCTATCAGACGGCGACCGCGGCCGCGTTCTCCGCCACCCTGAGAGCGTTACTGGAAACCGGAGCGTTGTCGTCGCTGTCTGCCGAATAGCAGAGGGTGATGGAATATCGGTGAGTGTCCCCTCGCTAGGAAATTGACGTCGTCAAAGTCTTCTTTCCCGTCGGCTCTTTTGCAAAGCGATAGAGCGATTGAGCGGTTGAGCACAGCATGGCGTCGAGAATAGCCTTATTCAGGTTCAGGTCGAGCAGGTTCGATAGCGTATCGCTGTAGTTCGCGACCTGCTCGAACTGAGTGTGCGGCCAGTCGCTGCCCCACATGAGACGCTCCGGTCCGAACGCGTCAAGTAGTTGCGCGGTAGCGTCGTAGATAAAATTCGACCCCCGCGCTGCGCATCGGTAAGCGCCCGAGACCTTCACCCATACACGGCCCGACGGGCCGAAGCGCAGCAGGTTCTTGAATCCCGGATCGTTCGTTCCTTGCTGAGGATCCGGCCGGCCGAAGTGATCCACCACCACCGGGAGTCCGGTGTCGAGCAATAATTGAATCAGAGGCGCTATGTCGGCCGCCTCCCTGTGCAGTTCGACGTGATAGCCAAGGTCGCCGAGCCATCGCCACAGATTCGTATAGCTGGGATTGCCCAGGTCTGGATATGCCTGCTGCACGAGGTTTAACCGGATGCCGGCAACGCCGGCCATACTCAAATTCAAGAGCGCTTCCCGGCTAACGTCTGGCGAAACCACGGCAACGCCCTTAAGCCGGCCCTGATTCCCGGCGAGTGCGCGCAGCAGGCAACTGTTGTCAGTGCCAAGAAAACTTGGCTGAACGAGAACCGCGTTGCCGATATCGTGCGCGTCTAACAGTCCCAGGTAGGCATCAAGCGGCGCGTCGTAGTCGGGCGCGTAACGCCGCTCGACCGCTAGCGGCAGGGATGTCGAAAAGACGTGAGCATGCGTGTCGACACGTTGGGACAGTTGCCGTGTAGCGACGATTGGCCGGTTCATTGATTAGCTCCGTGGACGGTCGAGCGACAACTCAACGTCCTTGATTGCCTGGGCGTTGTTTTCGACGCTCGAAGGCCGCAGACGCTTGCCACGCGTTTCCGGAAGAAAGAGCACGGCAATCATCGCGAGTCCATAGGCAATAGCAGCATCGATTCCGATTGCCGCACCCAGGGACATCGAGTGGCTCATGTAGCCGACCAGGACGGGAAATCCGGCTGATGCGATGCGGCCAAAGTTATAGCAAAAGCCCACTCCCGTGCCGCGCATGTCGGCCGGATAAAGCTCATTGAAAAGTGCGCCCAGACTGGCAGGAATGCCGGCGGCGAAGAACCCCAGCGGGAAGCCGAGAATCAGCATCTCAGTGTTGCTCAGGGGCAGCATCACATAAGCGAGGACCGTGACGATGCAGCAAAACGCGAAGAGCGCGACGTTACGCCGGCGGCCGATGCGGTCCAGCAGATAAGCGCTCGCCATGCAACCGCACCAGAACGCCGCGATGACGACAGCCAGATAGCCACCGGTATTCAATACCGAGAGATGGCGCTCCTTGGAGAGGAAGGTCGGCAGCCACGTCATAATGGCGTAATACCCACCGTGGGCGCCCGTGCCAAGAATTGCGCCAATGAGCGTCGTCTTGAGAACGCGCGGCTGGAAGACCTGCGCAATCTGTCCCCACACGGAGACAGTCGGCTCGTTCGAGCTCGGCCCCATACGGGCAGGCTCTTTGAGATTGCGCCGGACAAACAGGACCAGACCGGCGGGCAGCAAGCCGACACCGAACATCACGCGCCACGCTGTATCGGACGGGAGCCAGGAAAACGCCACGGCATAGAGCAGCACCGCGCCCGCCCAGCCTGTCGCCCACGCGCTCTGTACCGCACCCATTGCCTTGCCACGGTGTTCAGCGCGGATCGTTTCCGCCATTAGCACCGCGCCAGCCGCCCACTCGCCGCCGAAACCGAAACCCTGTAACGCTTTGAGCACGAGCAATTGGGGAAAGCTTTGCGCGAAAGCGCAAAGAAACGTGAAGCTTGCAAACCAGAGGATGGTGATCTGAAGCGTGCGGACGCGCCCGAGCTTGTCGGACAGCGCTCCCGCAAGCCAGCCACCCAACGCCGACGAGACCAGGGTCACGCTGCTTATCGCACCTGCCTGGGTATGGTCGATGCCGTACGCCGCGATGATGGCCGGGATAGCCAGCGTGAACATCTGCACGTCGAGCGCATCGAGCCCCCAGCCCGCGAAGCACCCCCAAAAGGTGTTCCGCTCCAGCGGGGTGCCTTCCTTGTACCAATTGAACATTGCTGTCTCCGTCGTCATCCGTCATATATTCATATACATGACTATATGTATAGTGTAGACCAGCCGGCCAGAATTTCAGCAGGGAGAAACCCTCGCTAGGCGTCGTAGATCCTTATGCGATACAGTGACTACTCCTGTGAATAACTATATGAATCATGAACACGGCTTCCCAATCGTCGATCCCAGACGAAAGATTGCCTCGCTATCAGCAACTGCGGGATGACCTGGTGCGTCGCATCGCAGAAGGCGAGTGGTCGCCCGAAAAGGCCATAGCGACCGAGGCCGAGCTCAGTCAGTTCTATAACGTTTCGACGGGAACGCTGCGCAAGGCGATAGACATTCTGGTTGCAGATGGGGTGCTCACGCGAACGCAAGGGAAGGGGACGTTCGTTCGCCGACCCCGGTTCGACTCCTCACTGTTTCGTTTCTTTCGGTTCAAGTCGCCCAACGGGGAGCCGGTACGGCCGACCGCACGCATTCTTCGACGCGAGATTGTGAAGCCACGCGAGGAAATCCGGTCGGCATTGCAGATGAAGGCAGGCGAGAAGGCGATTCACCTCTCCCGGGTCCGGATGATCGACAGTGAAGTCGTTTTATCGGAAGAAATCTGGCTTCGGCGCAGCCGGTTTGAGGCACTTGCGACATTGAAACTGGAAGACTTCGACGATCTGCTTTACCCGATGTATGAGCGTTTGTGCCGCCAGATCATCGCTTCTGCCTCGGAAACGCTCAACGTCGAGCAAGCTACGGCCGACGATGTATCCGTGCTGAAAGTCAAAGCTAACAGCCCGATTATTGTTGTGCAGCGGGTCGCTGCAGATTTTGCGGGGACGCCTTCCGAGTGGCGAAGCACACGTGGCGCTGCCGCTTCCTTCCAGTATCAGGTCGACATTCGCTGACCGATCCAGCGTTGACGCTATCGCTTGCATTTCGTACTTCTGCGCCATGCGCCGCGTCACGTGATCCGGTCAGCGTAGCCTGAAGAAGATTGCTACCATCCGCCGCCGGCGGACACCCGGGCCGACCGTAGCGGTGTCTTTCCGGGCCCGCAACGCACCCTGACATGGCTTTGTTCGGGTAAAACCTCATGGCGTCGCCGGACAATTCATATAAACATATATATGAATGTATGAATTCCGATGCGCCTGCGACTCGCCACAAACGTGGTCTTGGGTCAGCGGTCGCAGCCGGCGCACCCATGGAGCAGTCATGTCGACACCTTTCAGATCCGAACCGCAGGTCATGAAGAAAATGGCTTGGCGTCTTATGCCATTGCTCATTGTTATGTTCCTGATCGCGTTCATTGACCGGCAGAATGTCGGCTTTGCCAAGCTGGAAATGGTGCATGCGTTGGGGATGACAGAGGCGGCATATGGCCTCGGCGCCTCGCTTTTCTTCATCGGCTATCTGCTCTTTGAGGTACCCAGCACCCTTGCATTGCATCGATTCGGCGCGCGCAAATGGCTCGCGCGAATCATGGTTACGTGGGGCGTCATCACGGTGCTGATGGCATTCACGCACACGTTGCCCGTTTTTTATACGTTCCGGTTCGCGCTTGGCGTTGCGGAGGCCGGTTTTTATCCTGGCGTCATCTATTACCTGACGCAGTGGTTCCCACAAAGCTACCGTACCAGGGTACTCGGATTTTTCACGTTAGGCAGTGCGCTGGCAAATATGCTTGGCGCGTTAGTGGGTGGTCTCCTGCTTTCGTTAGGTGGAACGCTGGGGCTTGCCGGCTGGCAGTGGGTTTTTATCGCGACCGGCATTCCGGCAATCGTGATCGCGTTCGTGGCATTGAAGTACCTCCCCAATTCTGTGGAAGACGCGCCATTTCTCTCCGAACAGGAGAAAGCCCTCGTGCTTGCTGCGTTTAAGCGGGAAGCGTCGGTGGAGGCTACAGCTTCTCGCCCCTGGGCAGCGCTGCTTGACCCGAAAGTACTGATGTTCGCCGCCACTTACATGCTGATGTCGACGTCGCTGTACGGCGTCACCTATTGGCTGCCCACACTGGTCAAGAGTTACGGCGTCTCATCGTCGGTGAACGGATTGCTGAACATGATTCCCTGGGCGCTCGGGACACTGTTGCTTCTGTGGTTGCCGGGCAAGCTCAAACGCGAGCGCGTGGTTTTGAAGGCAATGACCGTCGTGGCAGGTATTGGCGTCATCTGCTTTGCCGCCAGTCTTCTCCTGCCGACGACAACGTTGCGCTTTGCAGCACTGTGTCTGGGTGGCGCGTGCATTCCGCTTCTTTATCCTTGCTTCTGGTCGCTTCCGCCGCGCTTTTTTGTGGGCGCCCGAGCGGCGGCCAGCGTTGCAGCCATCAACTGCATCGGCAACCTCGGCGGGTTCTTCAGCCAGAACCTGATGCCCTACGTTGGGAAAGTAACGCAGAGCCACGCGGCTCCTATGCTCGTACCGATGGCCTGCCTGTTCGTCCTTGCGATTGGCACCGCGACTGCATGGTCGGTGAGTGCGCGCAAGCGAGCGGTGGTCGCCTCAGCCGAGCCCCGGTCTGTTTGAATCGAGAGGGGCGTTTTGCCTGCGGTAGAGTTCTGTGGATGGCTGCGTGAAGAAGATCCGGCCAAAGTGGTCTGTGAATTCGCTTCCAGGCAAGGCGCTTGCACGGTCTTTTAGACGGTCATGCCAAGGTCGACAAAACTGATCGATTTCGCATTGCAAGCTTGCGCAAGGCCCGTGTCATAGCTTGAGAAAAAGACCGTGCGATCCTGGGCCAACGTTTTGAACAACTCAATCAGAACAGCGCGCGCTGCGGCGTCGAGTCCGCCGCCCGGATCATCCGCGATGACGACTGTCGCTTTGCCCAACGCGGTCGCCGTCAGGAACATTTTTTTTCGGGTGCCAAACGACATTTGCTCGAAGCGTTTCTCGATATGTGGCGCCAGTCCGAAACGTTCTGCCAGGTCAAGCGTATCGCTGTCGACTGCCGTGTTCCTGGTCGATGCCACGCGCTCCAGATACACGCGACCTGTCTGGAGCGGATCAGCCATGCAGTCGTCAGGTACGTAAGCGAGCAGGCGTTTCGCATCGTGTGGTGCGGTGCGCAACGAATACCCATCGATCCACACATCGCCCTCGTCGGTGGGGATCGCCCCGGCGAGGACGCCGAGCAAAGTGGACTTGCCGCTCCCGGATTCATCGTTCAGCAATACACATCCCGCGCCGGTGCTGTAGCGCAGCCCCTGGAAAATAGTGCGCTCGCCATAGCGCTTGCAAAGGTTTTCGAATCGAAGCATGAGGTGCAGGGCTGGTCAGACGAAGATTTTGCTGTGCGCCAGTAGCGCAGATTGCGATCGGTATCGTCCCGGCAGCACGGAGTGTTGAGAGGATGAGCGTTGCGACAAGTGTAACAGTGCAAAGCAGTCGCGCCTGAGGCAGCACGATGGTCGCCAGATTGATACAACCATTTTCCGCTTGCAAACGGTAGCGCTTCCGATGCGAACCCGTGCCCGGTCGACTTGACGTTCATGCGCATGCGAAGGTAACCTGACAAGGTAACCTTCTTAAATTACGACGGATCCGGGAGATGAACGAGCAGCAGGATGATGCCGACATCGCGCGCGCGTTAGCGTTGGCAGGGGAGCTTCGTGTTCTCAGCGGCAAGCTGAAGAGAAGGATGCGCGAAGAGGCGAATCTGGGCGATCTCACCTGGTCGCAGACACGGGTTCTGTCTGTACTGGAGCGCGAGGGGCCCACAACCGTGACAGCGCTTGCACGGGCTGAAGGCGTGCGTCCGCAATCGATGGGCGAGACGGTTTCCGTGCTGAAGGCCGCCGGACTCGTGAGCGGCGAACCGGATCCCGCAGATGGTCGACAAACCGTCCTGTCGCTAACCGCTGCGTGCCGGAAAGCGATCAAGGCCGGCCGCGCGGCACGGGAGGACTGGCTGTTCCGTGCCATTCGCGCGAAGCTGGCGCCAGCGGAGCAAAAGAAGCTCGCGACGGCTGTCGAACTGCTCAAGCGCGTCCTCGACGGCGGCAATGTTCCTGAGGACTCGGGAGCGGGCAGGTGAGCGGCACGTTCCGTTCGCTGCGCGGCTACAACTATCGGGTGTGGGCGAGTGGGGCGATTGTGTCCAACGTCGGAACGTGGATGCAACGTACTGCGCAGGACTGGCTGGTTCTGACGCAGCTGACACATCACAACGCAACCGCTGTGGGCATCGTCATGTCGCTGCAGTTCGGGCCTCAACTACTCCTGTTGCCGCTAACCGGTTTCGCGGCCGATCATTTCGACCGGCGCAGACTCCTGTTCGCCACGCAGACTGCGATGGGAACATTGGCGCTTGGACTCGGCATGCTCACTGTCACCGGGTCTGTTCAGCTGTGGCACGTGTATGTGTTCGCCTTTCTGCTTGGTTGCGTCACCGCGTTCGACGCACCCGCGCGCCAGACCTTCGTGTCGGAACTGGTTGGCGAGCGTGATCTGTCGAACGCCGTGGCGCTGAATTCCACGTCTTTCAATGCGGCACGGATGATCGGTCCTGCTGTTGCCGGCGTCCTGATCGCCGCGGTGGGAACAGGATGGGTATTTCTGATCAACGCGGCCTCGTTTGCTGCCGTCATTGGCTCGCTCCGAAGCCTTCGCCTCGATGAGCTTCATCTGAAGAGCAGGGCGGCGCCCACCCGCGGAAGTCTGGCCGAAGGTCTTCGCTATGTCTGGAATCGCCCTGACCTGAAAACCGTCCTGCTCATGCTTTTCCTGATCGGCACATTCGGCCTCAATTTTCCAATTTTCATTTCGACGATGTCGGTCACGGCCTTTCATGCCGGAGCGGGCCAATACGGGCTGCTGACGTCGATCATGGCGACCGGATCGGTGGCTGGCGCGCTCCTCGCTGCCAGACGGCCGAAACCGCGCATCACGCTATTGCTGACTGCATCCGCCGTTTTCGGATCCGGCTGCGCGCTGGCTGCGATCATGCCCACCTATGGACTGTTTGGCGCCGCGCTTGTGATAGTCGGCGTCGCCGCGCAGACCGTCACGACGTCGACCAACAGCCTCGTGCAACTGTCGACCGAGCCCGCGATGCGCGGCCGTGTGGTCGCGATACTGCTTGCCATCGCGTTGGGCGGCACGCCGCTCGGCGCGCCGGTGGTCGGCTGGGTCGCCGATCACTTCGGGCCGCGCTGGGCGCTTGGCGTAGGCGCAGCGTCGGGTTTTGCCGCAGCGATCGTTGCAATCCGTTATTTGATGAAGTGCGGGTATCTGCGTGTGCACAGGGACGGCGGACGCATTCGCTTCAGTTTCGACAGGCTCCATGCTGGGGATGCTGGAATCGGTCGGCCTGTGGATCAGGCCTGATTGGCGTTGACGTTCGATGGATAGCGCCAGGACGCGGCGACGACATCGCGTCGATTCACTACACCATGATGAATCCGTGCCGCATACCGAGCATCACCGCTTCAGTGCGGTTGGTTGCGCCGAGCTTGCCGAAAATCGAGGAGAGGTGGAATTTCACCGTGTTGTCCGAGATGTCGAGTTGCCGTGCGATCTCCTTGTTGCCGAGTCCGTCCGCGAGCATCGCCAGTACTTCGATCTCGCGCAAAGTCAGAATTTCGAGGGGCATTCTGGGCGCCGTCTGCCGCGGCAGTTTCCGTCCGGCCAGGAGCCGCGCGAGGATCTCCGGCGACAGCACGCTAAGGCCTGCGGCCACGGCTTCGATCGATGCGACGATTTCGCCTGGCATCGCGTTGCGCGGCAGGATCGCCGTCGCATCACCCGGCAAGGCATCAAGGATCCAGTCGCTGTCCGCCTCGTCGATCAACAGGACGAGCGCCGAGGGCGCGTGTCCTGCGTCCAGTCCGTCCTGGGGCACGTCGCTCGCCGCGGGCTCCACGTCGATCACGATCACATCCGGTACTGAACCGGCAAGACGGTCGGCGAGCATTTCCGCGTCCGCTGCGCTGGCCGCGAATCTGAGTGCCGGATTGGACTCGACAAGCGCTTGCAGGCTTGCGCGCACCTGCGGCGAATCCGCAATGACCGCGACCTGAACTGCGCCCATCTGTGCCATCTGTCCATCCGACATTTGACCGGTTCCTGGACTTCACCGGCATGAATCCCGTTGTGGGCGTTCGCCGACGGTGACTGAACACGCGTTGCGTTCGCCGCCCCGGATCAACCCGATTTTCAACCGCTGTCCGATGCTTCCGGAACCCAGCGCGGTGTGCACGTCGTCCATGTCGCGGCAAGGCTTGCCGTCCAGTTCGATCAGCACATCGCCGAGGAGCACGCCCGCCGCCTCGGCGGGACCGCCCGGCGCGAGCGAATTGACCAGCAATCCGCGGTTGGAAGACAGGTTCATGTTCTTGATCCACACATCCGACAGGTTCACCTGCTGCGTGCCGACACCAAGATAGCCCCGTGAGACTCGCCCTTTAGCCAGCAATTCGTCGGTGACGCGCTCCACGGTCATCCCGGGAATCACGATGCCGAAGCCACGCGCCAGCGCCGATGTGCAGATGCCCATGACGTGCCCGCGCACATCCGCGAGGGCCGCGCCCGAGAAACCCGGATGCAGGCCGCCGTCCAGTCGCACGAAGGCATCGAGCTGACCGCCGCGCCAGGTGCGCCAGGGACCACCAGCGCTGCCGATCACGCCAAAATCGGCACTGGTGCCGAACGCGTCGCCCCGCGCGACCGCGAGCGCAAGATGACCTGCCTTGAGCGAGCGGGCATCGCCGGACTCGACTGGGTCCAGGTCCACGCCGTCCAGTTTCAGTACGGCGACGTCAGTGCCCGTATCCCGTCCCGCGAGGACTGCGGCGACCACACGACCATCGGCCAGAGTGACCTCGATTCCTTCCTCGCGTCTGAGCGTGTGCGCAGCGGTGACGACGACGTCGTGCCGCCAGATTACCCCACTTGACGGAATGCGACGCCGGCCGTGTACCGCGACGACGCTCTGTCCGACCCGCTCGACGATTGCCGCCAGATTGTCGGACAGATCCAGCAGGGGATTTCCGCTTGACGATGTATTTTCCATCTGAAGCCTCCTGTCGATTGCGGCGCGATCCGCTCGCGCCTGACGCCGCCCATTCCGCACAGATCCTGGGTAAGTAAAGTGGCGACGTGCGGATTCAGAATGACAGAACGACAATGGACGCACACCACCCGAACGGGTAGCTGGCCGGATGCAGCAGGCACATCGGAGGCATCGCTGCAGCCACGGCTGCGGGACGCGCGTGATGTATGCCCATAGTGAAAACGCGGGCGTTGACGAAGTCATAATCTCTGACTAAAGTCAGAGACTATGAAGACACTCGATATTCAGCAGGTTCGAAGCTTCAACCGGGTAGTGGCTGAGGGCATCGGCGCGATCGACGACCGCTTCCTCGGCCGCGGCCGCCCAATGGGCGAATCCCGGCTGCTGTGGGAGATCGGTCCCGATGGCGCTGAAGTTCGAACCCTGCGCGCGCGTCTCGGCCTCGACTCGGGTTATCTCAGTCGTATCCTCGTCTCTCTCGAGCGGCAAGGGCTGGTGGTGGTCGAGGCTCATCCTGATGACCGCAGAGTGCGCAGGGTCTGTCTCACCGAGACCGGGCTCAATGAAAGAGCCGAACTCGACCGACGATCGGACGCGGTGGCCTCGCGCGTCCTGGAGCCGCTCAGCGACCAGCAGCGTGTGGCACTTCTCACGGCGATGGCCGAAGTCGAGCGGCTGCTACAGCCATCTTTCGTGCGCTTTTCGATCGAGGCCCCGACTACTGAAGACGCGCGCTGGTGCTTTGAGCAGTACTTTGCAGAACTTGATAAGCGTTTTGAGTCAGGATTCGACCCGTCGCTGAGTCTTTCAGCTGATGCCTGCGAATTGACGGCGCCCGCTGGAGCCTTGATTGTCGCGAGACTGCGCGACCGGCCGGTAGGTTGCGTCGCACTCAAGCTGCACAAGAGATCTCCGGCCGAGCTAAAAAGGATGTGGGTCAGTCCGGCCGCACGCGGTCTCGGCGTGGGCCGGCGACTGCTTGATGAAGCGGAGAAACATGTCCGGAAATCAGGAAGCCGGGTCGTCCGTCTGGAGACAAACCGGACGTTATCTGAAGCGATCGGTCTGTATCGACGGTCTGGGTATGTTGAGGTAGATGCATTCAGCACCGAGCCGTACGCTCACCACTGGTTTGAAAAGAAGCTGACCTGACGTGGCCTGTTCGACGCCTGCCCGAGCGCGGTGCCTCGGTCAACGCATGTTCCCGGTGTGCCCCAGTGAATAACGCCCAGGCTGCGGCCAGACCGTGAGGCCGTGCGGCTCCATGCCGACCGGAATGGACTTGACCGAACCGGTCGTCGTGTCGATCGCGTAGACCACGTCGTCGAAGCGTCCCGATAGCCACAGCATCTTGCCGTCGGCGCTGACGTTGCCCATGTCGGGACTGCCGCCGCCCGGAATCGGCCAGTTCGCGACGACCTTTTGTGTTGCGAAGTCGATCACCGACACGCTGCCCTTGCCATGTTTCGGCCCGTGCACGAGATTGGAGCCGCGATTGGACACATAGAGCCGGGTGCCGTCGCGGCTCGGGTACAGGCCGTGCGTACCGACGCCGGTCTTGATGAAGCCGATCTTCGTGAAGCTGTCGCCGTCGACCACGTAGACGCCGTCGGCCATCATGTCGGCGACATAGAACACCTTGCCGTCCGGCGAGATACGGATGTCCTGTGGCATGCCCTTCCTGTCGAGTTCGAGGTAGCCCACGACCTTGCGGCTGACGAGATCGATCTTGGCCAGCTTGCCGCCGAATTCGCAGGTGAAAAGCGCGTACCTGCCGTCGATCGAGAAATCGGCGTGATTGATGCCCTTGCACTGCGGCGCTTCGAGACTCGATTTCAGCGCCATCGTGTGCGCATCGCGAAAGTCCAGTCGCGCGTGCGCTTCGGCCACCACGATCGCCTCTTTTCCGTCCGGCGTGAAGTACATGTTGTAGGGATCGTCAACCATGATCGCCTTGCCGGGTTTGCCGGTCTTCGGATCGATCGGGGTCAGGCTGCCGTCGGGGCGGCCTTCGGCGTTGTTGGCCACCCACAGCGTCTGCAGATCCCATGCAGGGACGACGTGCTGCGGACTGACGCCGACGTGAAACCTGTCGACCACCTTGAGCGTGGCCGGATCGATCACGTAGACGTCATTCGAACGCAGGTTCGGCACATAGACACGCGGCAACGCGCTGGCGATCGCGGGGCTCATATGGCCGGCGCCCGCTTCGCTGTACAGGTTATCGGGGTTCGCCACGGGCGGCATGCCGGCCACCGTGGTGACAGCCAACGCAGCGCCGGAGCCGCAGAAACCGGCCAGCGCAACGGCGGCGGCCGTTGCAACATGCGAAAAGCGGGGAGAACACAATTGCATGGCGAAGTCCGTTATCGAGTGAATGGCGATCGGGGGCGGAAGCGGGCGCGTGTCGAATGCTTCAATGGCTTGCGGTCCCTTTCTTGATGGCATCGATCGTCCGCGACACGATCGCGTCAACGCCCAGTTGACCGAGTTCAACGCTTGAGTGCCGCGGGTCGCCGCCATAGACGCCGTCGGCCGGTCCCGGTTTCGGACCGCTTCGCAGATGCTCGAGCCGCACCATCTGCGGTGCGACCGCCAGCAGCAGCGAGGTATCCGCGAGTCCCGCATGGGTGCCGATCTCGGCATCGCTGACGCCGTGTTGCCGCAGGATCTGCGCGTAGCCGTCCGAGCTGGTGCCGTAGTACTCTGGCGGCACGAATGCGCGGGCGCCCGAGCCGGCCCAGCTTTTGTTGAGTTGGGCTACTGCGTGCCTGACGTCGTTCTGGTAGCCGCCGTGGTCGCCGAGAAAGACGACGTTGGTAAAGCCGTGAACCTTGAAGCTGTTCGCGGCGGATTCCAGCGTTTTCTCGAACGCGTCGTCCGGTACGGTGATCGTGCCGGGAAAGCGCATGTGCGAGGTCGGCGGAGCGTAGCCGCCCTCCGGCACATAGGCGATGACCGGCGCGACGATTGCGTTGCCGAGGCCCTCGGCGATGCGCTGCGACAGCACCTTGACGCGCGCATTGTGCTTGCCGAGTGCGACGTCTGGGCCGCTTTGCTCGGTTCCGCCGATGGGGATGATGATGGTGGTCTTGCCCGCATGGATCTGGTCGCGCAGTTCGGTCCAGGTCAGGTCCTCAAGGAGTACGGTTTTCGGGGTTTGCGCAAAGACGGTCTGCGTGGCGATGAGCAAAATGGCGGAAGCGAAAGCTCGTCTTAATGAAAAGCGCATGAAGGCTCCTCATGGGAAATGCTTATCGTAAACGAACGTTCTCCAGCTGTCGCTGCCTGCTACCACTCACTGGGTGGGCAGACGCTCAAAGTTGTCAAAGCGGGCAAACGGCGGCTGTACCTCAGTCACCTCGAGCTCGTCGACAAGCGCTGCGGACATACCCTCGCTGAGCCAGGCGCACATGGTCGCCAACTGCTCCGGAGAGCCCTGCAGCATCGCCTCTACCGAACCATCCATCCGGTTGCGAACCCAGCCCGTTACGCCCAGCGCTCTGGCGCGGCGTACGCACGCTTCCCGATAGCCGATACCCTGTACCTCGCCACGCACCTGTACCAGCCGGGTTTCGAGCGGCTCGTCGTTATCGCCGGATTCCATGCGCGTACTCCAGTTTCATGTTGATGCACCCGCGAAGGCGCTTAAATGAAGCGGCTCGGCGGTACCGGGAGCAAAACGAATAGCAGCGCTGTCATTGTTCGGAAAGCGAATGTCCCGTGAGTCGGTGCGGATTGAGCGGACAGAGCGCGTTCGAGGCCGACTCACGACATCCACCTTTCGCGCCACGCAACCTGCCGGCTGGTTGCGGGCAGGTGTGGATTGCGCGTGAGCGAATGGATGGATGGAGAGAGTACGGACTGCGCCGGAGTCTGTTTTACTTCAGGAGCGTCATCTGCACGACCTTCACGATGACCAGCGCAACCGCGAGCAGCAGATAGCCGCGCAGCACGCCCATCCAGACACGCTTGGCCAGCGTGAGGTTCGGGGCCGGCAGTTCGTCCAGCGGCGGCATGCGCCAAGTATCGCGCGCGCCTTTCGGATACGTCTGCACGCCGTCTGCCTTTTCACGACGCAGCTTGCGAAGGCCTAACGTCGCGGCATAGCCGACGATGGCCAGCAGTGTCCCGCCAGCGAGCGTTTCCAGAATCGTCTGGCCCGTAATGTCCGGGTACATCACCGACGCGGTGAGGATGATGGACAGCATCACCAGCACCCAGATCACGGCGCCCGTGAACACGTTGAGCTTCTTCGAGTTGACCCACGGACCGAGGACGGCCTTGTCATTGCACAGCAACAGGAGGAACACCGTAGCGCTGGGAAGCAAAACACCCGCGAGCGTTTGCACCGCTTCGGTCAAGAGACCCAGCGGGCTGCCAGGAATCAGTACCAGCGCAGCAGCGGCAGCAACGATGCCGAAGTAAACGAGATAGAAACCTTTGGCGTCCGACACGGGGCGATGCAGCGAGTGGCGAATCTTGAATACGTCGCCAATTGCGTATGCAGTCGACAGCGACACCGCCGCAGCGCCAATGATGGCGGCGTCAAACAGCGCGACCGCGAAGAGAACAGCCGACGTGCGGCCTGCATACTTTTCCAGGCCTGTGATGATGCCGCCGGCGTCCGTGAAATTGCCGAGCTCGGGCTTGCCGGCGTACAGCGCAGCACAGAACGAAATCATCGCCACTGCGCCGATCAGCACGAACACGATGCCAATCCACAGGTCGGCCTTTTCGTACTTCATGAAGCGCGGCGTGATGCGCTTGTCGACCACGTAGCTTTGCTGGAAGAACAACTGCCACGGCGCAACGGTGGTGCCGACGATGCCAATGACCAGCAGCATCACGTCGCTGAGCTTCGAGTGAGCGGGCCAGTTCGGAATGAAGAAGTCGCGTGTCATCTGGCCAACCGGCGGGTGAATCGACACCAGCACAGGCACGAGCAACAAGCTCAACACGCACAGCCCGACCGCGAAGCGTTCGAAGCGCCTGAAATTGCCCGTACTGACGGCGGCCATGGTCAGCGCAGCGGCAATGCACACCCCGGCAATCTTCGAGACACCGAAGAAGTCGAGCACGAACGTGATGCCGATGAACTCGGTCACGATAGTCAGTGCATTGAGAATGAACAGATCAACAACACTGAACGCGCCCCAGAATTTGCCGAAGCGTTCGAAGATGAGGCGCGCGTGGCCGACACCGGTCACGGCGCCGAGCCGCAGCACCATTTCCTGGTTGACGAAGAGCACCGGCACCAGAAGCAGCATGGTCCACAGCAAGGTGGTCCCGTAGTTCTGCCCCGCCTGGGTGTAGGTGCCGAAGGCGCCGGCGTCGTTGTCGCCGACCATCACGATGAGACCCGGGCCGAGGATGGCCAGCAGCGTACGAAAGCGCGCCCACCAGCTGGTGCGAGGTGCGGTGTCGTGGTGGGCGATCGTGCCGAGCGCGCCCCTGATGTCGCCGACGTGCGCCGCGTCGAGCACGGCGCTTCGCGTTGATGAGACTTGCGTTGGAGTAGACATTTTGCTTTCTTCTCTGAGTCTGGATTTGAAGTGAAATGCGCACCTCCGGCATACGTAAGGGCGTGTGTCGTGCAACGTTGGCGTCGCTTGCGTATGGCGGAAAAGAACGTGGGAAATCAAGAAACGGGAGTCTCGCGACGCAGCCAGAACGCGGCGAATCTGTGCGGTTCGGGAGCGTGCGGGGCAAGCATGGCGTCGTAGTGGACGCGTGATTCCTGGATGTGCGGCAGGTGCGACAGAAGGAGGCCGAAAGTCATGATATTTCTCCGGGCGTCTGGCTTAACGCGGTTCGAGAAAAGCCAGAAGACGCGAAGGCCGGGCGCACGATGCGCGCAGCGACGAACGTCTACTCGCTTTCCTCAGGCAAAGGTAAAGGTGAGCGGCATATGGGGTAACTGTCACTGTCCGGCATGGCGGTTCTCCTTATCGGCGTCAGGTACGCACGCCTGCTACACGCATCTGCTACGCGTGTGCTGATCCACGCGCCCGCCCGCGCCGATGGTTTGAAAGGGCGCGAACGAACGCAGCCGCGAGTTGATGCTCGCGACGCGTTGCCAAACGGACGCGCGTTATCGCTGCGGCCGAATGGCGCTAATCAAGGTGCACGGAGAGAGTGACTACGGCGCGCACCGTCTGCCTGCTGGCAAGACGGCGGCTAGGAAAAGGGAGCGCGACGTCCTGCGGGTCAGGCAGCGAAAATATTCGAAGGTCGACTACTGCAGGTGTCCAAGGCATCAGCCCCGTTTGTGAAGATTGTTAAATTTTAGGCGTCGCCCGAATCCGAAGTCAATATGCTTCGTTAAGCAGAGAAAATATTAATTTTCGGGCGCCTCCAGATCTTTCAGAACGGCAGTCAAGAAAGGGGGATGAAAGCGCGGGGCGGCTGCGAATGACCCTGTGTTACGGCTGAGCGGGTGGTTTTCCTGAGCGAGGACCGGATTCACAGTGCCGCCACACTTCGCGTGTCACATCCTTCCAGTGCGCGTTCTGGCCGGCGGGCGGCATTCCCAGCCGGGACAATCCATCGCAACGTGTCGGCAACGAAGCTGTGGTTGGCGTGAGGACCAGCATCACGTTCTGATGCCGATGTATCGACTCGCCCGAATACGGGCGAGTCGAGCCGTACGCTACGACATCGACACCCCGAGCAGCGCGCCGACGCCATATGTGAAGGCGGCGGCGACACAGCCAATGATGACCTGGCGGGCCGATGAAAACCAGGCGGTCCGCCCGTTGAACAGCGATGTGACCACGCCGATAATCGCCAATCCAAGGATACTGAGCGCGGCGCTCGTCGCAATGCCAATGAGGCCATGCGACCAGAAAAATGGCATCGCTGGAAATATGGCGCCCAAGGCGAAGAGGCCGAAAGACGTGCCGGCCGCACTCCATGGATTGCCTCCGAGCTCATCCGGGTCGATGCCAAGTTCTTCCCGTGTGAGCGTATCGAGCGCCTTGTCATGGTTGCGCATTATTTGCTCGGCCACCCGATGTGCCTCGTCCTTATCGAGACCTTTTGCCTGATAGATGAGCGCCAGCTCCCGCTGTTCAGCCTCGGGCGTGTGCTCGAGCTCCTCAGCTTCACGCGCGATCTGAGTCGAAGCGAGTTCCCTCGCGTTCGTCACCGAAAGCCATTCGCCTAACGCCATGGAGCAGGCGCCTGCGATGAGGCCAGCGAGTCCAGTGAGAAGAATGACCTTGCTGGATGACCCGGCGCCGGCCACGCCCATGATGAGACAGAAGTTCGACACAAGGCCATCATTGGCGCCGAGCACCGCGGCCCGCAAATCGTTGCCCGACGCCCCGCGATGCCATGACTCCGCCCGGACGATTTCCGCGCCGGTCACGCCCCCGGTGTGGCCTCTTTGCGCTGCTGCCGCCACGACTGCCGCATGACTGTGTTCGTCTGCAGAGAGGCCGAGTGAATCCGGCTGGTTTGCGTATTTGTCGCGGTCCGCAAACTCGGCGGCAGCCAGCACTGGAAGTACAAAGCCTGGACCAAACCGGCGTATAAGCGTGCGCAATGTCTTCGTTTTGAATGACGGTCTGGCAACTGGAGCGTGGATGCCCCGCTCCGCGAGCCTGGCGCGCCATAACTCCGCATGCTCCCGTTCAGCCTGAGCTAACTGCAGGAATACGTCCCGGCGGGATGAGTTCGATTCCGCTGCCGCGAGTTCTTCATAGAGCGCAGCACCGTCCATCTCGTCCCGCAGGTTGGCACGGAACCGTTTGACGTCTTTCTTGTGGGGTTGTGTCATGAGCACAGTGGTCCTGAAAGTCATCGCGCGAGTGTAGGTGGTTTCCCGTGACAACAAGATAAAGGCCACACGCTTCGCTTTAATTGCGAATAACAAGGGCTCTCATTCTCGCTTAAGCCGCGCGCGTTCCGGAGCGAATGAAGGCCCGGAAGGCTGTGAGCGATTGCTGCTGTGTCCGTCGCAACTGTGCTCATCTTCGCGCGGTCGCTCGTCCACCTCGATTTGCTGTCTGATGCGATGCACCTCGCTCACCAGTTTCTGCCTTCCGCGAATTGTGAGGGTCGTTAGCCAGTCTCGTCTCCTGCCGGAGAGAACTAGCCGATCCAGCGGTATCGTAGCCAATGATCGACGGACAAGGTTCCGGCACCGCGGCATAGGAGCACCAGCAGCATGGCAGCCCACTGAACGTGCGTGGGCCATGCCAGGGGATAGACAAATATTTCGATGACGGCTGTCATCCCCAGAAGGACGAACGCAACAGGCCGGGTTGCCAGGCCTAAAATCAGCAGCACGGGTGTGGTTAGCTCGATCGACACGGCCATGTAGGCGGCGAGTTCCGGCGGCAGGAGCGGCAATCTGTATTCATCGCGGAACAGGGCAAGAGCGGTCTCCCAGTTCGCCAGTTTGGTCATCGCGGAGTTCCAGAAGACGGTCGCAACCGCAATCCGTAACGGGATCGCGAGGAGCGCGTAGGGTACACGCTCGAGCCATCGGGCAAGACGCGTGATGCGACTACGATTGACCGGGGACGGGCCGATCGGTTGGGGAGCGCGCGTCATGGAGAAGTCCCCCGGAACGCGCGTGCGGATGTCCCTGAACCCACGCTGGCGTCCACAAGGCGTCCGCGCGCCAGATGCAGGGCAAGCACGGCGTGCGCGTCGTCGCAGGATGCCTCTTCCAGCGCTGCGGGCAACGATTTCCCCGAAAACAGCGCTGCTGTAAAGCGCCATTCGCACTCGCCCAGACGCACCACATCGATGCCGCTCCGCGTTCGCTGAACGAGCAGGCAGACGGGCCCATCCGCGAGATTGACTGCTTCCATGGTCCGGTCATCGTGTTCCAGGACTGCGCGCCAGATGACGTCAACCGGGAATTCACACCGCAGCAGCCGCACCGCCGGGTGAGACTGGAAGCGCAATTCCGCCGGCCCGGCTTCGCCCAGCGCCGTCAGGCGCGCGATATCGAGCGGCGCGGCGTCTGGCGCGTGGAGGACGAGGTTGACGTGCCATTCCAGACGTGCGACGTCGGCGAGATAAGGCACCGATGCCGCTTGTGGCAGCCGGTCCAGAAAGTCCGGAAATTCCGCGCCGTACTCATCCAGCCACGCACTGCGCGGTGGAGCCTGTGCAACGAATAACCGCGCAGCGCCGTCAAAAAACGCCGGCCCGACCAGATGCTGCACGGCCGGGAAGGCCAGGCGAAGGGCTGAGGAAAGCACGCTCGCGCAGGTGTTCCGGTAAATGCCCAGCCGTGTGGCAGCGTCCAGCCCGTCGGCGATCACCCAGGCCGACGCGTCGCCGTCCGCGCAGTTGAGCAGGCTTCGCTGCATCGCGCGCTGCAGTTCAGGCAGCGTTGGCACGCGGAGATTCAAGACGTTGCTCCTCAAGCGCGGCCTCGGCCATCGCT
>NZ_JBNDMO010000016.1:0-159130 GCF_050436625.1 Paraburkholderia sp. GAS334 | reverse complement strand
TCGCTTCACCAGGAATCATTTGTAGAATGCAATTGACGTCCTGCCAGACGGCAGGTCTCTATCTGCCTTGCACACAAAAATTCAGACACTCCCGCACCCGCAGCGTCAATACAAAACGCTCGACCCGCGCAAACCTTGCTGTTTCACTCCAGCCTGAAACATCTCCAAAAGACCGGTGCTACCATGCCTGCGAGTCGCGACCCAACTGCGCGCGACGCACCTCCGATGGCCATCAAAAATCTCATACAGCTCCTCATCCTCGCCGCCTTGTGGGGCGCGTCGTTCCTCTTTATTCGTGTCGGCGTAACCGATTTCGGCGTCGCGCCATTGATGGCGTTGCGCGTCGGCATCGGTGCGCTGTTCCTCTTCGTCGTCCTGCTTGCACGACGCCCCGCCCGCGAAGCGTTCGGCACGCTGCGCAGCCGCGCGTGGCCACTCCTCGTCGTTGGTGTGCTGAATTCGGCGGCGCCGTTTTGCCTCTTCGCGTACGCCGAGTTGACGCTCTCCGCAGGCGCCACGTCGGTCATCAACGCGACCACGCCACTCTGGGGCGCGCTCGTCGCCTTCCTTTGGCTCAAGGACCGGCTGAGCGCACTGCGCAGCCTCGGCATGGTGATCGGCTTCGTCGGCGTATTGACGCTCGTCTGGGATCAGATCGCCACGCCACAAGGCGCCGGCGCCACGCCCACGACCACCGCGCTCGCCGCGGCCGCCGCCCTCGCCGCGACGCTCATGTATGGCATTGCGGCGAACTATGCAAAGCGCCATCTGACCGGTGTCGATTCGCTTACCGTTGCGACCGGTACGATGACGGGCGCCACCCTCCTCCTGCTGCCGATCGCCATCGCGACCTGGCCGGCCACTCCGATCTCCGTGCACGCATGGGCCGCCGAGATCGCCCTCGGGGTCGCCTGCACAGGCGTCGCCTATATGCTGTTCTTCCATCTGATCGCGGTCGCCGGGCCAGCCCGGGCCGTCAGCGTCACGTTTGTGATCCCGATCTTCGGCATCCTGTGGGGTGCGCTCTTTCTCGGCGAGCAGGTGTCGGCCGGCATGGTCGAAGGGTGTGCCGTGATCCTCGTCGGAACGGCGTTGGCCGCCGGCGTCATCAAGCGCATTCCCGGCTTCGGAACGCGAAGCCGCGAAGCCGGTTGACCTGACGTGGGCTCGCACAGCGGCGAGCAGTGCTGTCGGGACGGCGCCAGCCACGGAAGTAGTCCACCGCGTCTCCGGGTTCAGAACGCGTAACCTCGAAGCTGCATCAGCCGGCACGAGCCCGCCCTGTGTGGCGCAAGAAAGTTGTCCGCGTGCCGTGGTGGAGGCACGCGGGCGAAACCGTCACCCTGCGAGGACAGGCGACGGGCCAGCGAGGCCCTTGATTTTTATCGGTTTTTATTTCCCTGCAACTTAACAGGGAAGACTTGCGGGGCGTGTTACGGCGAAACGTCACGTAGACGCGACTGACCAGAATGCCCGCGCGGCGCCATCAGCCAAACTGGACGGATTCAACAGACATGAAAAAACCCGCCTGTGATCACACCAGGCGGGTTTTTTATCGCGCGAAAACCGCGGATCAGTGCAGCTGGTCGACCACCAGCGCCATGATCTGCTTCGCCGGCGCGGACGAATCGATCTCGCCCTTGTCATCGACGACAGCCACGCGCGTCTGGTTCGGCGTCACAGCGCGGACATTGACGCGGTACTGCTTCGCGACCTTCTCCTTCTTGCCGTGGAACACCTGGCTCCAGAAGCCCTGCTCAGCCGAGCTCATATCCTTCGGATCGACGTAGCGCACGAAGTACAGGCCACGCGTACGGTCGCGATCGTCAACCGTGAAGTTGCTCCGGTCGAGCGCAAGACCCACTCGCAGCCAGGCGCGGTCGTACGGCTCGCCGAGCGTCAGTTCCGTCGACGTGTACTGGCTGCCACCTGCAGCATCCCGTTCTTCCGCCGTGGGCACCTGCGCAGCGAGCGCGACATTCTGCGCAGCGGTTGCGGCCGCGGCGGATTTCGCACCGGACGCGCCGGTAGCGGCGGCAGGCGCGGTTTGAGCCCCAGCCGGCGACAGCGCGGCGCTCTGCAAATCCCCCGCTTTGCCACGAGAATCAGCCAGCGACAGCGATGCCATCAGACGCTTCAGGTATTCGGTTTCGAGGCCTGGATCGTTAGGCTTCGGCTGCCACTGGCTCGAATCGTTGTTCGGACCGGTCAGCGCTTCACGCATGCCCTTCTGGCTGACGAACACGTAAGTGCCCCCGTTCGGCGTGGCTTCGAGACGGGTGCGATATTTGTTGCGCTCGGACGTCACGTACGAGTTGCCCAGCGCCTTCGACAGCGTGTTACGGATAAGGCCGTCGCTGATCTGCGCGTGCGTTTCGTTCCAGTCGGTCTCCATCACGCCCTTGTCGCGCTGGTCGACGACCAGCAGGAAACCCTGCTCCTGCCAGAAACGGCGAATCTGCGGCCATGCCTGATCGGGCGACTTGTTGTCGATCACGAGCCAGCTTTCCGTGCCATCCCGCTGGATATGCATGTTCGCGACCGTGGGCACCACGGCGTTCGTGACGGGCGCGGTGTCCTGGACCTGCTTCAAGGTCGACAGTGACGTTTCGCCGCCCTGCGGCGGCAGGGACCGCTGATCGGACGTTTCTTCGATCATGTTCGGTGGCACGGCCAGTGACGTTTCCTTCGATTTCGAGTCGCTCTTGTAATCGACTTTAGTAGGCGACGGCGCGCTGCAGCCGGCGACGAGCCCGCCTGCCACCAGCAATGCTGCGAACCGCGAGGTAAGACGAAGATCAGTCATGTTCAGGGAATCCTTCCGCTACGCCACGGCAAGTTTCCGTGGATCAACCCGTGATTTTACCGGTCCCGCGCCAGGAAGTGCAAAAACCGGTGTTCGGGTGTGAATTGGGTGCCAGTTCGGGGGCGAATTCGGGCGACGACGATCCGGATGTTCGCGGGTTTGGACGCCTTCGAAATTTAACAGTTGATAACCATTTTAAGCTGAATTAAGACCACATCAGAACGCACCCTAAACTTATGTTTTATAAGACGTTTTCACAATATTTAGATCGACTTTTATGAGATCGCCCCGTGCTATCAGAGGGCATTTCAGTTCATTTAGGAAACCCAGGTGTTATCTTGAAATTAACGTCCCAAAACACCTGAAGAGACTCTCCTGGACAAGTCAATGAGCAAGGTCATCCTGTTTCACGCCGCGTGCGCATCGGTGCTCGTCAGCGCGATGAGTGCACCCTGCGCGTCCCACGCTGAACTGGGCGGTACAGCGACGTCAACTCGCGCTACAGGCGGCGCCGTCGTGCATTCGCTGCAAAACGGCCCGTTTCAGGTCCGGACAATGACCGACGAGGGCGGCACAACGATCAACGAATATTCGTCCAGCGCCGGCCGGATATTCGCGTACACCTGGCAAGGCCCGACGATGCCAGATCTGCAGACACTGCTCGGCAACTTCTACGAATCATGGCGCGACGGTGCCACGTCCGATCGGACACCGGTGAGCAGCCTTCATTCGACACGCGTCACGCGGTCCGACGTCGTTGTCGAATCGGGTGGCATGATGCGCAGCTACGTTGGGCGCGCCTGGTTGCCCGACGCGCTGCCCGCCGGCGTCTCGGCCGACGATCTGCACTGACGGAGCCGCGCGATGCCGACGAAGTTGCTTTGCGTGCTACTCCTTTGCGCTGCCATCACCGGTTGTGGCGGCGGGGGCAGCGGTGAGACCGCCAATACTGGCGCAAGCGCACCGACCTCAGCGACGCCGCCCGCCAGCGCGCCAGTCGGCGCGAGCACGCCCATCAAGGTTCCGGTACAGCAGTCGACGGTGCCCAACGTGCAACCGGTCACCGTCAGCGCGACACCGGGACTCACGCGCAACATGCTGATGACGAGCGTCACACTATGCGAACCCGGCACCGACCACTGCGCGACCATCGACAACGTTCAGGTCGACACGGGCTCGCAGGGACTGCGCGTGCTCGCTTCAGCATTGCCGGCAGGTCTGGCGTTGCCCGCAATACCGTCCACAAACGGCACCGTCGGCCAATGCGCGGTGTTTGGGACCGGCTACACATGGGGCGCCGTGCGCAGCGCCGACGTGCGCATGGCCGGCGAAATCGCCGCCGCGTTACCTATTCACATCATCGCCGATGCATCTGTTCCAACTGTGCCGGCGGACTGCGGACGCTCTGGACTCGCAATGATGTCGACGGGCGCACTTCGCGCCAACGGAATTCTGGGCGTCGGACTGTTCGCCGCAGATTGCGGCGGCGCCTGCGCGAACAGTCCGCTACCGCGCTGGTACTACGACTGCGTGCCGGGTGGCACGTGCACATCCAGCACGCAGCCCGTCGCATCCCAGGTCACCAACCCGGTCAGCCGCTTTGCGTTCGACAACAATGGCGTCGTCATTGACTTGCCTGCTGTACCAGACACTGGCTCTCCGTCCGTGTCCGGTTCGCTGATTTTCGGCATCGGCACACAGGCGAACAATGTCCCGGATGGCGCAACCGTTCTCAAAGCGAATACCGGTACGGGTTACATCACGACGACCGTCGACGGCAAGGTCTATACGCAAAGCTTCTTCGATAGCGGCTCCAACGGACTCTTCTTCGCCAGTACGACATTGAGCGTGTGTGGACTCTGGTACTGCCCGACGTCGCTGCAAACATCGACTGCCACGATCAAAGGCACGGACGGCGCGACAAACATCCTGTCGTTCCCGGTCGGCAACGCTCAAATGTTGTTCGCGACTTCAAACTACGCGTTCAACAATCTCGCCGGTACCGCCGGGAATGTTTTCGACTGGGGCCTGCCGTTTTTCTTCGGACGCAAAGTCTTTACCGCGATCGATTCCCGTCCGACGCCGGGGGGCCCCGGGCCGTACTACGCGTTTTAGCCCCGCCATGCCGACGATCAAGTCGCGACGCCCGCGCGGATCGATCGCGGCATGACGATGCGCTGCCTGCTCACTGCGATGGAGCGACTGCCTTTTGCCCGACGAACCGGATGTCCACGCGCCGGTCCGGCGCCAGACATTCGATCAAGGCTTTCCGGCCACGCACAGCACACGCGGTACCCGGTTGGGCCTTGCCATAGCCTTGCGCGTCGATCGGAATCGTCACCCCCTTGCTGACCAGATATTGTTTCACTGAGTCGGCACGCTGCCGCGACAACCTGAGGTTATAGGCCGAACTGCCGAGTCTGTCCGTATAGCCCGACACAACGATCCTGTCGGTCAAGCCACTACCTCGTAGCCGGTTCGCGATATCGTCAAGTCGCGCCCGTCCTTCCGGCGTGATTGCTGACACATCACCGCGATCGAAAACAAACAACGCATCCGCGGAAAGGGAAACCAGTTTCGGCAGCGGCGGTTGCGGCGGCGCAGGAACCACGCAAGTCGACAGCGCCTGCTCGCTAGCGTGAACCTGCTCCTGCAGCAGGTCAGTGCGTTGTTTCGCCTTGTCGAACGCGCGCGTCCAGGCTTCGTGGCCCGCGTACATCAATTCCACTTCGGAACATGCGACGAGCTTTCGCGCCTGCGGACACCAGGCGAATCTCGGGTCGACCCGGACCCTCATCAGTTGATCCCACAGGTCCGGACGCACCTTTGCCACTGTTCGAAGCGAGGGGTCCGTCTGAACCTGGGATTGAGCGGCAGACTGGGTCCCGCTATCGCCAGCATCCAGACTCGCTGTCAGCCGCGCTGCCTCGCCAATCGCCTCTTCAACGAAACCCCAGTCGTCATGGGCCGCGAACGCTTCCTTGCCTGCGTTGATCCAGCACTGCGCTTTCGCGCCCACATAGGTGTCTTTCCGTGGCCCGGAAGCATCGAGCCTGGCTTGCAGGGTATCCAGCACATCGCCACGGTGCTTGATCTGCGTGTAGACGTCGGTCCATTGCTTTGTAGCCGCACCGGAAGAGACATCCTGCGGTGCACCGAAACCACGCTGCAGAACAGTCGGATCCTGAATATTCAGTTGATCGCGCGAAGTTGACCCCGCACAACCGGTAAGCGCGGCAGCCATGGCCGCCGCGAGAATTGAGTGTTTCATGTCTTTCCTTCGGAACGGGCAATCGGCGATCGACGTACCAGACCGCCCGTTCCTTCACACAGTGACGGACGCCCGGATTCGATCAGTCGCCGAGAACGATGCCGATGCCGGCACGCACAATCGTGCTGGAGCTGCCCGAAGACGCGACACCGGCGTTGAAGTTGATCGTGCCTTTCTCATTCCAGCGCGATACACCAAGGCCCAGCGCGGCCTGCCCGCGGTACCCCGCCACGCCCGCGTTCAGCGTCGTGCGCCCGGGCAGATACGACGTCACGATCTGCAACGCAGAGGCTGCGGCAATCCCTTTACGCGTACTTCTGTCGAGATCCTGGATCGACTGACTGGTTTGTCCGAGCGCAGCGTTCAGCTGATTGACGTTCACTGCATCGGTGCCCTGTGTACCCGGCGCCACGTTTGTGATCTGCCGCTCAGCGCCGGCGCTACCCACCGAAACCGAATTGGTCCGATCCGCCACTGATCCCGCGCCGAGCGCCACTGCGCCATCTGCTGTTGCCGAACTGCCCCAGCCGAGTGCGGTCGCGTTGGTGGCACGCACACTCGCGCTGGACCCGACGACGGTCGCGCCGTTTCCAGTAGCGGCTGCGTTCGCACCGAACGCAACTGCGTCAGTTCCATTCGCTACGGCATTCGCGCCCAGCGCAGCGGCGTGCGTTCCGCTTGCCAGCGCAGGCTCGTTGTCACGGTCGCCGTTCACGCTCAGGAACGGGCTGCCGCCGCTCGCGATGTCGTTCGAGATTTTTCCCAGCGCATCGTTCAGTTGCCCGACATTCACCGCATCAGAAGCGAGCGTGCCCGTGCCTACGTTATGCAGGACCGTGCCGCCCGCGATACCGGCGCCAAGCGTGACATTGCTGAAATCGGTCGCACCGTCCCTGGTGTCATACGTGACCGCAGTCTTTGTGTTTCCATTGCCATCAATGACACCAGCCTGTTTCAGCTGCGCGACATTGACTGCGTCGGTATCCGCGGTACCCGCGGCGACGTTAGTGATCTGCCGCTCATGCCCGAGCGACCCCACGGATACGGAGTTGGCCCGATCCGTCGATGAATTTGCACCTATCGCAATCGAGTTATCGAAAGTCGCCTGCGCATTTCCACCGATTGCGACGGCGTCAGCGCCTGTCGCGACCGAGTCATCGAGTTTCGAATTGACATGCACGTACTTGACGCCGACGCTCGAATTCGTGATGTTGTTCAGGATCTGCGTAAGGTTCGTGATCGAGTTCGTGTTGTTCGTCACGCGCCCGTCGATGTTTGTCACTACATCGCCGACGCTGTTATACGTTTTGCCGTCGATGTTGTAGATCGGCTGGGTAATGGAGCCGTCCGGATTGACCGAGGTCCCGCCGCCCAGCGCATCGGCCACGGTACTCGCGAGGTTGTACATCTGGCCGCCATTGATCGCGTCCGTGCTACTGGCCGCGACCACGCCGGGCGCGACATTACCCAGCCGCACCGGTGTCGTGGAACCGAACCCGCCCAACGTGACGCTCAAGTGGTTGGCATCGTCATACATCACGGCATTCGCGACGCTGCCGGCGACGATTGATTTCAGCTGGCTGACATTGACGCCGTCGGTATCTGCCGCGCCCGCCGCAACGTTCGTTATGCGACGCTCCTCGCCCGCCGATCCAACAGACACTTCACCCGCAGGCACTGCACCCGCCACCGTACCGTTGCCCGGTCGATACGCCGGCTGGCTGAGGTCGGCTGTTGTCGTCGAATTGGCACCGAGTGCGACTGAGTTCAGCGCGCTTGCCCGCGCGTTACCGCCGATCGCCACTGACTCCGCTCCGCTCGCCACCGCATCGGCCAACGTGGAGTTGGTCTGGAAATACTTGATGCCGGCGCCGTTCTGAATGTTGTTGACCACATTCATGACGTTGGTCACGTCACCGTCGATGTGCGTGATTGCATCCGCCACGTTCGTGTAAGTGTCACCCCCTACCGTGTAGGCAGGCGGCGAGATTGCGCCGTCAGGTGTGACAGCCGCGCCCCCGCCCATCGCATTGGCGACGCTATTCGCGAGGCCATACAGTTGCCCACCGTTGATTGCGTCCCCGCTATTTTCGGCGACAGCGCCCGCTTTCAGGTTCGAGACTCCGACTGGCACCTTCGCATCCGCGCCGCCCAGCGTCACGTGTCCTTTCGACGTGTCGTCGTAAGTCACAAACGCGTTGGTCACGTTGCCGTTACCGTCAGTGTTAATGCCAGCCTGGCGCAATTGCCACATGTTCACGGCGTCGGTATCCGCCGAGCCCGCAGCGACGTTGACCAGTTGGCGCTCATCGCCAGCAGCACCGATGGAAACCGTGTTCGCACGGTCAGCCAGCGCATTGGCGCCGAGCGCGACCGAATGATCAGCGGTGGCCCGGGCATTGCCGCCGATTGCGACGGCCTCCGGGCCCTCAGCGGACGAATCGTCGAGCGTCGAGTTCACATGCAGATACTTGATGCCTGCGCCGTTCTCGATGTTATTAACGACGTTGGTCACGTTAGTGACCGCACCGTCCACATGCGTGATCGCGTCGCCAATGTTCGTGTAGGTGTCGCCTCCGATGTTGTAGGTCGGGCCCGTCATGGTGCCGTCCGGATTGACGCTCGCGCCCCCGCCGATCGCGTCCGCGACGCTGCTGGCAAGCCCATGGAACTGGCCGCCGTTAATCGCATCGAGGCTACTTTCCGTGACAGCGCCCGCCTGGACGTTCGAGATGCCGACTGGCGCGGCCGCGCCAGCGCCGCCCAGGGTGATATGCGCCTTCGACGTGTCGTCGTAGGTCACGAAAGCATTGGTGACGTTGCCATTGCCATCCGTGTTCATGCCGGCCTGGCGCAATTGCCCCATGTTCACCGCGTCCGTATCAGCCGTGCCAGCGGCGAGGTTGACCAGTTGACGCTCATTGCCAGCAGCACCGATCGAAACTGTGTTTTCGCGGTCGGCCAGTGCGTTCTCACCGAGCGCGACGGAGCGATCAGCCGTCGCTCTGGCATTGCCACCAATAGCGACCGTCCCTGCACCTCCGGCAGTCGAATCGTCCAGCGTCGAGTTCACATGCAGATACTTGATGCCTGCACCGTTCTCAATGTTGTTGACAACATTCGTCACGTTAGTGACCGCGCCGTCAACATGCGTGATCGCGTCGCCAATGTTCGTGTAGGTGTCACCGCCAACGGTATAGGACGGCGGCGTCATCGTGCCGTCCGGATTCAGGGCCGCTCCGCCGCCCATCGCGTTGATGACGTCCTTCAACTGCGTGACGTTCACCGCGTCGTTATTCGCCGTCCCCGCTGCCACGTTGACGATCTGCCGCTTCATCGTGCCGTTGCCCACCGAGACCGTGAACTCGCGATCGGCCACCGATGCAGCGCCAAGCGCCACTGCGTCATTCACGCTTGCAGAGGTGCCCGCTCCCAATGCCAGCGACCGGTCGGCGCCGACTGCGGTGAACGCATTCGAGCCAAGCACCGAAGAATCGTCGCCGTGCGCGATGGCGTCCGTTCCCACGGCCAGCGAATTTGCGCCGTATGTTCTGGCGAGGTAACCGATCGACACTGAGTTTTCGGCCCCGAATCCTGTTGTGGCGCTATTCCCGATCGCGGTCGCATTCAAGGCGAGCGCGCCCGCCGTCGAGCCGACAGCCGTCGCACCATCCCGGGCCGCGAACGACCCCGCTCCAATCGCATTGGAATTTTCGCCGACAGCGGACGACACCGGACCGATGGCCATTGCGTTCGTCGCCGAACTGGCGTACGTCGCATTGCCCTGCGTCACGTTAGGACTCACCGCAATGTAGACGGTCGGATCAGGTGCAGCCATGAGCGCTAGCGGCTGTGCAACCGAAGCCTGCGCAGCCTGAGTACTGAGCAGGCCGGCGAGAACCGTCTGCATCTGTTTGCTGTTTGCCGTTTCCGCGGCATCGGTTGCCCAGGCCGCAGGCATGCACGCCATCGCACCCAGCCCGACCATCGCCACGGCCACTCCCGCCCGCCTCGATGCCTTACTACGTCTTGCCGTAGCGAGTTCAGATACAGCAACCCAGGTTTTCGTGACGTCGTTCCAGACGACGCGATGCGATTTATTCATTTGAGACCTTAAGACGAGTAATGACTGCCTGGCTGAGCGCCGGCTTCAACGCGGCTTGCCTGGATTGAAAAGCCGCACCAGATACACATCTCATTCGCAATCCGAAATGACAGGGAGATAAAAGAGACCATCAAGAGGCACACCGACATCCTGTGTGCTCAACGTCCCACTCCCCGCCCACGCGTTGCAAATGCATGACGTGCCCGAAAGTGCCACTCCTACATGTCGGACAGAATTGCCCTACACATACGACAGTCGAATCCTACGAATCGGGTCTGCTTCGAGATACAAGAAAACTCCCAAAATCCGGAATCGTGCTCACCGCCGGCCTGGTTTTCTGCGAGAATCAGTGACGCGCAGATTTCGCCTCATGGTTAGTCATCCGTATTTTTTGAAGATTGATGAATACGTTTCCGCCCTTGTCCCTTGACTTTCTCGAGCAACACGTTCACTCCGGCGAACCCGGTCGCGCGTGCGACCCGCTCGTCAAGCTCCTCGCCCATCTACGCATGAAGCAAGGCGAGCTGGACGGCGATTTCTGCGCGTCGTCGATGGAGGGCCTTCCCATTGCCGCGCAGCACGAACGGTTTCTGGTTCGTCTGGCGAGTGCCATTTCGGCGCTCCTGATACATCCAGGCTTCGAGCCGACGCGGTCGCAGACCAGCGCGCTTCTTGGCCTGCACGCGTGGATAGGTGCGATCTACGCAGCGACGGCTTTCGGCAACGCGGATCACGTCGCGCGGTATATGAGCCCGTGCGGTGCCGGCGCCGACCTCGCTCAGCCAGACCCGGCAGGCGCCAAGCGCTGCCTGCTCTACTCGAACGAGTCAGACCTCGCGCTCGATCTCGAATCGCTCTGGATGCACGACAGGGCACTTGCCGCCGGCCTCGCACTCGCCCTGCTCTCGCCTGAGTTTCAGGGTTCGCGAACCGCGCATGACAAGCGGGAAGCGTTGCTCGCGTGGCTGCCCGGCAGGCTCGCCCAGATCGACGATCTCGATTCGTTGCCCACCGGGGTCCTGCACAACGTCTATATGTATTGCAGTTATGCCGATTCCCCCACGCGACACGCGATCAGGAAGGACATCAATGCGCTCGTCCGGCGCAAACTCGCGCAGCTCGGGCTGGACGACCTTCCACCGCCTCCGGTCGCATCGCACGGACGGGTCCGGAAGAAGCCGTTAATGATCGTCGTCGTGGAATGGTTTTCGGGCGGGCATTCGATCTACCGGACGCACTCGCGCGCGATCGAAGCGGCGCGGCAGCATTTCGAGGTCGTGGGGTTCGGCTTTGGTTACGCTGTCGACGCCGCGGGGCGCGCAGTATTCGACCGGTTCATCGAGCTGGCGGAACCTGAATACATCGGCGAATGTCTGGCCACGATCCGCGAATTTGCCCGGAACGAACAGGCGGACGTGCTGTATATGCCGAGTGTCGGCATGTTCGTGCTCACGGTGTTCCTGTCGAATCTGCGCGTCGCGCCGGTTCAGGTGGCCGGGCTCGGCCACCCGGCCACGACGCATTCCCGGCAGATCGACTATGTGAGCGTCGAGGAGGATTACGTCGGCGACCCGGAATGCTTCAGCGAAGAACTGCTGATCCTTCCCGCTGACGGGCAACCCTACCGGCCGTCAGCAGGCCTGCCCGGCATTGCGCCGCGCGTACCCGCACGGCGCGATGTCGTCGATATCGTCGTCACGGCCAGCGCAATGAAGATCAATCCACGCTTTCTCGAAGCCTGCGGTCAGATTCAGGCGCGAGCGGACGTGTGCGTGCAGTTTCACTTCATGACGGGCACGCGCAACGCCTTGCAGCTCACGCATATGCGCAAGGTCATCGCGCGAGCCGTGCAGGACGCGCAAGTTCACGGTTTTCACGACTACGGGGCCTATCTCGCACGCGTGAACAACGCGGACATGTTTATCAGCCCGTTCCCGTTCGGCAATACGAACGGCATCGTCGACGCGCTGACAGCTGGTTTGCCGGGCGTCTGCAAAACAGGTCCCGAGGTGTTCGAACATATCGATGGCGCGATGTTCGCGCGCGCGAACATGCCATCGTGGACGGTGACGGAAACGGTTGGGGCCTATATTGCCGCGGCGCTGCGCATGGCAACGGAACATGACGAACGCGAAGCGCTGCGCAGACGGCTGATCGACGCGAAAGCGGTCGACTGCTTTTTCACAGGACGTCCGGAGCAGCTGGGCGAGCGGCTGGCGCAGTGCGTACAGCAGAGACGCGCGGCAAGCGCATCGCGCGCGACGCAGGACGCACTATGATCCGCTGGCGAGCACCTTTTCGAGTGCCATTGAGCGGGCCGCCTCTTCGGCATCTTCCGCCGTCTCGAACACGCTTCCTGAGACGTGGACGTGATGCCACTCAGGCTGATCGGTAGCGTCGCGAAAAATGCGGAACCTGGCGCAGAAGCCTCGCGGGTTGACGGGCACGACGTCGATGTCCACCGACGCGCCTTCGATTTGATGTCTGACAAAGCCGTCCATCACGGGTCCTCCTGGTCGGCGATGTTTTTATCGTAGCACCGGCAGGCGCGCGTTGTCGGCTCTACAGTATCTATTCCGACGCTTCGCCCGCCGGACTGGCCAGATCGGATGGCGCGAGCCAGTGGAAGGCTGTCAGATCGAGTCCGGAGAATGTGCACTCGGCGGCAGCGGCGGTATAGACCTTCTTTTTCTTTCCCGTCACAGGTGTAGCCGGCGCGCCCGCCACCACAGCACCGCTCGCCCCAGCAGCAGGTGCCGACGCAACTGAAGCAGCCGAGGCGCCCGGCACACCCGCTGACGGGACAGCGCCGGAGGCCGAAGCAGAGCCTGCTCCACCCGGTGCCGGACCAGCCTGAGAACCCGCGCCAACGCGGGCCGCAGTCCCGGGGCCCGCATGCCCCACCACCACGCCCGAAGCCCCAGCCGTATCAGTTGCAACTTTTGGGGGCGCTTCAAACTGCCCTTCGACCACCACGCGCTCACCGCGAATGCCCGCACCCGTATGCGAGATCGTCAGCTTCTGCGGATACTTCTCAGCGAACTTGTCGCGCGTCATCTGCTCGCATGCGTCCGAATTTTTGTAGACAGCCGTACATCCTGCCGAGAGCATCGCAGCAGACGTCGCACATGCGAGAGATAGAGTCCGAATCTTCATTGGTTTTCCGTTGTTCAGGCCGCCGGCAATTGTATCGTACGACCGCGACACGCATGCCCCGCCCGCGACCGGAATCGGCCTGCTACGAAAAACCGGTCTACCGGAAAACGGAAACGTAACCTCGTCAGCCGCGTGCCGCCTTCGGAGGAGCAAGCTCACCGACCAGATCGATCAGCCGTCTTAACGGAGCCGGCTTGCGAAAAAACGCGGCCCATGGCACCACGCCGACGCCAGGCGGCGATGACGCCGAGACCAGCATCACCGGAATTGTCGCCAGTGCAGGCTGACGCTTCATCTGAAAACACAGTTCGACGCCGTCCATACAGGGCATATCCCAGTCCGTGATCACGACGTCCGGCTGCTCGCGCCGTGCTGCGAGCAGTGCGTGATACCCGTTTTCGACCGTCACCACCCGATGCCCCTCCTGTTCCAGAGCGAGCTTCAGTGCTTCGATGTCGCGGGCGTTGTCGTCAGCCAGTAAAACAGTGCCCATGGAACTCCCGACGCCTTGATGCGTGTTCATACATAACCCTGTGTCAGCAACGACCGTTCCTGCGGTAGTTATTTACTTCCCGAAAACCCGCCGTCGGATTGCTGCGCCGCCACAGGCAAGGCTTCGCGGCACCCGGTGGGGGCGGTGAGGCCAGTTGCCGCTTTCCTCGACGAACGCCCCAAACCGACTCCCTTAAAACCAGGACATGTCACAATGCATACACACGACCCAACGGCCGGACCGTCGTCGCATCGCGATCACCATGGCGTTTGCCAGGCGGGCACGAACCGTGCGTACCCGATGCGAACCACGTGCGTATCTGCGCGAACCCTGCCCGCGCGTGGCGGTCCCACTTCCTGATCCTGTTCGAACCGCGATCTGACATGTGTGGAGCGGATTCATGCCTTTCCTGACAGAAGACCACGACTGTCCCGGCTGGCGAGGTGAAATGGCCGGGCGCATTCGCGCGTTCAACTGGTCGGATACCGAACTCGGTGCGATCGACACCTGGACGCGCAGCCTGAGCGCAACCGTGAAACTGCTGCTGGCCTCGCCCGTTCCGCTCGTGATGCTGTGGGGCCAGCGCGGCTACATGATCTACAACGACGCGTATGCGGAGTTCGCGGGCGGTCGTCATCCGTACCTCCTCGGCGCGCCTGTCGAACTGGGCTGGCCGGAAATCGCTTCGTTCAACCGGCACGTGATGGACACCTGCCTCAGCGGCGCCACACTCTCCTATCACGACAAGGAACTCGTCCTGTTGCGTAACGGCCAGCCCGAAAACGTCTGGATGGACCTGTACTACAGCCCCGTCGCCGATGACGACGGCGCACCCGCAGGCGTGATCGCGGTCGTCGTGGAAACCACGCGTCGTGTGCTCATCGAGCGTCACCGGCAGATCGCCGAAGCCGCGCTGCGTGACACCAACGAACGGCTGCAACTGGCGCTCAACACGGGCGCCGTGCTGGGCACGTGGGTGTGGGACATCAAGTCGGACATCGTGCGCGGCGACGAACGCTTCGCACGCACCTTCATGTTGCCGCTCGACGCGACCACGCGAGGCATCCCGCGTGCCGGCATGAATCGCACGGTTCATCCTGGCGACGTCGACCGGATCGATCGCGCGATCCAGGCGTCGCTCGAATCGGGTGAACCGTATAAGGTCGAATACCGGATCCAGCAGCCGGACGGCCGCTATCTGTGGATACAGGCCAACGGCCGCTGCGAGTTCGATCGCGAGGGCGCGCCCTATCGCTTTCCTGGCGTGCTGATCGATATCCACGAACGCAAGATCGCCGAAGATGCATTGCGCCAGCTGACCGAAACGCTGGAGCAACGGGTCGCTGATGCACTCGCCGCGCAGGCCGTCGCTGAAGAACAGCTTCGTCAGGCGCAGAAAATGGAAGCGATCGGCAGCCTGACGGGTGGCGTTGCGCACGACTTCAACAACGTGCTGCAGGTGATCAACGGCAATCTCCAGATGCTCGCGACCACCGTCGGCGGGGACGCGGCCACGCAGCGCCGGATCCGCGCCGCGACCGACGCCGTGCAGCGCGGCGGCAAGCTCGCCGCGCAACTGCTCGCGTTCGCGCGACGTCAGCCGCTGTCGCCGGCGGTGGTGAATCCGCGCCGGCTGCTCGACGGCATGGACGAAATGCTGCATCGGGTGCTTGGCGAAACGGTGCGTATCCATACATCGCTAGGCGAGGACCTGTGGAATGTGCTCGTCGATCAAAACCAGCTGGAGAATGCGCTGCTCAACCTCGCGATCAACGGCCGCGACGCGATGCAAGGCGATGGAACGCTCACCATCGCGGCATCGAATGTCGTGCTGAGCGCCGAAGACTGCCGCGCGCGACCGGAAGCGTCGCCCGGCGACTATCTGACGTTTTCGGTTTCCGATACCGGTGTCGGCATGCCGCCCGAAGTGCTCGAACATGTGTTCGAGCCGTTCTTCACGACGAAGCCCGATGGTCGCGGAACGGGTCTCGGCTTGAGCATGGTCTTCGGCTTCGTGAAACAGAGCGGCGGCCACACGATGATCACGAGCGAGGTCGGGCGCGGCACGACGGTGAAGCTCTTCTTTCCGCGATGCGACGAGCAGGAATTACCGCTGTTGCCGGTTGAGGTCGCGGCGCCGGTCGGTGGCCGCGAAACCATTCTCGTCGTCGAGGACGATGCAGATGTGCGTCTGACCGCCGTCGAGATGTTGACGCAACTCGGCTACAAGGTACTGACCGCATCGGGCGGCGACAGTGCGCTCGAACTGCTCGATACCGGCGTGCATATCGACCTGCTGTTCACTGATGTCGTGATGCCCGGCACGATCCACAGCGCCGAACTGGCGCAGCGGGCGTCGGCGCTACCTACGCCGGTTCCCGTTCTGTTCACGTCGGGCTATACACGCGATGTGATCTTTCACCAGGGCAAGCTCGATCCCGGCGTGACGCTGCTCGGCAAGCCGTATCGACGCGACGACCTCGCGCGCAAGGTGCGCGGCGTGCTCGATGCGCACCGGCGGCGGCAGGCGGAACAGATCCAGGCGCCGCCTGCGCATGACGGCAACGCAGAAGCATCGGCGCCGGAGCCCACACGCGTAAACGGCACGGCGGTATCGGTGTTGCTCGTGGAAGACGATCCCGATTCACGCGCCGCGATGCGCGACCTGCTTGTTGCATTCGGCCTGCAATGCACGGCCGTCCATAGCGCCGAAGAAGCCATCGAACTCGTGCCCGCGCAGCGTTACGACGTGCTGCTGACCGACATCACGCTGCCGGGCATGTCGGGCAGCGATCTCGCGCGCACACTGCGTCGCGTGCAGCCGGGTATTCGTGTGGTGCTGGTGTCGGGATACGGCGATTCGACCGTGATCGGCGATAAAATCCCCGGTGCGCTGCTATTGCCGAAGCCAGTCGATATCGCGACGTTGCGTCGCGAGCTCACCGGAGCGGGCGGCTAGCGTCCCGCCTGCCGCGCACGCTACACGATCAACGGCTCATCCCACCTGCCACCAGCGCGGCAGTAACTGCCGCACTTCGGCGCGTCGATAGCGGTCGTCGATCAGATGCACGACGCCCGCGTCGTCCTCGGTACGGATCACGCGACCGGCGGCCTGCACGACTTTCTGCAAACCTGGAAACAGATACGTATAGTCGTAGCCCCTGCCGAACTTCGCTTCCATGGTGCGCCGCATCTGTTCGTTGACGGCGTTCATCTGCGGCAGGCCGAGCGTCGCGATAAACGCGCCGATCAGCCGTTCGCCGACGAGATCCACGCCCTCCGAAAACGCGCCGCCCAGCACCGCAAAGCCGACGCCCTTTCCCATTGTCGTGAAGCGGGCGAGAAACGCGTCGCGGCTGGCTTCGTCCATGCCGGGTTCCTGCGCCCACACCGGCAGTTGGGGATGCCGCTCGCGCATCAGCGCGACCACCTGTTGCAGATAGTCGAAGCTGCTCAGAAAGCCGAGGTAGTTGCCCGGTTGGGCCGCGTATTGCGCGGCGATCAGATCGGCGATCGGCACGAGCGAGCGCTCGCGGTCGCGCCAGCGCGTCGACACGTTGCCCGCGACGCGCACCGTCAACTGCTCCGCGCGGAACGGGCCATCGACATTGAGCCAGCCACTCTCCGCCGGCAACCCAAGCGTGTCGCGATAGAAATGATGCGGGCTCAGCGTGCCGGAGAACATCACCGTCGTGCGCGCCGCCGCATAGCGTGGTGCGAGAAACGGCGCCGGAATCACATTGCGCACGCACAGGACCGAGTTGACAGTCGCGCGGCCCGCGTAGCGTTCGGTTGTGAGCGTGACGTCGAAGATCGAATGCGCGCCGAACTGCTCGACGAGCGACGTGAAATGCATCGCATCGAAATAGAAACGCAGCAGCGTTTCATTGCCATCGATCGTGTCGGGCGCTTCGGCCAGTTGCTCCGTCATCGCGCTGATCAGATTCTGCGCGGCCACTTGCAGACGCGCGGGCACAGCCGCGTGGACCACGTAGTTTTCGGTTTGCGTGCGGTTCAGCGCATTCCATTCGCGCGACAGCTTTTCGAGCGGCTTTTTCAGCGCTGCGGGCGCGGTCTTACGCGCGATCCGCAATGCGGTCTGATCGAGGCTCGCGGTGTACATGCGGCGCGCGCGCTCGAGCAGGTTATGCGCTTCGTCGACGAGCACGGCCACGCGCCACGGGTTCATCTGCGTGAGCGCGTACAGCAGCGCGCTGCTGTCGTAGTAATAGTTGTAGTCGCCGACGACCACATCGCTCCAGCGCGCCAGTTCCTGCGCGAGATAGTACGGACAGACATCGTGCGCGAGCGCCGCCGTGCGCACCGACGCCCGGTCGAGTCGCCCGGATGCGAGCGCCGCGCTGCGTGCGTCGGCGAGCCGGTCGTAGAAGCCGCGCGCGAGCGGGCACGATTCGCCATGACAGGCCTTGTCCGGATGCTCGCAGGCCTTGTCGCGCGCGACGAGTTCGAGCACGCGCAGGGGCAGCGGATCACCCTGCTGACGCAGCGTTTCGATAGCGTCGAGCGCGAGCGCGCGACCCGGTGTTTTCGCGGTCAGGAAGAAGACGCGGTCGATCTGGTCCGCCGCGCACGCCTTCAGCAACGGGAAGATCGTGCCGAGCGTCTTGCCGATGCCCGTCGGCGCCTGCGCCATCAGACATGTGCCATCACGGGCTGCGCGATACACCGATACCGCGAGTTCGCGCTGACCGCTGCGAAACGCGCGATACGGAAACTGCAGCGCGGCCAGCGCCGCGTTACGCGCGTCGCGATGCGCTTCCTCTCGCGCGGCCCAGTCGCTGAAACGCTCGCACTGATCGACGAAGAACGCTTCGAGCGAAGCCCCCGTGTGGTGCTCGGTGAGCAGCGTTTCTTTCTGGCTCGCGATGTCGAAATACACGAGCGTGACGTCGAGCGACGACAACCCACGCTGCTGGCACAACAGATGTCCATACACGCGCGCCTGCGCCCAATGCAGCGCACGGTGGTTCGCGGGCATCGTATCGAGATCGCCGCGATGCGTTTTCACTTCTTCGAGACGGTTCAGCACGGGATCGTAGCCGTCCGCGCGGCCCCTGACGGTGAGGCCACGATGCGTGCCGGTCAGCGTGATCTCGGATTCGTATCCGCTCGCGCGACGCGCGGATACCGTGGCGTGACCCGCGATGCCTTCCAGCGCGGTCGGCGCAGGCGTGAAGCGCAGGTCGAGATCGCCGCGCTTCGCCGCGAATTCGCACAACGCCCGCACGGCGACGACGTAGGTCATGCGTCTGATCCGTTGGCTCTGCCGGCCAGGCCGACCCGGTCAACGATGGGGGTTTCATCAACCCCGTCGACGCAGACAGCCGGATCGGCGACATCCCTGCCCTCGAGCGGAACCACAGCGCCAGCCGCATCAACGTGCCCGTCAGCCCATCGCACATCGACTACGCGCACGGGCATCTCATGCTGCACGCAGTACTCCAGCCAGCGGATCTGGTTGTCCTGCAAACGGTCGCCGGGACCTTTCACCTCAATCAGTTCATATCGCTGTTCGGCGGGCCAGAAGCGGATCAGATCGGGCAGCCCCGAGCGGTTGCTCCGGATATCGGCCAGCAACCGTTCGAACCAGCGCTTCAGATGCAGCGCCGGCAGGCAGTCGAGCGCGAGCGTCAGCAGTTCGGGCGTGAGCAGCCCCCAGAACACGAACGGCGACTGCACGCCGAACTTCGTCTCGAAGTGAAGCAGGATCGTGCTCCGATACGCTGCGTTGTCGAGTTGCGCGAAACACGCATCGAACAGCGCGGCGCGACGCGACTGGAAATCGGCCGCGTGGAGATCCGCCGGACCGCGCTGGAACGGGTGAAAGAACGCGCCCGGAATCGCAGCGAAAATCGCGTCCCAGCACAGCAGCCCGAACAGCGAATTGATCAGCCCGTTCTCGACATAATGGACAGGCGCGTCCGCGCAGCCAAGATGGTCGCGCACGACGTACTCAACCGGTCGCGGTTCGGAAGGTCGCGCCAGCACCAGTTCGCTGCGGGCAACCGGCCGCGCTCTCGCATTGCGCGCGACCGCCTGCCCCAACTGCCGCCGCAGCCGCGGCAACATCCGGGCGACGCGCTGGCTTTCCTCCTCGCTTTCGGGCTGGGTCGCCGCCTGCAACGCCAGCGCGAGCGCCTGATCGCACTGGCCGCTGCGCTCCAGCGCGCGCATACGTCGATGACGTGCGCCAGGCCAGTCGCAACGCTCGTACACACAGAGCGCGACTGCCCAGTCGTGCCGGCGCTCTGCATGCTGGCCGATACGAAACAGCAGCTTCGCGCGACGCGTTTCGAGCCATGTGTTGTCACTGCGGCACGCCTCGACGGCCGACAGCAGGTTATCGAGCGCGTCGCCTTCGTTCAGGACATCGGGGAGCGTATCAATGCTATCGCGGCACGCATGCAGCGCGAGAAACACCTCGACGTCGGCCCGCTGCTGGAACGCGCGCGACGACGGCTCGAACGCGACGCGCTCGTACTGAAACACGCCAAGGTCGGCGAGCACGAATTCCGACCAGTCCTGGTGCAGGTTGCCGAAGAACATCAGCCGCAGACGATCGCACAACGGCGCGATGGTGACGCACAACACGCGCTCTTCGGATTGCGGATCCCACATGGAATACCGGCGCGCCTCGCCGTATCGCTCGCGCAGCGTAGCGAGCAGATCGGCCTTGCGGGTCGCGGATTTCACCGGAAGATCGGGAAACAGGCGGGCGAGTTCCGGACGCGTGACGAGACCAGAGAGTTCGTCGAGCGTCAGAAGCGGATCGGGATCGACCCAGCCTCGCGCGACGAGCGGCTGCGCGGCATCGAGCGGGCAGCCGATCTCGTCATACGTGAGCCGGCTCGAACGGAATAACGGCCCCTTGCGCATTAGCATGCGCACGAGCAGCGCCTGGGATGCTTCGGGCAGTTCGTCGAACGACCGCAGGAAATCCCGCCCGGCGGTATCGAGCAGGTCATCGTAACGTTCCTTGAGCCACGCGAGCGCGCGCTGAAAGTTCCGCAGATAGTAGTGAGGATCGGGAGAAGCCGTCGGCACGGGCATGCGCACAAAAGCTGTATGTTTATACAGCCATCATATCAGGACCGCGACGGGAGTCCGGCGCACACGCGCCACGCCCGCCATCGCAGGCGAAGCGCTCGAGACGTTTCACTGCCCCGTCGGCTGCACGTAAGTCCGCACGCCTGCCAGCGGCGAACCGTACCCGCCCGACTGTGTATTGTTCGGCAGACCATTGACGAGTTGAGCACGCGGATCGGTCGGATTCAGATTCATCTCACCAGCCTGCTGGTTGCCGTGCGATGGATACTCGCTGCCGAGCGGCGCGTGCGGCATCAACTTTGGACTGTTGGCGGGCAGGCTCATGTCGTCCTGCGCGGAAAGCCCCTGAGCGAAGGCCGATCCTGTCGCCGCGCACAACGCAGTGAAGAAGACCAAAGACAACAAACGGGGTGGTCGCGACATGCTCGACTCCTTCGAGGTCGTGTATCGACTCATCCAGTGTAGGTGATGGAAAACACGTGCGAGGACTACCTGTTTTCCCTCTACACGTTTTAATCCGGTCACATGCGGGTGGATAATGAACAGCATGACACGCCATTCCCGACTCCCGCTCCCGTCCCCGGCCCGCGCATTCCGGCGCACCGCCGCAACGTTCTGCGCCGTGCTTATGCTCGCCGCATGCACGTCACCCGGCCCGACCTCAGGCACCGCATCTGCCGCGCTCGACACCGCGCTCGCGGGCCCGCAGCGAACCGACAAGGCAAAAGCACGCGACGTCTACCGTCATCCGAAGGAAACGCTCCAGTTCTTCGACGTTGAAACGTCGCAGACGGTGCTCGAAATCGCGCCGGGCGGCGGCTGGTACACCGACATCCTCGCGCCGTATCTGCATGACAGCGGGACGCTCTACGAGGCGCAATACGAGAGCCCGTCGCCCGCCGCCGCGGAGGAAGAGAAAGCCAACCGCGCCGCATTCGAGAAGAAGCTCGCGGCGACGCCAGCGGTCTACGGCAAGGTCGTGGACGGCACGTTGCGCGGCGGTCAGTTCAACGGCTTTCCGGCCAGCGGCAACGTCGACCGCGTGCTCACGTTCCGCAATATTCACAACTGGATCGAAGACGGCGAGATCGACGCGAACCTGCGCGCCTTCTACGCGGCGCTGAAGCCGGGCGGTGTGCTGGGTGTCGAGGAGCATCGCGCGCGGCCGGACACGTCGGTGCAGACCATGATCACAACGGGCTATGTCACCGAAGCCTATGTGATCCAGCACGCTCAGGCGGCCGGGTTCGTGCTGGCCGCACGCAGCGAGGTCAACAGCAACCCGCGCGACACGAAGGACTACCCGAACGGCGTCTGGTCGCTACCGCCGACGTACGAGGGCGGCGACACCGATCGCGCACGCTTTGCGGCGATCGGCGAATCGGACCGGATGACATTGAAGTTTGTGAAGCCGGCGCAGTAAGCGCCGGTTCTCCTCCGGAACCCGCTGGGGCTAGCCGTGCGGCAAGCCGCTGGGGAAAGGTGGTGAAGCGCGAAAAATCGCGCGACGAAAATGATCAGTCGTCCCAGCTGTCCGGCAGTGTCTGCGTCAACGTCGACACGAAGCTGGCGGTTTCCCGCTGCCTCGGGCGCGTGAAGATATCGCGCGCCGGGCCCGATTCGATCACCGCGCCGTCGGTCAGGAACACGACATCGCGCGCAATCGACGCGGCAAGCCGCAGATCGTGCGTCGCCATCAGCATCGTCATGCCTTCCTTCGCGAGCTGCCGCAGCACATCGACCACTTCGGCAGCCAGGCCCGGATCGAGCGCCGATGTCGGCTCATCGCACAACAGCACATCCGGCGACGGCGCCAGCGCCCGCGCAATCGCGACACGCTGCTGCTGACCGCCGGAGAGCGTCGACGGCCACGCGTCCGACTTGTGGGCAATGCCCACCTTCGTCAGCAGTTCATGCGCCCGCACGCGCGCGCGTTCAGCGTCCCACTTCTGTACGGTGATGAGCCCTTCCATCACGTTCTCGATAACCGTGCGGTGCGGAAACAGCTGGAAGTTCTGGAACACCATGCCGGTGCGCCGACGGATGGCGAGCACGGCATCGCGCGAGGGCTTTTCCGTGCGGCTGAATTCGAGCCGCTGGTCGCCGAGTTCGAGCGTGCCGGCTTCGGGAATTTCCAGCAGGTTCACGCAACGCAGCAGTGTGCTCTTGCCGCTGCCGGACGGTCCGATCAGCGCCGTGACATTGCCCTGCGCGAGCGCGAGATCGACCGAGTTCAACACCCGGTGATCGCCAAAATACTTTTCGATTTTCTGCAGTCTGATCATCAGTTACCGCCCGTGAAAAGCGCGTGGCGCCCGAAACGCCGTTCGAGCCTGACCTGCGCCGACGACAGCACCGAACTGAACACCAGATAGATCAACGCCGCTTCCGTGTACAGGATCAGCGGCTCATACGTCACCGATGCGATGCGCTGCGCGGCCTGGAAAATCTCCGGCACGGTCAGAACGGCGGCGAGCGACGTATCCTTCACGAGCGCGATGAACGAATTCGACAGCGGCGGCAGCGCGACGCGCGCCGCTTGCGGCAGAATCGCGCGACGCAGTGCCTGGCCGCGCGTCATCCCCATCGAGTACGCGGCTTCCCACTGCCCCTTCGGGATCGATTCGATCACGCCGCGGATGACCTCGGAATTGTAGGCGCCGACGTTCAGCGAGAAACCGATAATGGCCGCCGTCAGCGGATCAAGCACGATCCCGACATTCGGCAGGCCATAGAAGATCACAAACAGCTGCACAAGCAGCGGCGAGCCGCGAATCAGCCAGACGTAGAACCGCACGATAGCCACGGACCAGTTCGGTCCGAAGAGCCGGATCAGCGCGACGGCAAACGCCAGCGCGAGACCCAGCACGAAGGAAATCAGGGTGAGCGGCACCGTAAACACCAGCCCCGCGTACAGCAGGGGCCAGAGTGACGTACCCATCAAATGCAGCCATGCCGGCATGATTCAGGCTCGCTTTTGAGGCTTTACTTGGATACGTCTTTGCCGAAGTACTTGTTCGAGATCTTGTCGTAGGTCCCGTCGGCCTTCATGTCGGCGAGCGCCTTGTTGATCGCAGCCTGCAGTTCCGGATTGCCCTTGCGGATCAGCACGCCCGACTGGTCGCTTTCAGAAGATTCATCCAGCGCGGCGATCTTCACCTTCGCGTCCGGCTTGTGCTTCTTGAAGTCGAGGTACGACAGCGAATCGTTCACCGTCGCATCGACGCGGCCCGACGTCAGCAGGTCGATCGATTCGTTGAAGCCTTGCACCGGCACGACTTCCGCGCCGTGTGCGGCCGCCATCTTGCCGAAGTTGCTGGTCAGCGTGTTCGCCGACTTCTTGCCCTTCAGGTCGTCGAAGGTCTTGATGGTCGTATTGTCCGAACGCACGATCAGCGCCGCGTGCGACGTGATGTACGGGCTCGAGAAATCGTACTTGGCCTTGCGTGCGTCGGTGATCGACACTTCATTGATCACGGCGTCGTAGCGGTTGGCATCCAGGCCGGCGATCAGGCCGTCCCACTTGCCTTCGATGAACTCGGCCTTCACGCCCAGACGCTGCGCGATCGCGCGGCCGATTTCGACGTCGAAGCCGGTCAGCTGGTTCGACGCATCGTGGAACGTGAACGGTGCGTACGTGCCTTCGGTGCCGATCTTGAACACGCCCGCCGATTTGATCTGCGCGAGTCCGTCAGCGGCGAAGGCCGAGGTTGCGACGACAGCCTGCAGCAGGCCGACCAGCAGAATGGAGCGAATCGATTTCATCAAATAGTCCTCTTGGTGTTGTAGGTCCGGCTTCGGCGCGCTTTGCGTGTTTGCAATGCTACCGGTCCGAAGAGCGCAGCGGACTGTAGCAAAGACCCCTTATTTCCACAAAGCATTTCGATGGCGATTTATATTACTTATAGTTATAAAAAGGTAGGCTGAGCCGCAGGAAGCACGCGGCGGGCAGAATGATACTGCGGCGACGGAACGTTCGCCTATCGGGCCGTTGCTTTCAAAGTTGCTCCTGGACGTGTAGCGCGCCGCTTCGCTAACGTGACTGCCTACGGGCTATCGATCGGCGCTGCTGCGTAAAAGGCCGTCGCATAGTCGACGAACGCGCGCACTTTCGCGGGCATGAATTTGCGGTTGCTATACGCGAGCCGCAACTCAATATCGTTGTCGAGCAATTCGTAGTTTTCCAGCAGTTGCACGAGCCGGCCATCACGCAGTTCGTCTTCGATCAACGAGCGCGGCAATGCGCCCAGCCCGAAGCCATTCAGCACCATCTCCTTTCTTAGCGACGCGTTGTTGGACGAGATCTCAACGTTCAGATCGACGGTCGTTTCTTCGTCGTCGCGCCGAAAGCGCAAAGGCAAACCCTGAATCGACGGCGACAGCGCAACGAACTCATGTCGCACGAGGTCTTCCGGCGTGTCGGGGCGCGCGTGCGTCTTCAGATAGGCGGGCGACGTCACCACGACCATCGCGATGCGCGTGAGCGGGCGCGTGATCATCTGATCGCTCGTCAGCATGAACGGCAGCAGGATGCCGAGATCGTAGCCCTCCTCGATCAGATCGACGGGTCGCTCGCTCAGCGTGAGATCGAGATGCACCGTCGGAAACTCTTTCTTGAAGCCTGCTATCAGCGGCACGAGCAGGTTCACGGTGGCGGTTGTGTGCGCAACCACCCTGAGCACACCCGTCGGTTCGCTCACACCGTGACGCGCCTGCGCTTCCAGCGCATCGAGTTCCGCCAGAAGTCGCGAACAGCCCTTGAAAAACTGCTCCGCGACTTCGGTGGTCGAGATATGACGCGTCGAACGTTGAAAGAGGCGCACGCCGAGGCGCGTTTCGAGTTCGCTCACCGAGCGGGAAATGGCCGGCGTCGACAGACCGTGTACCCGCGCCGCGCGCGTAAAACTGCGAACTTCGACTACGGTGCAGAAGATACGCAGCGATTCGAGGTGATCCATGGGCGTCCCTTGATCGACGCACGCAGGGGCGATTCATCTGCAGCCGTGACGTGAGGAATATCGGCGTCCCGATGCGGGCATACGTGCCCGATTATTGTATGCGTTGACGAATAAACGCGTTGCGGGTAGCGGACGTGCCCGGACTGGCGCGACCGGTGTGGTGTGCCCGCGGGCAGGATTGAGCCAAAGGTGGGAGAATCACGGCCCGGGCTGCGTCAGTTGCGGCCCGACGCCACGCAGGCGTCTTTCATGCAGTGACTACGCAGGGTATACCGCCATGTTTCAGGGAACCGTCTCCACCGCGTTGCCAAAGCGCGATTTCTATATCGAGCTGGCCGCACAGGCTCGCGGACTGCTCGCGGACGAAACGAATCTCGTCGCCAATGCCGCGAACCTTTCTGCGCTGCTGTTCAACGCGATGCCGGACGTGAACTGGGCAGGCTTCTATTTTCTCGTCGAAGGCGAGCTCGTGGTCGGACCGTTTCAGGGCAAACCAGCATGCGTGCGCATCGCCATGGGCCGCGGCGTGTGCGGCACCGCCGCGCAAACCCGCGAGACGCAACTCGTGCCGGACGTCAACGCATTCGCGGGGCACATTGCGTGCGATTCAGCGTCGCGCTCGGAACTGGTGGTGCCACTCGTGATGCGCGATGGCGCGCTGCTTGGCGTGCTCGATATCGACAGCCCGCTCCCGTCGCGTTTCACCGAAGAAGACCGCGACGGCATCGAAGCGATCGCTGCCGTGCTGGTGGCGACGCTTACCCCCTCAGACGCTGTCCTATAACGAGCGGCGTCCACGCGTGTAAAAAAACCGGATGCCTTAAACGGACATCCGGTTTAATCGACGCCGCATGCGCCGGTAGAGGACAACTGGCTTCAGGCTTTCGATCCTACTGCCCGCCCGACTGGGCCGAGCTGGTCGTACCCGCGCCGTAGCCCGTGTCGCCGGGTGCACCAGCGTGGTTGGCGGCCACTTTCGCCTCAGCGGTCTCAAGATCGACCGGATAATTCACCTCATTCATACCGGGGTGGTAGCCTGCGCGTTCGAGTTCAGCAAGCTCGGCTTTCACCTGTGCGCGCGTGACCGTGTTGTTCGACTGCTGCGCATACGATGCGAGCGGCGCGGCGAGCAGCGTGGCAGCAGTCAGGGCAGCAGCGGCGACACCATATAGACGGGCTTTCATGACAACGACCTCCAGATCTTCCGTGTGAACCGCTTCAGACACCATGTATGAAACGCGTGAGATCAGGATAATCAAAGCATTCGCCCGCTTAAATCCCTCCATCGGTAAAAGATAATCACAAAAAAAGTGAAGAATCGCGCACGCTCAACGCGCTACCGGCTCCACTGCCTTCAAACGATTGGCGACGCGCACCGCTTCGAAATATGCCGGGTTGGGTGGCCGCTTCAGATAGCGTCCCGCGCCGCGCTGCGCGCGCAGATCGCCATTGGCCCACGCCACGTGACCGCGCGAAAGCGTATGCGTCGCCACGCCCTGCACGTTCATCCCTTCGAATACGTTGAAGTCGACGTTCTGGTGATGCGTCTTCACGGAGATCGTGCGCGTCGCCTTCGGATCCCAGACGACGAGGTCCGCGTCGGCGCCCACTTCGACCGCGCCTTTGCGTGGATACAGGTTGAAAATCTGCGCGGCGTTCGTTGATGTCACGCGCACAAACTCGTTAGGCGTGAGGCGCCCCGTATTCACGCCGTGATGCCAGAGAATCGACATGCGGTCTTCGACGCCGCCGCAGCCGTTCGGAATCTTCGTGAAGTCTTCCCGTCCCATTGCTTTCTGCGACGCGCAGAACACGCAATGATCGGTTGCAGTGGTGTGCAGATGGCCGCCCTGCAGCCCGCGCCATAACGCATCGCGATGCTCTTTCGTGCGGAACGGCGGGCTCATCACGTGCGCGGCCGCACGTCCCCAGTCGGTGTCGCGATAGACCGATTCGTCGATCACGAGATGTCCCGCGAGCACTTCGGCGAAGACACGCTGGCCTTCGCTATGCGCGCGGATCACAGCATCGAGTGCATCTTTAGCGGAAACGTGCACGATATACACGGGCACGCCGAGCACCTGTGCGATGCGGATGGCGCGATTGGCCGCTTCGCCCTCCACTTCCGGCGGTCGCGACAACGGATGCGCTTCCGGTCCTGTAAAGCCGCGCGCGAGGAGCTGGCGCTGCAACTGGAACACGAGCTCGCCATTTTCCGCGTGCACCGTCGGCAGCGCACCAAGTTCAAGCGCGCGTGCGAAACTGTTCACGAGGACCTCATCGTCGGCCATGATCGCGTTCTTGTAGGCCATGAAGTGCTTGAAGCTCGACACGCCATGCTCGTGCACGAGCGTCCCCATGTCGCGATGCACCGACTCGTCCCACCACGTCACGGCGACGTGAAAGCCGTAGTCCGACGCAGCCTTCTCAGCCCAGCCACGCCAGTCGTTGAACGCCGCCATCAGCGGCTGGCGCGGCGACGGGATCACGAAGTCGATGATGCTGGTCGTGCCGCCCGCGAGACCGGCAGCGGTGCCGCTATAGAAGTCGTCGCTGGCTGTCGTGCCCATGAACGGCAGTTCCATATGCGTGTGCGGATCGATGCCGCCAGGCATCACGTATTGCCCGCCTGCGTCGATCACGGTCGCGCCCGCGGGCGCGTCCAGATCGACGCCAATCTGCGCGATGGCGCCGCCTTCTGCGCTGTCATGACACAACACGTCGGCGCGATATGTCTGGTTGGCGTCGACCACCGTCCCGCCACGAATCAGGGTTGCCATGCTGCAGTCTCCTTCGGTTGACTCTCAACGCTACAAGCATCGAAACGGTCGGTTCAGGCGCGCGCGATACCCGGACTTGCACGCTTGCCGAGCTTCATCCACACGCCGTAGATAATCGCCGCCAGCGCCAGACCCACAAACCATGCATACGTATAGAGCGTGTTGAACACTTCCGGCACGTTCGGGAACGCAGCGGGAAACGCGGTATGCAGAAAGCCCGGCAGATTCGGCAACACGCCGATCGCCAGCGAGACGACCGCCGCCATGTTCCAGCCGCCCGTGTACGCATATTCGCCGTTTTCGTCGAAGAGTTCGTGATGATCGAGACGCGTGCCGCGAATCAGGAAGTAGTCGACCATCATGATGCCCGCTACCGGACCGAGCAACGCCGAGTACCCGACGAGCCACGTGAAGATATAGCCCTGCGTGGTCGCGAGAATCTTCCACGGCATCATCACGATTGCGATGGTCGCGGTGATCATGCCGCCCGTCTTGTATGAAATGCCCTTCGGCCAGAGACTCGAAAAATCGTAGGCGGGCCCGACGAGATTCGCCGCAAGATTGCAGCACATCGTGTCGAGCGTCAGGATGATGAGCGCGATGCCCACGCCGACGCCTGTCATACGGCTTGTCAGGTCGATCGGATCCCAGATTGCCTTGCCGTAGATCACAACCGTCGCGGACGTCACCACCACCGAGATCACCGACAGCAAGGCCATTGGCACCGGCAGGCCGATTGCCTGACCGACCATCTGGTCGCGCTGCGTCCGCGCAAACCGCGTGAAGTCCGGAATATTCAGCGCGAGCGTCGCCCAGAAACCGACCATCGCCGTAAGACCCGGCCAGAACGTGACCCAGAAAAGACCTTCCTTCTTGCCGCCCGCAGCGAACTGCGAAGGCGTCGACAGCATCGAACCGACGCCGCCCGCTTTCGATGTCGCCCACCACACCAGCGCGATACACATCACCACCTTGATCGGCGCGGACCAGCTTTCGAGCCAGCGAATCGAATCGGTGCCATTGACGATGAAGTAGATCTGCAACGCCCAGAACGCGAGGAAACACGCGGCCTGCCCGATCGAAATGTCGATGAATGGCAGCGGCGTGCCCTGCAACGCATTGCCCGTGAGAATGTTGAGCAGCACGTAGATCGCGCTGCCACCCAGCCACGTTTGAATGCCGTACCAGCCACACGCGACGATTGCCCGCAACAACGCCGGCAGTTTCGCCCCTTGCGTGCCGAACGACGACCGCACGAGCACCGCATACGGAATGCCATGCTTCGCACCTGCATGACCGATCAACAGCATCGGCACAAGCACGATGAGGTTGCCGAGCAGCACGGTCGCCACGGCCTGCCACGGCGACATACCCTGCTCCGTCAAACCGGCCGCGAGCATGTATGACGCGATGTTCATCACCATGCCGACCCACAGCGCGGCGAAGTGATACCACTTCCACGTGCGCTGCGCCTTGCCGGTCGGCGCGAGGTCGTCGTTATAGAGCGAACTGTTGCGTACGCCCGGTTGCAATAGCGAATCGCTGGTTCCAGCAGACTGATTCATCGAAGGCTCTCCCATCGTCGAAAAACTGGCGCATCGTCGTTAAGTGGTGAAGTGCGATGCGTCCAGCGTGTGTAGACCACTAGGCCGCGTGTGCGGATACAGGTGCTGGTGCTACGGTTTCGTCGGTTGTTGCTGTGACTGCAGAAGGATTGTTCGGATGCGTGGTCCAGTTCGAATACGCGCCCGCATCGACGCGCTCCATCGTGATGCACTGATCGACCGGACACACGTGCATGCAGAGGTTGCATCCGACGCAGTGCGCGTCGATCACTTCGAAGTGACGCACGCCATCTTTCTCGCGGAGGATTGCCTGATGCGCGGTGTCCTCGCACGCGATGTGGCACAGGCCGCACTGGATGCACTTGTCCTGATCGATGCGCGCCTTGATGTCGTAGCTGAGGTTCAGGAACTTCCAGTCAGTGACATTCGGCACGGCACGTCCGCAAATATCGTCGAGCGTTGCATAGCCTTTTTCGTCCATCCAGTTCGACAGGCCATCGGCCATGTCGGAGACGATGCGAAAGCCGTAGTGCATCGCAGCGGTACACACCTGCACGCTGCCCGCGCCCAGCACCATGAATTCGGCGGCGTCGCGCCACGTCGTGATGCCGCCGATGCCCGAGATCGGCAAGCCTGGCGTTTCAGTATCACGCGCGATCTCCGCAACCATGTTCAGCGCAATCGGCTTGACTGCAGGGCCGCAATAACCGCCGTGCGTGCCTTTGCCATCGACGGTCGGCAGCGGCGCCATTTCGTCGAGATCCACCGCGACGATGGAGTTGATCGTGTTGATGAGCGACACGCCGTCCGCGCCGCCTTTGTATGCCGCGCGCGAGCCGAGGCGAATGTCGGTGATATTCGGTGTGAGCTTCACGAGGCAAGGCAGGCGCGAGCCTTCCTTGACCCAGCGCGTGACCATCTCGATGTATTCCGGCACCTGCCCCACGGCTGCGCCCATGCCGCGTTCGCTCATGCCATGCGGACAGCCGAAGTTCAGCTCGACCGCATCGGCGCCGGTGTCTTCGACAAGCGGCAGGATCCACTTCCAGTCACGCTCATTGCACGGCACCATCAGCGAAACGATCATCGCGCGATCGGGCCAGTCGCGCTTCACCTGTGCGATCTCGCGCAGGTTCTCGTCGAGCGGACGATCGGTGATCAGTTCGATATTATTCAGGCCCGCGATGCGCTGGCCATTCCACTGCACCGCGCCGTAGCGCGAGCTCACATTGACGACATGCGGATCGAGGCCGAGCGTCTTCCACACGACGCCGCCCCAGCCCGCTTCGAATGCGCGATTGACGTTATAGGCCTTATCGGTGGGTGGCGCGGAGGCCAGCCAGAAAGGATTCGGCGACGTGATGCCGGCGATGGTGCAACGAAGATCGGCCATATCTGGCTCCGTGGGGTGATCGCTTTTTATCGCTGCGCGTTGCATCGAGGCACGCGCCCTGCTCGTACCGTCGTTACGCTGCGCGCATCGCCGTGCGTGCGAACACGCGATCGATCGATGCCGCTGCGAGCTTGCCGTCCTGTACCGCCTGCACAGTCAGATCGAGGCCGGTGGCCGCGCAGTCCCCGCCTGCCCAGACGTTGTCCAGCGACGTACGTCGTTCTTCATCGACCGCGATACGTGTGCCGTCCGTTGCCAGGATTTCAGCATCGAGTCCTGTCGCGACGAGTGTCTGGCCGATTGCCTTCAGTACGACATCGGCGGCGATGGTGAAGCGCTCGCCTGTGCCGACAGGGCGTCCACCGTCTTCGTGCGTGCGCTCGAATTCAACGCCGGTGACCGTCCTGCCGTCACCCAGCAAACGCACGGGTTGCGCGTACAACACGATCGATACACCCTGTGTCTGCGCGAATTCCCGCTCTGCCCACGTCGCGCTCATTGCGTCGACGCCGCGCCGGTACACCATCGATACGCTTTCGGCGCCGAGCTTGCGGCTTTGCACCGCCGCGTCGATCGCGGTATTGCCACCGCCGATCACCACCACGCGACGGCCGACCGGCAGCGTCGAAAGATCGTCCGCCTGACGCAGGCGCGCGATGAAATCGACGGCGTTTTCGACGCCATCCAGCGCTTCGCCTTCGATCTGCAACGCCTTGACGCCCGTTAGGCCGACTGCGAGAAACACTGCGTCGTGTTGCTGGCGGAGCTCAGTGAGCGTCACATCTCGACCGAGCGCGACGCCCGTCTTTAGTTCGATGCCGCCGACTGAAAGCAGCCAGTCGACTTCCCTTTGCGCGTATTCATCGACGGTTTTATAAGCGGCGATGCCATATTCGTTAAGGCCACCGGCTTTGGGGCGCGCGTCGAATAGCGTCACGCGATGACCGCCAAGCGCTAGCCGATGTGCGCACGCAAGCCCAGCCGGGCCCGCGCCGACTACAGCAACATGTCGACCCGTTTCCGCCGCACGCCTGAACAGCCTGAGATCACGCGCCATCGCCCAGTCGGTTGCATGACGTTGCAAAGCACCGATCGCGACGGGCTTTTCGTCCTGATGGTTGCGCACGCAAGCGCCTTCGCAAAGAATTTCCGTCGGGCACACTCGCGCGCACATACCGCCTAACGGATTCGCGGAGAGAATGTCGACCGCTGCGCCTTTTAGATTGCCGTTGCCGATCTTGCGGATAAAACCGGGAATATCGATCTGCGTGGGACACGCGTTCACACACGGTGCGTCGTAGCAGTAGTGACAGCGGCTCGCGGCAATCGCCGCCGCGCCGGGTTCAAGCAACGGCGCGACGTCGGTAAACTGACACGCGAGCTGGTCGGCCTGTAGTCGGCCTGCGGCGATATCGCCGGTTTCCTTCGTAGCCATGCGCGCTCCTTCGACAAGAGAAACAACACGAACCCGCTGGCTTTGCCTTAAGCCAGGCCAGCATCGAAATCAGGAAACAAACTTCAAAGAGCGTTTAGCAAAGAGGGGTTGGGCAGCGGCTACGAAGCGGGCTCACACGCTCGCTCCAGCATCGCGTGCAGCAGTACGTTCGCGCCCGCTTCGATCCATTCGATCGTGGCGTCTTCGATCTCGTTGTGACTGATGCCGTCGACGCACGGCACGAACACCATCGATGTCGGCGCAACCTGCGACAGATAGCAGGCGTCGTGACCCGCGCCTGACACGATGTCTCGATTGGGATAGCCGAAGCGTTCGGCAGCCGCGCGGACTGACTTGACGCAAGCCGCGTCGAACGCGACCGGCTTGTAGTAAAAGATCTGTTCGAGCTGCGTTTCAAGGCCGATTTCGCCCGCAATGCGCGCGACGCCCTCACGCAGCTCCGCATCCATCTGCGCGAGCACGGCATCGTCGGGATGACGGAAGTCGACCGTGAAGAACACGCGCCCCGGAATCACGTTGCGTGAGTTTGGATACACCTGCATCATGCCGACCGTCGCGCAGCCGAACGGCGCGTGATTCAGCCCGACGCGATTCACGAGATCGACCACACGCGACGCACCCAGCAACGCATCGCGCCGACGCGGCATCGGCGTCGGACCTGCATGCGCCTCCTGCCCGGTGAGCACGACCTCGTACCAGCGCTGACCTTGCGCGTCGGTCACGACCCCAATCGTTTTGTGTTCGGCTTCGAGAATCGGGCCTTGCTCGATATGCAGTTCGAACGCAGCATGAACCGGCCGGCCGCCGCACGGAATATCGCCTGCGTAGCCGATACGTTTGAGTTCTTCGCCGATCGTCTTGCCGTCGACGTCCTTGCGCGAAAGACCGTAGTCGAGGGTAAACACGCCCGCAAACACGCCGGATGCAACCATCGCCGGCGCAAAGCGGGAGCCTTCCTCGTTGGTCCAGATCACGACTTCGACCGGATGCTCGGTCTCGATGCCGTAATCGTTGAGGCTACGAATGACTTCAAGGCCACCGAGCACGCCGTAGATGCCATCAAAACGACCGCCCGTAGGCTGCGAATCGGCATGCGAGCCGGTCATCACCGGCAACGCCGATGCATTGCGGCCCGCGCGTCGCATGAATACGTTGCCCATCTGATCGACGCTGACGGTGCAACCCGCCTCCTTTGCCCAGCTCACGATCAGGTCGCGCCCTTCGCGATCGAGATCCGTTAGCGCCAGACGGCAGACGCCGCCTTTAGGCGTCGCGCCGATCTTCGCCATCGTCATGAGACTGTCCCAAAGACGCTGGCCGTTCACCTTGATCGACACGTCGAGCCCTGCTTCCGTCACTGCGTTCATCAGTCTCTCTCCTCACCGAATCGGGACATTCAAATGGGCCATTCCGTACGCAAACGCGGTGCATCGCCGACACGTCGTGGGGCATCGCGCCCGCCTGCGGTGCACACGGCGACCTTCACCGTCTACGTGTTTTCCCTGCTCAACCAATCCTGTCCAGTTGGACAGGTTGTAGACGATTACCGGCTATATTTCAATGACTTCTCACTGAGCGAAAAGCGTGCCATTGCGCTGCAACATGCCGGAAGGCACGTCGTTCGCATGTGTACGACACTACGCGTTTGCAGGCCGCATTGCGACTACAATGAGGCGCGACGCGGCACCCGAGCCACACGAGGCCATGATGAAAAGTGACGATGCGCCAGCAATGACCGTCGAAGACGAAGAAGCGGCAAAGCCAATGCGGCGGCGCAAGGCACACATCCGCAACACGAACGAGGCGCATCTGCTCGCGTGCGCGGAAGCCGTTTTTGCAGAGCGTGGTCTTGAAGGCACTAGCACAGCGATGATCGCGGAACGTGCGGGTCTCCCTAAAGCGAACCTGCATTACTACTTCCCGACAAAGCTTGCGCTTTACCGACGCGTGCTCGATGACATCTTCGAGGAGTGGTACCGCGCCGCGGATACGTTCGACCGCAGCGACGATCCGGTTGAGGCAATCGGCGGCTATGTGCGCGCCAAGATGGAACTGTCGCGGCGTCGTCCACTTGCCTCGAAGGTGTGGGCGAACGAAATCATTCGCGGCGCGACGCACATGCAGGACATCCTGGCGGGTCGCGTGAAGCCATGGATGGAGACGCGCGTCGTCGTGATCAACGACTGGATCGCACGCGGGCTGCTCGCGCCCATTGATGCGCGCACGTTCCTCTTCATGATCTGGGCGATGACCCAGCACTACGCCGATTTCGACGCGCAGATCGAAGCGCTGGCCGGCAAGCGTGCGCTCTCGAAGAAGGCTTTCGACGAATCGACCGAACAGGTCGTCGCTCTAGTGATTCGGGCGTGCGGTGCCAAAGCGGCGAGCGCCAAATAGAAAAAGGGACGCGCCCCTGCTCATGCGCGTCCCTTCCCTGCTGCGTCAGGTCAATCTCATTCGATCAAACCACCGCAGCAAGTCCCAGAGTAAAGGCTAAAGCGGTGATCGAAATGATCGTCTCGCAGACGGTCCATGTCTTGAAGGTCTGCGGCACGGTCATGCCGAAGTATTCCTTCACGAGCCAGAAGCCACCGTCGTTCACGTGCGACAGGATCAGCGATCCCGCACCCGTCGCGAGCACAAGCAGTTCGGGACGCACACCACCCGTTGCAGCCGCGGCCGCTGCGATCGGCGCGATGATGCCCGCAGCCGTTGCCATTGCAACCGTCGCCGACCCCGTTGCGACACGAATCAGCGCCGCCACGAGCCACGCCAGAATCAGCAGCGGCACATGCGCACCGGTCGCCACATCGACAATCGCCTTCGACGCGCCGCTGTCGATCAGGATGCGGCCAAAGCCCGCGCCTGCACCCACCACCAGCGTGATGCTTGCCGTCGGCGCCAGGCATTCGTTGGTGAACTTGAGGATCTGCTCACGCCCAAAGCCACGCGTCACGCCAAACGTGTAGAAGCTCAGCAGCACCGCAAGCAGCAGCGCCATGTCCGGGTGACCAATCAGACGCAGTATGTTGTTCGCCGTCGACTTCGCCGGTGCAATGACATCGGCCCAGCTACCCACCAGCATCAGCAGTACGGGCAGCAACACCGTCAGCAACGTTATGCCGAATCCCGGCAGTTCCTGCGTCGCACGTTTTGCGTCCTGCTCGATGAACTGCTGCGCCATCGGGTTGATGCCATCGAGCACGACAAAGCGGCTGATGAGCTTCGAGAACAGCGGACCCGCAATCGCCGCAGTCGGAATGCCGACAATCAGCGCGTAGAAAATCGTGTGGCCGATATCCGCGTTGTATGCCGTCACTGCAAGCAATGCGGCCGGATGCGGTGGAATCAGACCGTGCACGACGGAAAGGCCCGCCACCATTGGAATGCCGACGCGAATCATCGACGTGCCCGTCCGTTGCGCGACGTTGAACGCAATCGGGATCAGCAGCACGAAGCCGACTTCGAAGAACACCGGCAAGCCGACCAGAAAGGCGATACACATCATCGCCCAGTGCACATTCTTAGGCCCGAACAGGCTGATCAGCGTGCGCGCGATACGCTCCGCCCCGCCCGATTCGGCCATCATCTTGCCGAGCATCGTGCCAAGACCAACCACGATCGCAATGTGACCGAGCGTGCCACCCACACCTGTTTCGAACGATTTCAGAATCGACGTCATCGGCATGCCGACGGCAAGCGCCAGCGCCACCGACACCATCATCAACGTGATGAACGGATTCATCCTGAAGCGCGCGATCAGCACGACGAGCGCGATGATGGCGATCAATGCATAGACGAGCAACAGACTTCCCTGGACGGTCGCCATGTTTCTTCTCCTTATTGTGTAGAGCGATGAGCAGCCGCTGCGCTCAGCGCAACGAGCGGGCTCTGTCCGTTTAGAACTTGTGGCGGATGCCGGCAACCGTCACGAACTGACCGTTGTTGCTCGACGCATTGGAGATGCCCTCAACCCATGCCTTCGAACCCGACGAACGCTGATAGATGCCGTTCAGGTACAGGTCCGTTGTCTTCGACAGGAAGTACTCGCCGCCAAGGCTTAGCTGGTTGTAGTGGGCGTTCTTCGCGATTGCCGAACTGCTCGTCTGGTTCGTGTAGATGTAGCCGAGCGCGAGCAGGGTCGCGGGCGTCAGCTGGTAACGCGCGCTCGCTTCATAGTTCGTGAAATGCAGGCTGCCGCCCGAGTTCAGCTGGAACTGCGAGTTCGTGTACAGCAGCGCGAAGATCGCCGGGCCGAACACGTACTGGCCGCCCGCGCCCCACACCTGGTTGCGCGCGACGTTGCTGATGATCGAAGAGCCCGTGTTGTAGTAATTGTCCGACGGCGCCGCGCCGGTTGTGCTCGTCGCCGGATGGTCCGTCAGCGAGTACGCCGCGTCGAGGCGGACCGGCCCGTTCACGTAGTCGGCGCCGACGCTCCACGCGCGGTTGTTCGAGAAATCACCTGCCGCGTTCGAGAACGCGTACATCGCGTTAGCGGTCAGGCCGGCGATGGTCGGCGTCGTGTACTTGACCGCGTTGTTCGTGCGGTACGTGTTGTTCAGGTCGTCGTTATCGTAGACCGCGTTGCCGTACTGGCTCATCGCGCCGACCCCGTTAATCTGCAGGTTCGAGAGGTAGTCCTGCACGCTGTTGTACTGACGGCCCAGCGTGATCGAGCCGGCCTTGTTGTTCGTCAGTGCAACCCACGCGCTACGGCCGAAGATGCGGCCGCCCTGACCTGCCGCACCCGTTTCGAGGCTGAACCCGTTTTCCAGCTTGAACGACACCTTGTTGCCGCCACCCAGATCTTCCGTACCGAGCAGGCCCCAGCGCGAGCCCTGCACATTGCCCTGCGTCGCCTGGAAGTTGCTCTTGCCCTTCTGGTTGTTCGTGTAGGTCAGCCCGGCGTCGACGATGCCATACAGCGTTACGCTGCTTTGCGCATACGCGGCCTGCGTGGCGAGTCCAGCGGCGGCGACAGTGATCGCCGTACGGAAGATCTTCTTATATTTCATGGTTTCCTCAAGTCAAAAGAAAGCGAACGCCGGATAAGAATGGTCATCCGACGCCCTACGGAGTACTAAACAGACGAGTCAAGGCAGCACCGGAGATTTCCGGCGCCCGGTCAGGCAAACTTCAAGGGGTGAAAATCAGTGCGTCAGTCGGGCCAGTTCCTGCGTCCAGCCACATGGCGCGCGTCGCGCTGGTGGAACGGTGTCACGATGGGTTGCGGTGCGCTTCGCGCATGTTCGAGTTCGTCGACGATGCGCGCGAGCACGGTCTGTTCTTCGCCCGGGTGCAGATTGCACGGATCGAGGAAGAAGAAATGCAGTTCCGCCTCGTGGTCGCGCACGATCACCGGGGCACCGCCGCGCTGGGGACGCGCGAGCGCATCGGCGAGATCCCATGCGGTAATGCGCGCTTCCTGCGGATCGATATGCAGTTTCAGACGGTCGAGCGGATTGCCCGTCGGGTCGGGATCGAGCTGCGCCCACACGCCGGCAAAGCGGTTCAGCGCTTCGCGCCACAGCGTCAGGTAACCGCGTTCGCGCGCGCGGATCGCAACGTGATCGCGCGTCTGCCACGCTTCGAGCGCAGCGATCGCGCCAACGATGCCTTCCTTGCCGACTTTCATGCCCCGGCCAATGCCGCCGTTCTGGAAATATGCGGCACGTACCCGCGCTTTCGTGCCCGCGACGATGCCCGCCGTCAGACCGCCGAGGAATTTGTGCGCCGAATACAGCACGAGATCCGCGCCCGCTTCGATGAAACGCTTCAGGTCATATTCGGACGCCGCGTCGACGATCACCGGCACGCCCTTTCCATGCGCAACCGCGATGAATTCTTCGAGCGTGATCATGCCGAACTGGACCGTGTGATGCGAGACGACGTAAAGCGCCGCTGTGGTGCGCTCTGTAATGGCAGTCGCCAGCTGATAACCATGCGCTTCGGTTGCGGCGCCAACAGTTACCACGCGTGCGCCGGCAAGACGGATCGCCTGGTCGATGGGTGCGCCATAATTGACGAGGTGACCGGTCTGGATCACGACTTCATTGCGCAACCCGGTCGTGTCCGGAAGCTGCTCGATCAGGCCGTGATCGTCGCCCGTCATGGTTGCGGCGATGCACAGCGTGATGGCCGCGGAACACGATGCGGTCACGTAACCGCTTTCGCTTCCGCAGGCCGCGGCGATCGCCGTCGACGCTTTCTTCTGCAGATCGTCGATCTCGACGAATTGCGGCAGTATCTGCGCCACCGCCTCGATCACCGGTTCGCCGACGATGGACGCGCCAAGGCTCGTCATCGTGCCCGAGACATTGATGACAGGGCGTAAGCCAGATCGAGAGCGGATGTCCATTGCGACGCCTCCGGAAATTTTATTTCCTAGTTATGGAATATATGTTGTAATTGTGTATCAGTCTAACATACAATAACCCTGCGTCAACTGGCCAAAAACAATCCGATTCCAAGGAGCACGATGTCCCGCACGCCCCGCCCCGCCGAGCCTGAACACGCCTCGCAGCCGTCCGAAACGACCGCCGCCGCGCCGCGCACGCGCACCGGCGCGATCGATCGCGCCGTGCAGATTTTCGACGCGCTTCAGGAAGCGAACCACCCGGTCACCGCGTATGAAGTCGCGCGCACGCTGGGCGCACCGCTGTCGACGGTCTATTCGATCATCAACGATCTCGTGGAAAAGAACCTGCTCGCGCGCACGCTCGAAGGCGCGATCTGGTTCGGCTCGCGGCTCTACGGCTACGGGCTGACATACGCGAGTTCGCTCGATTACCTGACGGTCGCGAACGAGGAAATGCACCGGCTTTCGGCACAGGTCGAAGAAACCGTGCAGGTGTGCGGGCTCGAGGAAGGCATGATGGTCGTGCTGCAGATGGCCGAAGGTCCGGGTCATTTTCGTGTGACGTCGCGTGTCGGCAGCCGCGTGCCGCTCAACTGGACAGCGTCGGGGCGTCTGCTGGTTGGGCATTTGCCGGATGCCGAGCGCGTCGCGTTCTTCCAGAAGCATGCGAAACCTTCGCCGACGGGTCGCTCGGAAACGCGTCCCGAGGTGCTCGCGCAGATCGCGCGCGATGCGTTCCAGTCGCGTCTGTCGATCCAGATCGGCGAATCGGATGCATCGGTGGCGTGCCTTGCGGCGCCGGTCCTCGATAAGGCAGGCGACTGCGTATTCACGATTTCGATCGTGATGCCGGAGTCGAAGGCGGAACAGGGCGCGGAACGTTTTGCCCACGCACTGCAGGACGTGGCCGCGCGAATCGAGGCGCGACTTGGCTGGCAGCACCGCACGCCCGAAGCGGCGCCTTGAGCCGGGCCTCTCTTCGACCATGAGTACGACGCGGCCCTTCCGCAGGCCGGATCGTCGGACACACCCGAACTACTGCCTTACGGCAAACGCTATCCCAGATGAACTGTTACGACCGGCTGCGCGCACGCGGCCTGACCCTCCCGCAGGTGCCGACGCCCATCGGCAATTTCGCCCACTGCACGCGCGAAGGCGATCTACTGTTCCTGTCGGGTCAAGGCCCGCTGAACGAAGCCGGCATGCTGATGACCGGCAAGGTCGGCGCAACCGTCACCACCGATGAAGCCTATCAGCACGCACAACTCGTCGGTCTGAACCTGCTGGCCGTGCTGCATTCAGAACTGGGCGATCTGGGCCGCGTCAGACAGGTGATCAAGCTGCTCGGCATGGTCAACGCAACACCGGATTTCGCCGAGCATCCGCGCGTGATCAATGGCTGTTCCGATCTCTTCGTCGATATCCTGGGCGATGCGGGGCGGCATTCGCGTTCGGCTGTCGGCGTCGGCTCGCTGCCCGGCAACATTACCGTCGAAATCGAAGCGATCGTCGCCGTGCGGGATTGACGGCCCGCGTGCGTCACACAACCGGTCAGGCAGCCATCGTGTCCCGCGACGCCCTACGCTCCCGCTGTTTCGCCAGATACAGATCTTTGAAGTGAGCGCTTCAATCGCCTGCGGGGCGCGCCGCTGCGCGCCCCGCCCGGCGCTGGCCTGCGGCGAAATCCCGGCAGGCGCGTGCGATGGGCGCTATTGTTCCTCGTGCGCCCTCACGTCCTTAAAGGAGGAAAGCATGACCACGATTTCCTGGGTTGTTGTTGCGGACGGCAGTCGCGCCCGTATTTTCGAGACCCACGGGCTCAAGCTGGAACTGCGTGAAATTGAAGGCTTCACCGATCCGCAGGCCCGCACGCGCGACCCCGAACTACGCAACGGCGAGCCGGGCCAGAATGGAAAACCCGCGCCGAACAGCCCGAACGACACCGCACGCGACCAGTTTGCCCGCATGCTGGGCGAGTATCTGGACAAGGGTCGTATCCAGCAGCGCTTCCACCGGCTCCGTCTTGCGATCGAACCACGGTTTCTCGGCCTCGTGCGCCGGCATATGAGCGACGAGACCCGCAAACTGGTCTTCGAGGAGATCCCGGAAGACATCTCCAAGCTGGCCCCCAAAGACATCCAGCGTCATCTCGAACAGCACGGATAGACTCACCCGGGGCGCCCGCCCGGCGGGCGCATTGCTGCTTTCCCTGATCTAGCGCGTTTTTGCACCAATTCGCCCCCGACCGCGTCAACTTTCTGCCTAGCTTGCCGTTATAATACGCATGGCTTTCAACGAGGTAGGCAAGTGGGCAGCATCGGTTCAAATAATGTGTCGGCACGCACCGACACGGTGCATCAAGGTAGGCCGAGCTTCTCCGAACGCTTCTCGCGTGCGTTCGGCGCGTCCACTATCCAGCGGCTGAAATCACTCCCGCTGCGACGCATCGCTGTTCCCGCGCTTGCGCTTGTCGTCTGCACCATCGTCCTGCTGGTCATCCAGCATCTGTCGAAAACCATCGACTATCACTCCGTCGTCCGCAGCCTGCGCCATCTGTCGCCGCAGGCGCTCATCACGTCGCTCGTCGCGACTGCCGCCAGTTATGTTGTCCTCGTCGCCCGCGATGCGGTCGGCCTGCGCTCGCTCGGCGCGTGCGTCTCGCGTCCGGTGTTGTGGATCGGCGCTACGGTCGCGTCGGCGCTCGGCAATGCGACCGGTTTCGGCGCGCTGACCGGCGGCGCCGTGCGCATCCGCATCTACGGCGCCGAAGGCATCAAGCCGGCGCAGGTCGGCAGGCTCACCCTGTTCACGAGCGTCACGCTGGGTCTGTCGCTGGTTCTGCTCTCCGGTCTCGGCATGCTGTACGCCGCGCCGTCGATGAGCCGCATGACCCATCTTTCGCCAACGCTGCTGGTCTGCACCGGTCTCGCCATCGTCGCGCTCTTCGCGCTCTTGATCGGCGCGTGCCGGCCGGTTGCACGCCAGATCCAGATCGGCCCGCTCAAGCTCGATGTGCCTGCGCGCCGCGATCTGGTCGCGCAGCTGGCGCTCGCCGCCGCCGACGTCGCCGCCGCCAGCATTGCGCTGTGGGCGCTGCTGCCGCAGACGGACATCGGCTTTGCCCACTTCATCGCGATTTTCTCGATGGCGATGCTGCTCGGCATGATCGGCCACACGCCGGGCGGTCTGGGCGTGTTCGAAGCATCGATGGTGTTCGCGCTCGGCGGCACGATGCCGACGCCGGCCATGGTCGCCGCCCTGCTCGCCTATCGCGTGATCTACTTCGGCGTGCCGCTGCTGCTGTCTTCCGCGCTGCTGGCCGGTTTCGAAGGACAGGCGCTCAAGGCGCGCTTTGCGTCGCGCAACTCGCAGCACATCACGCAGCTCGCGCCCCTGTTTCTGAGCGTCATCACGTTTGCGGTCGGCGGCATGCTCGTGATTTCCGGTGCAACGCCCGCGTTCGGACGCCGTCTCGCGATGTTGCAGACCGTGCTGCCGCTGTGGGTGCTCGAAGGCTCGCAACTGCTCGCGAGTCTGCTCGGCGTGCTGCTGCTGTTCGTCGCACGCGGTCTGCTGCGCCGGCTCGACGCCGCATGGTGGCTCACGATGCTGCTCGCGCTCGCCAGTCTCGCGCTCTCGCTCACCAAGGGCCTCGCGTTTGTCGAAGCCGGCGTGCTGAGCGTGCTGATCATCTTGCTGGCCACGACGCGCCAGCGCTTCAACCGTTCATCGTCGCTCTTTAGCGAGCGGTTCACTGCGACGTGGCTGGTGTCGGTCGGCATCGTGATGATCGTGGCGTCGTGGGTGCTGTTCTTCGCCTTCCGCGATGTGCCGTACAGCCGCGACCTGTGGTGGGATTTCGCCTTCGACGAACGCGCGCCGCGTGCGCTGCGCGCGACGCTCGGCGCGTGTCTGTTCGCGACCGTCATCGCCTTCTGGCAACTGCTGCGTCCGGCCGCCGGGCGTTTCGTCATGCCGCCCGCGGTCGACCTCGCCGACGCCGCGAAGATCGTTCGCGCGCAGGAGCGCAGCGACGCCGGCCTCGCGCTGATGGGCGACAAGAGCTTCCTGTTTTCGAAGTCGCGCGAAGCGTTCCTGATGTACGCGAAGCACGGCCGCACATGGGCCGCGCTGCACGATCCGGTCGGGCCGCGAGAGGAATGGGTCGAACTGATCGGCGAGTTCATGGCACTCGCGCATGCGCACGGCGGACGCGCTGCGTTCTATCAGGTCCGCGCCGACGCCCTGCCGCTCTATCTCGACGCCGGCCTTTCGCTGATGAAGCTCGGTGAGGAAGCCCGCATCGTCCTGAGCGATTTCGAACTGGCCGGCGCGCACCGTACGCATCTGCGCTATGCGTTAAAGCGCGGCGAACGCGATGGTTTGACGGCCGAGATGTACGAGCCGCCGCACGTGCCCGGCCTGCTGCCGACGCTGCGCGGCATTTCCGATGCGTGGCTCGACAGCCGTTCCGCGAAGGAAAAGAGCTTCTCGGTGGCCGCTTTCACCGACGACTACCTGGCCGCGCAATCCGTGATGCTGGTGCGTCAGCAGGGCACGCCGGTCGCGTTCGTCACGTTCATGACGACCGACCTGAATCTGGACGCGACCGTCGGCGTGATGCGTCACGCGCCCGACGCGTCGCCGTATGCGATGGAATATCTGTTCACCAAGCTCGCGCTGCATCTAAAGCAGGAAAATTTCCGCAGCCTGAGTCTTGGCATGGCGCCGCTGTCGGGCATGAACCCCACGCCGCTGGCTTCACCGTGGCACCGTCTCGCCGGTCTGATGTGGCGTTTTGGTTGCCGCTTCTATAACTTCCGCGGTCTGCGGGGCTTCAAGAGCAAATTCCAGCCCACCTGGGAGCCGCGTTATCTCGCGGCGTCGGGTTCGGTCGGCGTCGTGCTGACCCTCGCCGACCTGTCGCTTCTCGCCGAAGGCTGGCGTTCATGAAATTGTTGAAGATTGCACTGGCCCTGGGATTGTCCTCGGGCCTTTTTGCTTCCGTATTGCCGGATGCTGATGCCGCCACCGGCACTGCCGCGGCCGCTCCTTCCGGCGCCAGGGTGAGCGCTATTGCGGGTTCCGTCACGACGGTGTCGGGCGGCCGCTTCGGCGACGTCACTGTGACCCGGCCGACGGGCCCGATGCGTGGCCTCGTCGTGCTTTTCTCGAAGGCTGACGGCTGGCGCCCCGCCGACCAGCAGGCCGCCGATGCGCTCGCGAAAAACGGCGCCATGGTCGTCGGCGTCGATACGGCGCGCTACGCCGCGACGCCGTTCACCAAACCGGAGGTCTGCCACAACCTGGTTGGCGACGTGGAAAACATCAGCCACCAGTTGCAGCGCGAAGAACAGTCGAGCCGCTACTTCCTGCCGATCGTCGCCGGCACGGGCGAAGGCGGCCTGGTTGCTACACGCATGCTGTCCACGGCGCCGTCGAACACGCTTTCCGGCGCGGCATCGGTCGATCCCGACGCAACGCTCGACGCGCGTTTCAACTCATGCCCGCCCGATCCGACGATCAGCCGTGGCAACGGCCTGCCGGGCTTCGTCGAAGTCGCTTCCACGACGACGGCTGCCGTCGACGCGCCCGCGCCCATCGGCGGCAAGCCGGTGCCGGTGCGGCGCTTCGCAGCGACCATGTCGACGGCCGACACGATGGTCGCCCTGCTCTCGCCGCATCTGCGGCCGCATGATACGGGCGAACAGGATGTGTCGGACCTGCCGCTGATCGAGTTGCGCGCCGCACATCCGACCGACATGCTCGCGATCGTCATTTCCGGCGACGGCGGCTGGCGCGATCTCGACAAGACGATTGCCGAAGCGCTGCAGAAGAAAGACGTATCGGTGGTCGGCATCGACGCATTGCGCTACTTCTGGAGCACGAAGTCGCCGGAACAGACGGGCTACGATCTCGCACGCGTGATGCAGGCGTACGGCGCGCGCTGGCATACACAGCACGTTGCACTGATCGGCTATTCGTTCGGCGCGGACGTGATGCCGTTCGCGTACAACCGCCTGCCGGAAGCACTGCGCGCGAAGGTTTCGCAGATGGCGCTGCTCGGCTTCGCCCATGACGCGGACTTCCAGATCCGCGTGAGCGGCTGGCTCGGCATGCCCGCCAGCAGCGAAGCGCTGCCCGCGATGCCGGAAGTGGCAAAAGTGCCGCCGGCCATCGTGCAGTGCATCTACGGAGAAGACGAAAAGGACACGCTGTGTCCGGCGCTCGCGAAAACGGGCGCCAGTGTCATGCGCACGCCGGGTGGACATCACTTCGGCCACGACTACAACAGCCTCGCGGATACGATTCTGGAAGGCTGGCGCAAGCAGATTGCAGCGCGTGAATGCGCGGCGGGGAAGGCCTCGGCGAATGGCGTGCCGAATCCGGCGTGCGCTGCTACAAAACAAGGCTCGCTTTAACGACGCATTCGCGCGGCACGCTACAAAGACATCGGGGCCACATTCATCAAGAATGCGGCCCCGGTGCTTATCTGGCTGCTTATCTGGTTGATCATCGGCCGCTAACCCACGCGGCCGGACGAACTCATCCCGCTCACCCGATTTTTGCCACGCTCTGCTCCTCCGGCGCGGCCACTTCGCTGCGCTCGCGCGCGAGCACGGGCGCCAACGCGCGCCCCGTATGGCTCGCGGCGACCTGTACCAGCCCTTCCGGATGTGTCGCCGCGACGATCGCGCCACCGCCGACGCCGCCTTCCGGTCCGAGGTCGATGATCCAGTCCGCTTCGGCGACGACGTCGAGGTCATGCTCGATCACCACCACGCTATGCCCCGCATCGACCAGCCGGTGCAGCACGCGGATCAGCTTCGCGACGTCGGCCATATGCAGACCGACCGTCGGTTCATCGAGCACGTACAGCGTGTGCGGCGCCTTCTGTCCGCGACGCGTGATGTCGTCGCGCACCTTGCTGAGTTCGGTGACGAGCTTGATGCGTTGCGCCTCGCCGCCTGACAGCGTCGGCGAGGGTTGACCCAGCGTCAGATAACCGAGCCCCACGTCCTTCATCAACTGCAGCGGATGCGCGATGTTCGACAGCGGCGCGAAGAACTCGACGGCTTCGTCGATTTCCATCGTGAGCACGTCGCCGATGTTCTTGCCGCGCCATGTGACGGCGAGCGTCTCGGGATTGAAGCGCTGACCGTGACAGACATCACAGGGCACCTTCACGTCCGGCAAAAAGCTCATGCCGATCGTGCGCACGCCCTGGCCTTCGCAGGCAGGGCAACGACCGTCGCCCGTGTTGAACGAGAAACGCGAAGCCGTGTAGCCGCGTGCCCGTGCTTCAAGCGTATCGGCAAACAGACGACGGATCGTATCCCACACGCCAATGTACGTCGCCGGACACGAACGCGGCGTTTTGCCGATCGGTGTCTGATCGACTTCGAGCACACGGTCGATGGTTTCCCAGCCGGTCATCGAATCGCAACCTTGCCACGCGTGCGTCACGTTCAGCGACGGCCGCGGCGCGCTGCGTGCAAGCACGCTCGAACGCCGGTTCGTTGCGGGTTCATCGGTTTGCGCTGCCTTGCGCGCACGCTTCGTCGCCGGTGACGACAGCACCGAGCGACCCACGGCATCCAGCATGTTCGCCATCAGCACGTCACGTGCGAGCGTCGATTTACCGGAGCCGCTGACGCCCGTCACAGCAACGAGCCGCGCGAGCGGGATGCCCACCGTCACGTTACGCAGGTTATGCAGCTTGCCGCCGTGCACGGTCAGCCAGTTCTCAGGCACCGCCGCCGTGTTCCGGCGCGCCGGCACAACCGGACGACGCGGCTGCAACGGATGCGTAATCGGGTGCGCGAGGAACTGCCCGGTCAACGACTCAGACTGCGCCGCCAGGTCCTTCACGCCGCCCTGCGCAACGAGACTACCGCCACGCTTGCCCGCACCGGGACCGATATCGATGATGTGATCGGCACGCCGGATCGTATCTTCGTCATGCTCCACGACGACCAGCGTGTTGCCCTTCTCCCCCAGCTTGCGCAATGCGTTCAGCAGGATCTGGTTGTCACGCGGATGCAGCCCGATCGTCGGTTCATCGAGCACGTAACACACGCCCTGCAGGTTGCTGCCGAGTTGCGCCGCGAGCCGGATACGCTGCGCCTCACCGCCTGACAGGCTCGGCGCCGCGCGATCGAGACTCAGATAGCCGAGCCCAACCTCTTCGAGGAACTGCAGCCGGCTGCCGATTTCGCTGACAACATCACGCGCGATGCCCGCATCGCGTCCTGTGAGTGCAAGCGAATCGATCCATTGACGCGTATCCGACACCGTCCATTGCGCGACATCGACAATCGCCTGGCCATCGAACGTCACCGCGCGCGCGACCGGATTCAGCCGCGTGCCGCTGCAATCCGGACACGGCTCGTCACCCACGCCTTCCGGTTCCTGCTCTTCCGACGGCAAGCTCTGCTCGCGGCCGCGATTGTCATCGACGATCACGGTGTCGTCGTACGCTGCACGCTGTTCGCGCGTCAAGGCGAGACCCGTGCCGACGCAGGTCGTGCACCAGCCGTGCTTGCTGTTGTACGAGAACATCCGCGGGTCAAGTTCCGGATAGCTCGTGCCGCACACCGGGCACGCGCGCTTCACCGACAACACCTTCACTTCGCCGACGTGCCCGTTGGCGCCACGGCCGTTCATCGCGTCATGCAGACCGTCGAGCGGCGCGAGCAGGTGGATCACGCCCTTGCCGACTTCGAGCGTCTCGTCGAGCGCGCGACGCAGCTGCGCCTCGTGATCCGCCGAGACCACGATGTCCGCGACCGGCAGTTCGATTGTGTGTTCACGGAAGCGGTCAAGCTTCGGCCACGGGTCCACCGGCACGAACTCGCCATCGACACGCAGATGCGTATTGCCACGCGCCTTCGCCCATTTCGCGAGATCGGTATAGACGCCCTTCCGGTTCACTACCAGCGGCGCAAGCAGCCCGACGTGCTGGCCCTTGTGATCGCGCAGCAGTTGCGCGGCGATTGATTCGACGCTTTGCGCGGTAACCGGGGTGCCGTCGTGAATGCAATGCTGCAAGCCGAGCTTCACATAGAGCAACCGCAGGAAATGCCACACCTCGGACGTAGTCGCCACCGTACTCTTGCGCCCACCACGCGACAGCCGCTGTTCGATCGCAACGGTCGGCGGAATGCCGTACACGGCGTCGACTTCAGGACGCCCCGCCGGCTGCACGATCGAACGTGCATACGCGTTCAGCGATTCCAGATAACGGCGCTGGCCTTCGTGGAAAAGAATATCGAACGCGAGCGTCGACTTGCCCGAACCGGACACGCCCGTAATCACGTTGAACTTGCCGTGCGGAATATCGACGTCGAGCGACTTCAGGTTGTGCTCGCGCGCATTCACGATCCGCACGACGTCCTCGCCTTCAACCGCGCGACGCGCACGCGCCGCCGTCAACGCCGTTTGCAGCGGCACGCCTTGCGAAGCCGGCGTGACTTCCACGCCCATCGATTCGTCGTATTGCAGCAGTGCCTGGCCAGTGTGCGATTCCTCGCACTGTTTGACTTCGTCGGGCGTACCGGCGCACAGCACACGGCCGCCGCCGTCGCCACCTTCGGGTCCGAGATCGATCAGCCAGTCGGCCGCGCGGATCACGTCGAGGTTGTGCTCGATCACGATCAGCGAATGGCCGCCTGCGAGCAGCTTGCCGAACGCCTGCATCAGCTTCGCGATATCGTCGAAATGGAGGCCCGTGGTCGGCTCATCGAACATAAAGAGCTTGCCCGCCGTAGCGGACGCCTGCTTCGCGCCGCGCGGCGTGCGCGCCTGCGCCGTCTCCGCGAGAAAGCCTGCGAGCTTGAGACGCTGTGCCTCGCCGCCAGACAGTGTCGGCACCGGCTGCCCGAGCTTCACGTATTCAAGACCCACGTCGACGATCGGCTGCAACACGCGCAGCACTTCGGCATCGGTGGCGAAATACGCGGTCGCCTCGTGCACCGTCAGTTCCAGCACATCCGCGATGCTCAACGCGCGCGCCGGATTGCCGCGCTCGATCTTCACTTCGAGAATCTCGGCGCGATAACGGCGCCCGTCGCAATCCGGGCAACGCAGGTAGACGTCGCTCAGGAACTGCATTTCGATGTGCTCGAAGCCGGAGCCGCCGCAGGTCGGGCAACGGCCGTCACCCGAGTTGAAGCTGAACATGCCCGCCGTATAGCCGCGTTGCGACGCGAGCGTCGCCTTCGCGAACAGCTTGCGGATTTCGTCGAATGCGCCGACGTAGCTCGCCGGGTTCGAACGCGCCGTCTTGCCGATCGGCGACTGGTCGACGAACACGACATCGCTGACCTGGTCAGCGCCCTCGAGCCGCCGGAACGCGCCCGGCGTTTCTGTCGCACGACCGAGATGCCGCGCCATCGCCGGATACAGCACGTCCTGCAGCAGCGTCGACTTGCCCGAACCGGACACGCCCGTCACGCAGACAAGACGTTGCAGTGGAATCTCCACCGTCACGTCGCGCAGGTTATGTTCGCGCGCGCCTTCGAGCACGATGCGCGGCGCGTTCGCCTCGACCGGACGGCGCGACCAGCGCGACGCGTCAGCCACATGCCGGCGACCACCAAGGTATTCGCCGGTGAGCGTGCCCGCCGAACGGATATCGTCGGGCGAGCCGTCGTAAATGATCGTGCCGCCGCGCTCGCCAGGGCCTGGGCCCATGTCGATCAGACGATCCGCCGCCAGCATCACCGACGGATCGTGCTCCACCACCACGAGCGTATTGCCCGCATCGCGCAGACGATGCATCGCTTCGACAATGCGGTTCAGGTCGCGCGGATGCAGCCCGATGCTCGGCTCGTCGAGCACGAAGAGCGTCTTGGTGAGCGAGGTGCCGAGCGCGGTCGTCAGGTTGATCCGCTGCACTTCGCCGCCGGACAATGTGCGGCTCTGGCGATCCAGCGTCAGATAACCGAGGCCGACATCGCACAGGTATTTGAGGCGCGTGCGCACTTCGGCAAGCAGCAGCTTCAATGCATCGTCGAGCAGCACGCTCGGCAGCGTGATTTCGTCGAAGAAGCGCCGGATGCGCTCGATCGGCAGCAGCATCAGGTCGTGCACTGTGAGACCCGGCAGCGCTTCAAGCTGCGCGCGCGACCAGTCCACACCACGCGGCAGGAAACGGCGGCCTGCTTCGAGCACGGCGTCGGCGTTCGGCTTCGTGCCGAGCCGCCATAACAGCGATTCCGTCTTCAGCCGCGCGCCGCCGCATGTTTCGCACGGCGTGTAGCTGCGGTACTTCGACAGCAGCACGCGGATGTGCATCTTGTACGCTTTCGATTCGAGGTACGCGAAGAAGCGCTTCACGCCGTACCACTGCTTCTGCCATTTGCCGTCCCAGTCGGGCGAGCCGTTGATGACCCAGTCGCGCTGCGCCTCCGACAGTTCCGACCACGCTGTATCGCGCGGAATGCCGGCCGTTGCCGCATAGCGCATCAGATCGTCCTGACACTCCTTCCACGCCGGCGTCTGCATTGTCTTGATTGCGCCGCCGCGCAGCGTTTTGCGCTCATCGGGAATGACGAGGCCCAGGTCGACTCCGATCACGCGCCCGAAGCCGCGGCACGTTTCGCACGCGCCATACGCCGAGTTGAACGAGAACAGCGCCGGCTGCGGATCGGCGTAACGCAGATCGCTATCCGGGTTGTGAAGCCCCGTCGAAAAGCGCCAGATCTGCGGCTCGGCGCTCTCTTCCGGTACCTGCGGCAGCACGTACACATTCACGCGCCCGGCACCGCGCTTGAGCGACGCCTCGATTGCTTCGAGTGCGCGCACCTTCTCGGTCTGCTGCAGACGGAAGCGGTCGGCGACCACATCCAGCACCTTGCGCGGACCGGTGGGCGACACCACTTCGCGTTGCGCCTGCACGCGCGTGTAGCCGCTCGCCGACAGCCACTGCTCGACTTCGGCTTCCGTTGCCGTTTCGGGCAGTTCTACGGGAAACGTGACAGCCAGCCGCGGATCCGTGCCCGCCGTGCGCGCCATCAGATCGGCGTAGACCGTCTCCGGCGTGTCGTGCCGCACCGGCTGCGCGGTCTTGCGGTCGTACAGTCCGGCCGCGCGCGCATAGAGCAGCTTCAGATGGTCGTTGAGTTCGGTCATCGTGCCGACCGTCGAGCGCGAACTGCGGACCGGATTGGTCTGGTCGATGGCAATCGCCGGCGGCACGCCGTCGACGCGGTCCACCTGCGGCCGGTCCATGCGGTCGAGAAACTGCCGCGCGTACGCGCTGAAGGTTTCGACGTAGCGCCGCTGCCCTTCGGCATACAACGTATCGAACACGAGGCTCGACTTGCCTGAACCGGACGGCCCGGTCACGACGGTCATTTCGCCGGTATGCAGGTCGAGGTCGAGGTTCTTGAGATTGTGCTGACGGGCGCCGCGGATGCGGATCGTTCCGCGGTTCGTACCATTAGATGACAATTTATCTGTCCGTCTGAATGAGTTTAGCCAGTGTCGCGGCCAGCGTGCGCCGCCGCGCGAATGGAAGTGCGTGCCGCCTCGGCGGAGGTCCGGCAAGGCGGGCTTCGATCGCACACTATACTGTATATTTATACAGTTTTCCAACCTGCTGACGGTGGCAGCGTGCTCGCCTTAGGGGCCGCTCATGGGCCGCTCATGGGCCGCTCATGGGCCGCTTATGGGCCGGGAATCGCCAGCCGCAGCAGCCTGGGAACCCCTTCAGAAAGAACCGGCCACACGTCGACTTCGCAGGATAGCGCGTGACGGTGGCCTTCGCTGGAAGCGCGTTGACGCGTCCAGTTCAGACTTCCTTCGTGTCGATCACCAGCAGTTCCGCACCGGCCTGCGCGAAGTTGGCGAGATCGCCCGCGGCGGCCTTGCCTTCGGGCGAGCCGAGCCCCTGCATCAGGGCATCGGTCGAAGCGAACTCCAGCAGGGCAACGAGGTGGTACGGCGACTCTCCCCCGAGTAATTTGACCGGCCCCGTGCTGACTTCGTATTTCTTCAGCCCAGGCACTTTCTTCGCGATCGGCACGTGGGTGGATTCGTAATACGCGTCGAACGCCGCTTTGTCGGTCGGGTTTTTGTACAGCACGACGAGTTTTGCCATGATCCTGTCTCCGTGGTTAGTCAGTTAAAACCGCTTGCCGCAGCCGCGACGTTACGCCTTTTCTGTGTCGACGTTTCGCCACGTCACGGCTTTTCAAGTTGAAGATACAGCCGCTGGACGTTCGCCGGCTGCGCAATCGCGTAGAGCCGGTATCGCGTGAACGACGGTGCCTGGACGGTCCGCATCGCCTCCGTCAGCCCGACGCCCGACGCATAGGCACGGCGCACGCCCGCATCCAGCTCGCGCAGATAGGCGCCCGTCTGCATGATGTCCTGTCGCTGCACGGGCGGCCCAAAACCCGGTACGACAAGACGCGTATCGAGCACCGCGAGTTGATCGAGCGCAGCGAGCCAGCCGGGAATGCTTTCGTTGCGCAATTCGGGAATTCGCCCGATGCTGACGAGCCCGCCCGCGAATAGCACGCCCGTCGACGTATCGAGCACCGCGAGATCGCCTGGCGTGCTGGCCGGGCCGAAATGCAGCAACTGGAGTGCACGACCGCCGGAATCAATCGTCGTCGTGCCATCGACCCTGCGATCCGGCACTGTCACACGCGAGCCTGCCATCTCTTCCTCGCCGAGCGTGTGACGCAGGTTCTTCAGACAGATCGCACATCGATCGCGGATCAGTTCGGCCGCGCGCTGATGCGCGAGGATCGGGATATCGCGGTCACGAAACGCCGCTGCGCCGAACACGAATTCCGGCGCCTGATGCGTGATGATCACGAGCTGGATCGGCAACGGTGTGATCGTGTGGATCGCCTCGATCATCGCGCGGCCGTAGCGATACGACGAACCCGTGTCGATCACCGTCACGCCGCCCGATCCCACGATAAAACCATTATTCGCGACGACGCCGCGATTCGCGGGCGCAACCGCGTCGCCGTTGCCTTGCATGACGTAGACGCCCTGGGCGACCTGTACCGGCGCTGGAACCACCAGCGGGAGCGCCGGTTGCGCGGGCAACGCGTCAGCCGCCGCGGCGTGCGCAATGCGCGCGGCCACGAGCACGGCGCAACCCAGCACCCAGGCGCGACCCCGAAACGACCCTTTAACCATCAGGGCGTCGTCGCAGACGTCTGCTGCACGGCCGGATGCGGGCCGATCGCGACCTGGCTGTCGAACTGTTTATTCTTCGTGTCCTCGATGTGCGCCTTCAACAGGCCGCCATCGCGCGGCACGAAGTAAAAGCGGAAGTTCGGATTCTCGCTGATCGAAAAATTCACGTTCGCGGTCATCACGGGTTTGTCCACGTACGTCACCGCCACCTTGCGCACGAAGTACGCGGAGGAATACAGCCGCGTTACCTGATTCATCGCCATGCCGGTGCGATTCGGGTGCCGGACCATCAGCTGCACGAGTTGCGGCTTACCGGGCGTCGACTGCCCTTCCGGTTGCAGCCGGACGGCACCGGCGCTCGCTTCGGCGACAGCGTCGTCCTTGCCAGCCGGTGCCGAGCAGCCACCCGATGCCTTGATAAACCGCACCGCGCTATAGAGATGTCCATCGTTCGTTTCGGCGATCACACGCATATACGTGTAATCCTCGACGCGCACACGCGTTTCCAGGCTCGCGAGCCCGGACTCCGGCGTGAACTCGAACCACCCCAGATACGGCTCCGGGTTTTCGTCGATGAACATGTAGATCTTCTTGATGTAGTGCGTCGGCGTCTGTGGAAACTGCGCGGTGATCGCGATCGGCACGACGGCTGCATCGGCAGCGCGGGCGGGTGCATCAAACTTGATCACGGGGTCGCCATGCGTATCGATCGGGCGATCCTTGAACGTGCCTTCCTTGAAATCGAGCCAGCGGGCCACCTTGTTGGGATCGTCGCCCGGTTGCACAGCGTAGACCGCATGCATGGCAAGCGCCGCCAGCACCGCTAGCAAACCGTTCATCGCGGTTCGCGTTGTCGTTTTCATGATGTCCCTCCGTGCTTCCTTGCCCTACTGTTCCCACTCCAGTTCGACGTACGCGGCGCTCACGTTGCGCTGGTGGTAGATATCGAACAACCGCCATTTGTTTCGCTGATCGAGCCCTATCGTCTCGATCGCCTGCTGCATCGTCGTGCCCTGCCTGATCGCTGCACGCACATCGCGGACCAGACCGGCGAGATACGCTTCTTCGGCGTCGAGCGCGGGGCGCCACGGCGTATCGATCGGCCCGTGCCCCGGCACCACGCGACGCGGATTCATCTGACGGATCGTCGCGATATCGGCGAGCCAGCCCACCACGCTGCCATCGATCACCGGAATGCACTGCACAAACAGCAGATCGGCGAGCCAAAGCGTGCCACTACTCTCATCGTAGACCGTCAGGTCGTTGTTCGTATGGGCTGTTTTCCACGTCTGTAACTTCAGCACACGATTTCCGATATCGAGCGTCATGCTGCCGCTAAACGGCAGCGTGGGCGGCACGATGGTGCTGCCGTCAGCGAGTGCGCCGAGTTCGCGATGCAGCACGCGCAGATAACTCTCCGCATGAGACATTTCCGCTTCACCGAGCGTCGCGCTGCCGACGAACTGCGGATGATCGCGCTCGAACGCAACGTTGCCGAAAATGTGATCCGGATGCATATGCGTGTTGATCACGTAGCAGATGGGCAACGGAGTCACCGCGCGGATCGCGGCGCGCAGCGCGCGGCCTTCCTGCGCGGTTCCGCCGGTATCGATCACCGCCACGCAGCGTGTGCCGACGACAAAGCCAATATTCGCGATGTCGCCCTTGTTCGCACGTGTAGCGACGTCATCGTGGCCCCGATGTACATAGAGGCCCGGCGCGATTTCCCGCACTTTCAGCGCGCTCACCGCCTGAGCCGCCTGAGCCGCCTCGGCCTCGTGCGCCGCTGTCGTCAGCAGCGCGAAAGCGAAGCCCAGCCAGGCGGCGGCCGCGATCACACGCCGGAGCGCGCCGTTCATTTTGTACGGCCTGGATCGACCGGCACCGTTCCTTCGAGTATCCGCTCAGCGGCGCGCTTCGGCGGCCTGAACGCAAACTGCGCGTATTCCTTCTCGAGAAACGGCTCCGCGTGCTCGAGCAAAAACCGTCGAAACGCGAGACAGGTCGGCGATAACTGCTTCGAGCGCGAATGCACGAGTTGCCACGTCCTTTCGATCGGCGTGCCATTCACATCCAGCAAGGCGATTTCGCCGGTGCGCAGTTCGAGCGCAAGCGTGTGCAGCGAAATAAGGCTCACGCCCATACCGGCCATCACCGCCTGCTTGATCGTTTCATTGCTGCCGAGTGTGACCGTGCGCGCCGGCACGAAGAGATGCTGGCGAAACGTGTGCTCGACGACGGCACGCGTGCCGGAGCCCGGCTCGCGCAGCAGAAACGTATCGCCCGCCAGCTCCTGCAGATCGAAGCGACGCGCATCGCGCAACGGATGCGACAGCGGCGCGATGATCACGTGCGGGTGATACGCCATCGGCTCGGCGGTCGTGCCGAGTTCAGGCGGCGGCCGGCCCATGATCGCGAGATCGGTTGCGTTGTCCTGCAACAGGCGCAGCAGCGTTTCGCGATTGCCCACTGAGAAGTGCACGTCCACTTTCGGATACTGCTGCGAATAGAGCGCCAGCAGCTTCGGCGCGAAATAGGTCGCCGAACTCACGATGCTCACCGCAATCGAGCCGCTATCGGCCTGCGTCAGCGACGTCATCGCATCTTCGGCATCCTTGATCTCGCCGATGATGCGGCTCGCGTGATGCGAGAAACGCTCACCGGCCTCGGTCAGCGCAAGCTTGCGTGCGACGCGCTCGAACAGCGGCAGGCCGACCACATCCTCGAGCTGCCGGATCTGCATCGATACGGCGGGTTGCGTCAGATGCAGTTCCTCGGCCGCGCGTGCAAAACTCGGATAGCGGCTAGCGACCACGAAAATCTGCAACTGGCGCAATGTCAGTGAGCGGATGAAGTTCATGTCTAGCGACTCGCACGCGGCGCCTGTGGCGATTTAACCGGCGCGGGTTGACCGGGCTTCGACGGCGCGGCGAGGCTGTGCAGCGCGCCGGTGAAACTCAGGGTCTCTGTCTGCAACGGATGCGCAAAATCGTTGTTTGCGCCCGGCACCTCGGTGCGAATCGACATGACGCGACCCAGCACCGTTTCGTCGGCGATGATGAACGTGTAGCGCTTGCCCGTGTATTGCGCAAAACGCGCTGCGTTAGGGTCGTCGAGGTAGGGCTGGATCACGATCTTCTGCGCCTTGACCGGTTTTCCGCCAACCTCGGTCACAACCGGCGTGATCGGCGGACCGGCTGCGAGCGCGAGACGCACGCGGCGCTGGAAATAACGGCGCTGGCCGCCGGTGAGCTGCTCCATCTCGGCGATATCACGCTCGAGAAAATAGAGGATCACGGGATTGCACGGCAGGCCTTCACCGGAGACGTTCACGTTACCGCTGCGATCGGTGATATGCGCGTCGCTCTTCGCGTTGCCTGGACTGACAACGAGCACGCGAACCGTATCGTTGATCTTCGCTGGCGGGCCGGACAGACTGAACGCGTAATCGAGTTCCGTCTGCGCCTCGATGCCGGTCATATGCGTCGTCATGAAAATGAGCTTCTCCGCCGGCGCGATGTCGTCTGGGGTGGTGGCGTTCGCGGCGGTGCTCGCCGCGAACGCCGCGCCGCCCAGGCACACATATGCGACAAGGAAGCCGCACGCGACGCGCATCGCGTGCCGCATGCGGCGGCTCATTGGGCAGCAGCGGTCGGCGCGCTCGCGACCGGCAAGAGCGGCACCTCGTAACTCGTGAGGATTTTGTCGATCTTTGCCTGATTGTGACCAATCCACTGATCGACCTTCGTCGTCCACGTTTTCTCGCCGTAACGGGTGCCCATCGAGATTTCGAAATCGAAGCGGATGCCGGGCGTCGGCGGGAATGGCACGAGCTTGACCTTGTCGCCGGCGCGTTTTGCGAAATACCCCGCAATCGGTCCCCACAGAAAGACGACATCGACAGTCCCCGACGCCAGGTCGTGTTCGATCATTTCGCCGGGAAACGCAGCCGGGTCGCCGCTCTGCGCCTGATACGACACCGCCTGCTCAATCAGGTTATTGCTGAGCAGCCAGTCGACGGCCGGCGTCTGCGAGAAGATGCCGAGGCGCAGCTTGTGGAGTGTTTCGGGCGGCAGCTTTAACAGGTCAGTGGGCGTGTTGATACTCGCCAGATCGGGGCGCTTCGTAAACACCATCGCGTACGTGGAGTGCAGATACGGACGCGTCGTCGCCGTCAGGTCATAACCCTTCGGTACGCCGATGATCAGATCGCACTTGAAGTTCTCCGTGTCGGGCACCTTGTCGCGCAGCGTGCGCCGCACGAAGCCCATGCGCTGCGGAAAATACGTGTATTCGAGCTTGTAGCCGAAATCGCTCGCCATCTGGCTGGCGATCTGGTTTTCGTAGCCCTCGCCCTTGTTGTTCGACAGCGGCATGTTGTTAGGATCCGCGCAGACGCGCAGTACACCGTCGTTGCCGTCGTTATTCGGCAGCGGAGGATCGGCGTACGCGGCGTGCATCCCCGAACCGGCACAGCACAACACGGCGACGCGGACGAGCGTCGCGAGAGTCAGCTTGCGATCAGACATCGATACCTCCGGAAGAACGGGACGCGCGGCACACGATGCAGGACACGAAACAGCACACACTACACGCGCGCGTTGCGTCGCGTGTCGCCTCATTTTGCATCAAGGGCCTGCAGATCGCCGGGATTGATCTTGCCGTCGGAGCGCCCTTTCAGATACGCATACAGGTTTTCCCAGTTCTTCTGCATCATCGTGCTGGAGCTGAAATCGGGCATGCCCTTATCCACGCGTCCGCCGAATACCGTGCGGTGAAATTCGTTCTTGTCGAGCGTCTTGAACGCATCGACGAGTGAGGGACCGACCAGCCCCTCCTGCTTCGCGCCATGACAGCGCTCGCACGCAAGCGCGCGCCACGTCTTCCATCCCTGCAGGGTCTCGGTATCGACCTTGTTGCCATCGACGACCTTGTAGGTCACCGGCTTCATCTGTCCACCGCTGGTCTGGGCAAATGATGAGGGCAGCACAACGAGTGCTATCGCGAGCGGCAAGAGTGATCGGCCTTTCATGCGTTCGTCTCCATCAGTTTATGGGTTCCGCTCACATGACGCTTTGCGCCACGCATCGCGAAACGAAAATACCTTTCCAGCAGCAACAGTCATGCCGCCGACGGGGACGCCGCCGCGCGATCCATGCGCGACGTGCGTCTCCTTGACTTCATACGGCCGGAAAATCAGCCTTTGCCGCCGGGAATGGCGAACACGAAGAGTGTTCCGCCCAGCGCCGTGTACTTCGCCAGTTCGCGATAGCCACCGACTGCGCCCAGGCCTTCCGTCGGCTTCTCGAGACCCGCTGCCATGCCGATGCCCGCCCAGCCGCCGATGCCCGAATAGACGCCGATGAACTGCTTGCCCTGATACTCATACGTGAAGACGTTGCCGATGATTCCGGATGGCGTCTTGAACCTCCACAGTTCCTTGCCGTCCTTGATCCGCACGGCCTTGATATAGCCTTCGAGCGTGCCGTAGAACGCGATGCCGCCTGCGGTCGCGAGCGCGCCAGACCATACCGAGAATTTCTCCTTCTTCGACCATGCGATCTTGCCCTTCGCCGCATCCCACGCGATGAAGTTGCCCATCGCGCCGTTTTCGTTCGGGCCTGGATACATCGACAGCGTGGCGCCTACGAACGGTTGACCGGATACGTATTCCACCTGGAACGGCTCATAGTCCATGCAGACGTGATTCGTCGGTACGAGGAAGAGTTTCGAGGCGGGATCGAAGGCCGCCGGCTGCTGGTCTTTCGAACCGAGCGCTGCCGGGCAGATGCCCTTGACATTGTGATCCGGACCGGCTTTCTGCGTCGAGTAGGTGGCATTGCGCACCGGCAGACCCGACTTCACATCGACGCTATCGGCCCAGTTCACCGCCGGGTCGTATTTGTCGGCGACAAGCAGTTGTCCGGTTACACGATTCAATGTGTACCCGAAGCCGTTACGGTCAAAGTGAACAATCGCCGGTGTCGTCTTGCCGCCGATCGGCAGGTCGACAAGAATCATTTCGTTGACGCCGTCATAGTCCCATTCGTCGTGCGGGGTCATCTGGTACACCCACTTCGCCTTACCGGTGTTCAGATCGCGCGCGAAAATCGACATCGACCATTTGTTGTCACCGGGACGTTGCGTCGGGTTCCATGTACCCGGATTACCGGTGCCATAGTAGACAAGGTTGAGCTTGGGATCCCACGCGTACCAGCCCCACGTCGTACCACCGCCGGATTTCCACTGGTCGCCACTCCAGCTTTTCAGCGACGAATCCGCGCCGATCGGCACCATCTTGCCGTCCGTCCACGTCATCGTCTTGTCGGGGTCCATCAACATTTCTGCGTCGGGACCGGTGCTGTAGGCCTTCCAGACTTCCTTGCCCGTCTTGATGTCATAAGCGATCAGACGTCCGCGTACGCCGAACTCGCCACCCGAGATGCCGGTGAGCACCTTGTCGCCGAATACGTGCGGCGCATTGGTGTTGGTTTCACCTGCTTTCGGATTGCCGTTCTGCGCGGTCCAGACTACTTCGCCTGTCTTTGCATTCAGCGCGACGAGTTTTGTATCGGCCTGCTGGAGAAAGATCTTGCCGTCGCCGTAAGCCAGGCCGCGGTTGACCGTGTCACAGCACATCACCGAAATCACCTGCGCGTCCTGCTTCGGTTCGTATTGCCAGATGAACGTCTGGTCCTTCAGGTTGATCGCAATGACCTTGTTAGGAAACGGTGAGTGGATGTACATCGTGTCGCCGATGACGAGCGGTGAGCCTTCATGACCGCGCAATACGCCAGTCGACATCGTCCAGGCAACCTGCAGTTTGCCCACATTGCTTTCGTTGATCTGCTTGAGTGGACTGTAGCGGTGATTCGAGTAATCGCCCGCCTGTGCCGCCCAGTTCGAGGGGTTCTTGATCAGCGTGTCGAGCTGCGAATCGGCCTGTGCAACAAATGAATTCAGTGCCGTCGCCGCCACCACCGCCAGTCCGAGAACCAGGGTGCGTACGTTCATGTCTCCTCCAGATTGATGAAGCCGTCCGATTCGTCAATGACCGCGCTACCGTGTTGCACCGAGTGCGCCTGTCTCGAATGCGGGTAACGACCGTGCTTCGCCTGATTCATTGCCAGGTTCTTGCTCCCCAAGAGCGTTTGCATATTCCATGCCGGAAAGGGACATGGCACGCGGCGCTGGCTTCCCGACGGGAAATGACACAACGGCTCCGCGCGTGCGACACATGATCCTTCGGATTGCGACACATACTGTGTCAAATACGCGATACGTGATGCGCCACGACCCGGCCGCGTGCGCATGCTGTCATGACGCGGCGCAGCATGACCCGCGCGTCGCAGCCGTGCGGGCCTGATGCGGCGGCCCGGTTTCCGCATCCATGGCGCGTCATGGAAAACGCCATCGAAGCGGCCTAAGCTTTCGGAATACTGGCGCATTGCTTGCAGCTTTACTGGATTCAACGTGAAGACCAGACGGAGACCGCCACCATGACTCAAGCTGAACACGTGTATTCCGACGAGGAAATCCAGCAGCGTCTGCAGGGTCCGCTGCAGCACTGGTATCTGGAAGAAGGCTGGCTGCGCCGCAAGTTCAAGACCGAGAGCTGGAAAGGCACGCTGATGGTGGTGAATACCGTGGGCCACCTTGCCGAAGCCGCCTGGCATCACCCGGATCTGACCGTCTCGTATGCGTTTGTCATCGTGAAGCTGAAGACGCATTCGGCGAAAGGCATCACCGATAAAGACTTCGCGCTGGCGACGAAAATTGAGGAAGTGATCCAGTGGCAGCCCGGTCGGGAAGGCGGCCCGCTCGAAGGCACGCCTGCCGACGACCAGCGCTTTCGCTACATCAAGTACGACGCGCCGAAGGGTTGAACGCCGGCCGGTTGAGCCTGCGCAGGAAAGCGTCTGGTACGGCTCTTGCTTTGCACTCTCCGGCGCGCCACCCGCGTGACAGGTGGCATGCGCCGTGACCCACGCCTGGCGCGGGTTTTCGACGACCTTGATGCCTTTTGACGCCGATCCATGCCGGGCCAGCGTCCGCGAACGAGGAACCCTCGCGATGCAGATCCATTCCGGTAGCCTTGCCCCGCCATCGGCCGTGACGGTCGACGCGCCCGCGCGCCTGCACCTGGGCTTCCTCGACCCGAACGGCTCGCTCGGCCGCGCGTTCGGCAGCGTGGGCCTCACCATCGACGAGCGCGGCACCCGAATCACGATGCGGCTGGCGGACGCACTGCGCGTCGACGGCACGCGCAGCGATGCGGAACGCGCGCGCGTCGAAGGCTACGTGGAAGCGCTCTGCGCCGCGTGGAGCGGGCCGCCGGTCTCAATCGACGTGCAGCGCGCGCCGCGTGCGCATACAGGTCTCGGCTCGGGCACGCAGCTCGCGCTCGCAATCGGCACGGCTTACGCGCGTCTCGCCGGCAGATCGTCGGGCAGCGCGGAAATTGCACGCATTCTCGGGCGCGGCGCACGCTCGGGCATCGGCATGCTCGGCTTCGACCATGGCGGCTTTCTTGTCGATGGCGGACCGGCGCATCCGGGGGAAGGCAGCGGCCACTTTCATACCGACGTGCCACCGCTGCTCTTCCGTCAACCGTTTCCTGACGCGTGGCGCATCCTGCTCGTCGACGATACAACCCGCGAAGGCCTGCACGGCGACGCTGAAAAACGCGGCCTCGCATCGCTCGCGCCTTTTCCGCAGGCACTTGCCGCGCATCTGTGTCATCTGGTGCTGTTGCGCATTCTGCCCGGCATCGCGGAAAGCGATTTTGACGCGTTCGCCGACGGCATCACCGAAATGCAGCAGACGATCGGCGAATACTTCGCGCCCGTGCAGGGCGGTGTGTTTTCGAGCCCGACCGTCGCCGCGACGCTCGAAGCCGTCGCCGCCCGGCAGACGGCCGGCATCGGCCAGACATCGTGGGGCCCGACCGGGTTTGCATTCGTGCGCAACGCCGAAGAAGCGGTGCGCGCACTCGCCGCTGCGCAGGACGCGAGCCGCGGCAAGCCCGGCATCGTCTGTTCGATTGTCACGGGCCGCAATCGCGGCGCCTCGCTGCGCGCCGTCGATCTGCAGCAATGCGGGATCGATGCGCAATGACACAGGCCCTGCCCACGTGCGCCTCACGCGCGCTGCTAGCGCCGCGCCCAACCTGTTCCGTCGTCCCGCCACCCGCGTGACGCCAACCTGAAATGAGCCTACGCCCATGCCCGAAGCCACTGAAAGGCCCTACATCCTGCACATGTTCACGGCAACGCCGCAGATGAGCCCGTTCGACGTGAACATGGCCGTCGACGCCGGTTATCAGATCGTCGTGCCCTACTGCAACGTCGGCGAGGAAAGCGTCGTCCAGCTGACCCAGGACGCGATCTTTTCGCGCGGCCCGAAGGGCGTCTCGCGCACGGGCGTCTTCATCGGCGGCCGCGACGTGATGCTCGCCGCCGATATGCTCGATCTCGCGCGCCAGGCCATGGTGCCGCCGTTCGAGGTCTCCGTCTTCGCCGACCCGAGCGGTGCCTACACGACAGCGGCGGCGCTCGTCGCGCTGGTCGAATCTCATCTGAAGAAGGAACATAAGGCCGAATTCGGCGGCAAACGCGTGCTGATACTCGGCGGCACGGGCGCGGTGGGCCGCGTTGCGGCAGCGATGGCAGCGTCGCTCGGCGCGGACGTGCAGATCGCGAGCCACACAAGCCGCGCGCGCGCCACGCAGGTGAGCGACGAAATCAATCGCCGTTTCGATATCGCGACCTCGGGCGTGGCCGCCGGCTCGCCCGACGAACTGCACGCTGCGCTTGCGCGCGCGGAGATCGTATTTGCAACGGCCGCGGCGGGCGTGCAGTTGATGACATCCGCGGATCTTGCGCACGCAAAACATCTGCTGATCGCCGCCGACGTCAACGCCGTGCCGCCGGAAGGCATCGCGGGCGTCAACGTGATGGACGACGGTAAACCGCTCGCCGGCGCTGCGCGCCACGATGCAATCGGGATCGGCGCGCTCGCGATCGGCAACGTCAAATATCAGGTCGAGCATCGCCTCTTCCTGCGGATGCGTACCGGCGGCAAACCCGTCTATCTCGGCTTCCCCGAGGCGTTCGACGAAGCCCGCGCAATCACCTCCGGCAGCGCGTGACGGTGGGACGTCGTCCATGTCATCGCTGAGGTCATCGGTGAAGTCCGCACAGCCCGCGTCGTCGCGCGCGCCGTACGTTGCGGTGGTGGGCCAGTCGGCGAGGATGCTGGCGCAATCGGCCGCGCGTGCGGGGCTGAACGTCGTCGCACTCGATCTGTTCGGGGATCGCGATACGCTGCACTACGCCAGATTCTGGTTCGACGTGGGCGAGGGCAGCGGCGCGCTGAAGATCGATCGCGAACGGATCCTGGATGCACTGGAGCGCGTGGGGCACATTCCCCACATGCTGGGGTGGATCGCCGGCAGCGGACTGGAGCCGCTTGTGGAAGACCTCTATCGCACACCGCATCTGCCTCGCTGGATCGGCAACAGCGAAGACGCGACGACCGCGGTGCGCGATCCGCAACGCTTCTTCGCGCTGCTCGATGAGCTCGATATCGCGCATCCGGCCGTGTCGTTCGCGCGGCCTGCTTTCGATCCGGCTGGCTGGCTCGTCAAGCACGCAGCGGGTTGCGGCGGCACGCATATCGAGTCTCTTGATACGTGGGCGCAGAACGAGGCCGCTCCGCAAGTCTATTTTCAGCGCGTTGACCCCGGGCAGTCGATGTCGGCGCTTTTTATCGCCGCGCATCAGGATGCCGTCGTGATCGGGTTCGCAAGACAACTCACGGTGAAAGCAGGCAATCTGCCCTTCGTGCATGCGGGATCGATCGGTCCTGTCGATCTGCCTGATGGCGTCGTGGATAAACTCCACGCGGCGATCGACGCAATCGTTTCGCGCACGGGGCTGACGGGCCTGAACAGTATCGACTTCCTGCTCGATGGCGAGTCGTTTCAGGTGCTCGAAATCAACGCGCGTCCGTCATCGACGATGGCGCTTTACGAAACCGTATGGCCTGAGCAATGGCCGCGCGGCCTGATCGCCTGCCACATCGACGCGTGCCTGAACGGCAAGCTCCCCGACGCCATGCGCCGCCCGACGGCGCCGCGTCGCCGCGCCGGGCAGCGTGTGCTGTTCGCGCCGTACGACTTCACGGTCACGCAGGCATTCAGCGATGCATGCCTCGACGACTCCGTCTGTCACGACGTCCCGCAGCCCGGCACGCGCATCGAAACGGGTCAGCCGGTCTGCACGCTCGTCGTGACCGCACCTTCCGTGGAGGACGTGCCGGACGCGCTGGAACGCGAACGTGAGCGTCTTCTGCACCGCATCGAAACCAGCGACGAGTCCCACCATGACGCCATCCCCGGCTAGTTCCCCCGGCGCCGCACCGTTGCCCGCGCTGAGCGTGAACGCACTCAGCGCGCCGCTCGTCGCCCAGCTCATCGACGAAGCGGCGCAGCTGCGTATCGCGCATTCGCGCACCGACGAAGGCACCGTCGTCGTCGATGCGGGCGTGGCGGCGCCGGGCAGCATCGACGCGGGCGTGCTGGTCGCCCGCATCTGCATGGGAGGCCTTGGGCACGTCACGACCCGCATGAGCGCGGAGGCGGACCCGTTGTGGCCCGTCACGATCGACGTGCGGACCTCGTCGCCGGTGCTGGCCTGCCTCGGCAGTCAATACGCGGGCTGGAGCCTCTCGGCGACGAAGGAACAAACCGGCGGCAAGAAGTTCTTTTCGCTCGGCTCAGGCCCTGCCCGTGCGCTCGCGGGCAAGGAAGACCTGTTCACGGAACTCGACTATCGCGACCATCACGACTGCGGCGCACTGGTGCTCGAAGTGGACCGCATGCCGCCGCACATCGTCATCGACAAGGTCGTGCGTGACTGCGGCCTCGCACCCGACCGGCTGACGCTGGTCATCACGCCGACACACTCTGTCGCAGGGACGGTGCAGGTCGTCGCACGCGTGGTCGAAGTTGCGCTGCACAAGACGCATGTGCTCGGCGTCGATCTGGGCGAAATCGTCGAGGGGAGCGGCTCTGCGCCCTTGCCGCCGCCCGCGCCCGAAGGCATTCAGGCGATGGGCCGCACCAACGATGCGATCCTGTACGGCGGCCGCGTTCATCTCACGGTGAAGCAGGACGCTGTCGCGCGCCGGCTGGCGGCGGAACTGCCTTCGTCGAATGCACGCGATTACGGGCGTCCGTTCGCCGACATCTTCGCGTCGTTCAACTATGACTTCTACCAGATCGATGCAGCGCTCTTTGCGCCCGCCGAGGTGTGGGTCAGCAGCCTCGAAAGCGGCGCGACGTATCACGGCGGACGCGTCGATGCTGCGTTGCTGCAGGCCCAATGGGGCGCGGGGAGCGCGCCGTGAGTGGCGACGAAAGGCTCGATACGCGCGCTATGACGTCATCGGATGGCCTGCGCGTCGCGATCATGACTGACGAAACCGGCTGGCACACCGCGCGGCTGAAGCGCGCGTTTCGCGCGCGCGGTGTCGAAGCCCGTTGCGTCGATCTTGCCGACTGCCGCATCGATACGACGTGGGCGCCATACGGCCTTGCCCTGCCCGGCTTCGGCCATGCGCTACCCGATGCGGTATTCGTGCGCGGCATCGCGGGCGGCACGTTCGAACAGGTGACACTGCGCCTCGGCATCCTGCATGCGTTGCGCGAATGCGGTGTACCCGTCTACAACGACGCGCGCGCGATCGAGCGCAGCGTCGACAAATCGATGACGAGCTTCCTGCTCAACCGCTACGGCGTGCCAACGCCGCCGACGTGGGCGGGCGAATCGACCGCATACGCGCAGCGCGTGCTGATGCGCGAAGCCGCTCTCGGCCGTCAGGTCGTGCTCAAACCGCTATTCGGCTCGCAGGGCAAAGGCCTGCGCCGGCTCGGCGCCAGCGCTCGGACAGCAGCCTCGGCCGCCAGCATGCTCAAGCCGCTACCGTCGCTGCGTACGTATCAGCATGTCGCGTATCTGCAGCGCTATGTCGACGGCGGAAGGCGTGGCTTCGACTGGCGCGTGCTTGTCGTCGGTGGATGCGCGGTGGCGGCGATGCGGCGCGTCGGCGGCAAGGGCTGGATTCACAACTTCGCGCAGGGCGCCGCATGCGAACCCGCCGCGCTCGACGACACCCTCGCCGACAGCGCCGTGCGCGCCACCGAAGCGCTCGGCCTCGACTACGCAGGCGTCGACCTGATTCCCGATCCTGACGATGCAGACCGGCCGCTCGTGCTCGAAGTCAACGGCGTCGCCGCGTGGCGCGGCCTGCAATCGGTCACGTCACTCGATATCGCCGACGCGCTGGTCGCCGATCTGCTCGACCGCAAGCTCGCCGCTTCACGCGCTGCGTCGATTGCGCCTGCGCCGCTAGTCGGTGGCGGCCATGCAGGCGGCTGACAGCACCACGCTCGCACGCGCACGCGCGGCCTTCCTGCGCGCCTGCCGGCTCGATGTCGAAACGGCGAAACCGGGCAACGTCAGCGTGGAAAGTGCGGGACACGGCATGACGTCCGCGCAGTTCATCGCGAGCGCGGACGCGGCTGCGAACGCACTGTTCAGGCGCAGTGCAGCAATCGGCCAACGCATTCTCGACGCGGTCACACTGACGCGTGAAAGCGTGGGCTGCAATACGAATCTGGGAATCGTGCTGCTGGTCGCGCCGCTCGCAGCCGCGCTCGACACGCTACGTGATCCTCCAGACGCAGCAACATGGCGCGCCGCGACGGAAAGCGCGCTTTCCAGGCTCGATATCGAAGACGCCCGCACCGCATACCGCGCCATCGCACTCGCCAACCCGGGCGGCCTCGGCGACGCGCCGGAGCAGACCGTCCACGCCGAACCCACGGTCGACCTGCGCGCTGCAATGAAACTTGCCGCCGCGCGCGACAGCATCGCGCGTCAATATGCCGAAGGCTTTTACGATGTATTCGACACATACATCACCACGCTAGGCGAATGGTCACGCGAAACGCCGCCGGCCATCATCACGCTCGACGTCTTCCTCACGTACCTGAGCCGCTGGCCCGATTCGCACATAGTGCGCAAGCACGGTGAGACGGTGGCGCAAAGTGTCACGCGCGAAGCACAGCGGCAGCACGCGCTGTGGCGTGCCTCACTGGCGGATCCGGAAAGCGGGATCGACGGAACGCCCGGGAGCGGAATCGCCCGATGGGACGCCGAACTCAAGGCGCGCGGCATCAATCCGGGCACGAGCGCCGATCTGACGGTCGCGACACTCTTCGTCGGCGGTGTGCTAAACGGCGTCTGAAACGAACCCGTGACGCGCGGCGTCAGGCCTCGAACCTGCATTGGCACGGAACATGTTAGGAACACCACGCTTAGCTATCCGCTCATCCACGTCTTGCGCGGCCGTAGTCGCGGCGTCGCGAGTGAACGCAGTCCGACACACCCGTACACAATCACCGGAGGAACAGCATGGCCAAGATCAACCGCGTCATGGTAGGAGAGTCGCTGGTCGGCGAAGGCAACGAGGTCGCTCACATCGATCTTCTGATCGGACCGCGAGGTTCTGCTGCCGAGACTGCGTTCTGCCACGCGCTCACCAACAACAAGGACGGCTTCACGTCGTTGCTGGCTGTCGTCGCGCCGAACCTGCTTACCAAGCCGAACACCATCCTCTTCAACAAGGTGACGATCAAGGGCGCGAAACAGGCCGTTCAGATGTTCGGCCCGGCGCAGCACGCCGTCGCACTGGCGGTGGCGGATAGCGTCGAAGACGGCACGATCCCGAAGGACGAAGCCGACGACCTGTTTCTCTGCGTCGGCGTCTTCATCCACTGGCAGGCCGACGACGACAAGAAGATTCAGGAGTTCAACTACAAGGCAACACGCGAAGCCATCCAGCGCGCGATAGCCGGAGAGCCGAGCGCGGCGGAGGTTGTCGCGAAGAAGGCCACCGTGGCGCATCCGTTCGCGCCTAACTGACTCATTGACTGACTCGCGACGCGAGGTAGCGACGGCGAGGTGCGCATCGAGCCTTGCCGTCGCGAACGCAGATCGATGCATTGACAACGAGGTTCCGGCATGACTTCACGATGTCGCGCGCTGCTGGTTCTCGCGTGCTGCGCGCTGGCCCCGACTGTGTCGCTCGCGCAGGATGCGCCTGCCACTGCCGGCAATCCCGCACAAGGCCACGACTATCCCACGCAGGGACGTGTCGAATACGTGCTCACTTGCATGGACGACAACGGGCACGACTTCGCCAACGTCTACAAATGCTCATGTGCCATCGACCATATCGCCGCCGTGCTGCCCTACGACGATTTCGTCGAGCAATCGACGTTTGCGAAATACGCGACGCTCGGCGGTGAAGGTGGCGGGGAATTCCGCGTCGATCGTGCGAAAGCACAGTCGAAGAAATTCCTCACGTTGCAGGCCGAGGCGTATCGCGCCTGTGGCGTCAGCAAGACTGCAGCTGCAGCCGCAGGCGCCGCCGCGCCTGCGAAATAGATCGCCTTGGGCTGGGCGGTCAGCAAACCGGCGCGGCGCTTTCCGCACCGCGTCCTTGTTGCGCGTCGCAATGCATTCAGTCAGGAATCAGCCCTTCGCCAAGCGAAGCCCACGTCGCGTGAGCGGTATACGCTTCTTCGCGCCGGCGCTCGATCAGCACGCCCACTGATTCGACGTCGTCGAATTTAGCCGGTTTCGCGAGCGAAACCCGCACCCAGTGCGCGCCGAAATCCGCGATCACCAGCTGCGCGACCTTTTCCGCGAGCGCTTCGAGCAGCTGCACGCCATGCGATTTGAGCAGGCCGTGCAACGCTACGCGTACCGCCGCATAGTCGATGGTGTCGTCGATACGATCGGTCACACACGCGCGAATCGACGGAACGCCAATCGTGAGACTCATGTGCACAGGCTGAGGCGCATGCAATTCCGATTTGTCGATGCCGATCACGGTCTGGCCCGTGAATCCCTCGATATAGACCATATCGAGCGGCGCCGGGCGCGCGTCAGTCGCGGAAAAACTGAATGCGGCATGCTGCACCGCCGCATCGGAAACCGGGGGAACTGCGGAAAAACCGCTATGGCGAATCGCGTCGAAACGGTCCATGGTGTGTCCTTTAGCGTGTGACAGTCTGCGCGTTCCGGCAGACCGGGCGGCCTTCGGGCGTGACGCGAACATAGTGCGCCGGATAGGGCGCGTAACGCTGGATCGTCCGTCTTCCGAAAGGGTGTTGCACAGCAAAGCAAATTCCGGGCGCAGATGCGTATCTGACGTGACTATTTATTGAATACGGGCGCTATCGGTTGTAGAGTTTTGAAAGGGTGGAGTGTGATGTTTGCAGACAGCGGCTGCAAACATCGCACTCCACCGGTTGTCGCATGACAGGATGGGCCTGATTGAGGCGTATGCGCGCTTCCAGAAAGCGCAACGCAAGGGGAAACATACACAGATACGCGCCGGGGAGGCGCCACGAACCTTGTGGTGCATGCGCCGGACGCCACGGAGACAACGCCCCATGTCGTCGCTTGCAGACATCAATGCGCATGTCAGGGAAGTACTCAGTACCGTCAACAACCAGTTGGCGACGCGGCCCACCAGCGCCTCGGTGGCCCAGTCATGGACGCGCTGCCTGAACGAATTCAGGCTCGATCCCGCGCATTTCGTGATGCCGCCCATTCTCACGCAGCAGGAACTGGTCGCGCGACGCGAAGCCGCGAGCGACCTGATCGCCTGCTCGAAGCTCGAAATGACCACGCTGTATCAGCAGCTCGCCGATCCCGAACTGGCCGTCGTGCTCGTGGATGCGGAAGGTGTGATCGTGCATCAGGTGTCGTCGGTGCCGTTCGGCGAAGCCGTTGCCGCGGATGGTCTGCGCGTCGGTGCGTTGTGGAGCGAGCGCGAAGCGGGCACGAACGGCATGGGTACGTGTCTTGCCGAACGCGAATGCATCGCGGTTTACCAGCATGAACACTTCTATCCGCGTTACACGTCGCTGACGTGCTCCGCTGCGCCGATCTTCGACGATCGCGGCGTGGTGGCGGGTGTGCTCGATGTCACGAGCCACTCGAAGCTGTTGCAGCAGCATTCGCTGGTGCTCGTCGGCATGTCGCGGCAGATGATCGAAAACCGCCTGATCGACGCGCGTTACCGTCGCGCGCACATGATCCACTTTCATAGCCGCCCCGAGTTCGTCGGCACGCTGCACGCGGGCAAGCTCGCGGTCAGCGATGAAGGCGTGGTACTCGCCGCGAGCCGCAGCGCCCTCTTCCAGCTCGATTTCCGCTCGCACGCGGAACTGGTCGGCAAACGCATCGAGGAAGCGTTCAACTCGTCGCTCGAAGACATGATCGCGCGCAGCATCCGCGGTTCGTTCCATCCGGTGACCGTGTACAGCGCGAACGCCAATAACCGCTTCTTCCTGATCGCGCAGACGCCGCGCGACGCCACGGACACGGCGACGCGCATCCTGATGACCGATCCGACCGCGCGCGATTTTTCGTCCGCGGCACGCAGCAGGGGCATCAAGCGCGATATCAGGGATAACCGCAATGCCCGCGATACGCGCAATATAAGCGACGCCCGCGACCAGACCAGCCGTCTCGACAAACTCTCGCATCTGGAGTTCGGCGATCCCGGCATCGCTTCGCAGATCCAGCTCGCCGCGCGCGTGATCCAGCGAAAGATTCCGATCATCCTGCGCGGGCAGACAGGAACCGGCAAGGAAGTGTTCGCGACTGCATTGCACAGCATCAGCCCGAATAGCGCGGGCGCGTTTGTCGCAGTGAATTGCGCGTCGCTGCCGGAGAACCTGATCGAAAGCGAACTGTTCGGCTATCGCGCGGGCGCGTTCACCGGCGCGCAGCGTGAGGGACGACGCGGCAAGATCGTGCAGGCGAACAGCGGCACGCTGTTTCTCGACGAAATCGGCGATATGCCGATGGCGCTTCAGGCGCGGCTGCTCCGCGTGATCGAGGAGCAGGAAGTCACACCGCTTGGCGCGGAAGTCACCGTCAAGGTCGATTTCCAGCTGATTAGCGCCAGCCACCGCAATCTGATGGAACTCGTGCAAAACGGCCAGTTCCGCGAAGACCTGTATTACCGGTTGAACGGCATCGAGATTAACCTTCCGGCGCTGCGCGATCGCGCGGATGCGCTTGCGCTCATCCATCATATTCTGGAAAGCGAAGCGGACGATCCGCCAGCGCTCAGCGCAGAAGCTGAACGTGCACTGCTGAGCTATGCGTGGCCGGGCAATATCCGGCAACTGCGCCATGTTCTGCAGATGGCCATGGCGTTGTGCGACGGCGCGGAAATTCGTTGTGCGCACCTGCCGGTGGATATCGGCCGCGGTGCATCCGGCGCGACGGGCACCGCAGGTATAACAGGCGCCGCCAGCGTGGCGCGCGGGTCGGGGGTATCGAACGCCGCCGCGCCCTTCCACCTTGCCGACGAGGCGGACATCTCCACGCTCAACGCAATCCAGCTGAAAGAGCGCGAAACGGTGCTGGCACTCCTTGACGAGCATCGCTGGAATGTCAGCAACGTCGCGAAAGGTCTTGGCATCAGCCGTAACACGCTGTACCGGAAGATGCACAGACTGCACATCCGCCTGTCTCACGACGGCTCGCCGCCTCCCGCCGACACATGAATGCACCCGTGCCCGCTCGCCGGCTCGACGAGTTCAAGCCCGACGCGCGGTTCGCGTGGTGCGTGACCGGCTCGGGTCACATGCTCGAAGAATCGATCGACCTCGCCCGGAAACTGCCGGGCGTGGACCTGTTTTTGTCAGCGGCCGGCGAGGAAGTGCTGCCGCTCTATGGCTGGACGATTCCGAAGCTGCGTGAGCATTTTCGTGTGGTACGTGATAACAGCGCGAGCAGCGTGCCCGTCGGCATGATCTATAACGGCGAATACCACACGGTCATCATTGCGCCCGCAACGAGCAACACGGTCGCCAAATGTGCGTTCGGCATTTCGGATACGTTGCCGACGAACCTCTTCGCGCAGGCCGGCAAGCAATGTGTACCTGGCATTGTTTTCGCGTGCGATACGGCACCGAGTGTCATTACGCAGACGCCGCACGAATGGGTCGAGGTGCGCCCACGCGCGATCGAACTCGAGAATGTGGAGCGGCTCGCGCGGATCGAATTCACGACGGTGGCGCGCTCGCTCGATGAACTCAAGGCGGCGCTCGAACAACGGCTGATCAACCTTAAGCTTGCATGGACCACATCGTCTTCCTGACCGGCAGACTGGCCGAGAAAAGCCTGAAGCAGGTGCTGGAAGGCATGGCGCCCACGCCGTTCACGTGGGAAATCCGCGAAATCGGGCTACAGGTCGCGGGTTTGATGACAACCGACCTGATTCTGCGTCGTGTGCAGACCCCGCTCTCCGCGAGCCGGATGATCGTGCCGGGGCGATGTCGCGGCGACCTCGATGCGTTGCGCGCACATTACGGTGTACCGGTCGAACGCGGCCCTGACGAGGTGAAGGATCTGCCGCAGTTCTTTGGGCGCGAAGCACAGCACTTCGATCTGTCGCGCTATGAGACCGAGATCTTCGCGGAAATCGTCGATGCGCCGCGGCTCGATCTCGACGGCATCGCGGCCCGCGCGCGGCTCTATGCGGATCAGGGCGCGGACGTGATCGATATCGGCTGCCTGCCTGAGACGCCCTTCCCCCATCTCGACGACGCTGTGCGGATGCTGAAGGAACAGGGCTATCGCGTGAGCGTCGACTCGATGCAGACCGACGAACTCGTGCGTGGCGGCCGTGCGGGCGCCGACTATCTGATGAGTCTGAACCTCGATACGCTGTGGATCGCCGATGAAGTGCCTTCAACGCCCATTCTGGTCGCACGCGAGCCGCGCGATCCCGCATCGCTCGATGCGGCAATCGATGCGATGAGCCAGCGCGGCCGCGCGTTTCTCGCCGATCCGATTCTCGATCCAATTCCGTTTGGGCTCGCGGCATCGATCGCGCGCTATGTCGGGTTGCGCGAGCGTTATCCGCAGATCGGCATCATGATGGGCATCGGCAACGTCACAGAACTCACCGAAGCGGATACGAGCGGGATCAATGCGGTGCTGCTGGGCATGGCCGCGGAGTTGCGCGTGAGCGCGGTATTGACGACTTCGGTCAGCCTGCACGCGCGGCGGGCGATACGCGAAGCGGACGTCGCGCGACGCGTGATGCACGCGGCGCGTGAAGCGCAGGTGTTGCCCAAAGGCATCTCAGGCGATCTTTCCGCGCTACACGCAAAGCGACCGTTTCCGTATGACGCGCACGAAATCGACGAGGTGGCGAGCGCGGTGCGCGATCCGAATTTTCGTGTACAGGTCGCGGCGGATGGCATTCACGTCTATAACCGGGACGGGCATCAAACGGCTCAAGATCCGCATGCGCTTTACCCAGGGCTTAAGCTCGAAGCCGACGGCGGTCACGCGTTTTATATGGGCGTGCAGCTGGCGCGCGCGGAAATTGCGTGGCAACTGGGAAAGCGCTTTGATCAGGACACGGCGCTGGACTGGGGCTGCGAGGTTGACCGCCCTGAAGAAGATCTGAGCGCTTGGCACGCGCCGGGCGTGACGCTTAAGAAACGGTGAAGGTCATGGCTCCATTTTCCATTTGATCGAACAGCCCATCGCCGGATACTGTTGATCCGATACGACGCCCACTTTTGCGATTTGCCGCATCGCCTCGAACAGATCGCGTCGGGCATCAGGGACGGGCGCGCTCCGCGACGCGTCGACTCGCCCGCGATAGCGCAGCGTCAGGTCCGCATCGAAGCCGTAGCATTCGGGCGTACACACCGCGTCGTATGCGTGCGCAACCTGCTGGGTTTCGTCGTACAGGTAAGGAAACGGAAGCTTCCATTCCGCTGCGAATTCGACCATGTGCTCAAACGAATCTTCCGGATAGGTCAACCCGTCGTTCGAACTGATTCCGACCACGTTGACGCCGATCTCAGCCAGCTCGCGTGCGTCCCGTACAAGATGCGGCAGCGCACCCCGCACATACGGACAGTGGTTGCACATGAATACCACCACGAGGCCGCGCTCGCCGCGAACGTCGTCGAGTGAAAGCGTGCGTCCGTCGGTAGCGGGCAGGGAAAACGCGGGCGCCTGCATGCCCAGTTCACCAGCGGGAGATTCGGTAGCCATCGTGCGCTCCTGAAACCGGCGACTTCAATAGCCGCCGTCTTGATCCACCAGCATACGCCCAGCCGCGAATTCGTTCACGCCGGCAAGTTCATCACGCATCTGGCGCACCCTCCTCGTGAAAAACGTGAAAGCGTCTGCTGGCTGGCGCGCTCAGTGATACCGCCGCGCCATTGCATCGAGTGTCAGCGGCTTGATGCGATCCGCCTGCCCCGCACAACCGAACGCCTGAAAGCGTTCAATGCAGAGCTCACGTGCCGCCGCGGTCGCCGCTTTCAACGCGTGCCGTGGATCGAATTCCGTGCGTGCCAATGCCATCGCCCGGCGCATTGCACCCGTCATCGCGAGACGGATATCTGTGTCGATATTCACCTTTCGGACGCCGTTTGCGATGCCACGCTGGATCTCTTCGACGGGCACGCCCCATGTCGCGGGAATGTCGCCGCCGTATTCGCGGATCGTCGCGAGCCATTCCTGCGGCACCGACGACGACCCATGCATCACCAGATGCGTGTCCGGCAGCCGCTTGTGAATCTCGACGATGCGGTCGATCGCGAGAATATCGCCGGTCGGCTGACGACTGAACTTGTACGCGCCGTGCGACGTGCCAATCGCAATGGCGAGAGCGTCAACACCGGTTGCTTCCACAAACGCGTGCGCCTGTTCCGGATCGGTCAGCAGGTCCTCGCGCGTGAGTTTGCCTTGCGCGCCTACGCCATCTTCTTCGCCAGCCTCACCGGTTTCAAGCGAACCGAGACAGCCGAGCTCGCCTTCGACCGACACGCCGACCGCATGCGCCGCCTCCACCACGCGGCGGCTCACCTCGACGTTGTACTCATACGCGGCCGGCGTTTTCTGGTCCGGCAACAACGAGCCGTCCATCATCACCGAGGTAAATCCAGAACGGATCGCCTGCTGGCATACCGACGGACTCGCCCCATGATCCTGATGCAGCACGACGGGCAGATCCGGATGCGCTTCGATCGCAGCCAGCACGAGATGGCGCAGGTACGGCTCTCCCGCGTATTTGCGCGCGCCTGCCGACGCCTGCAGGATCACCGGGCTGCGGGTCGCATCGGCGGCCTGCATGATCGCCTGGATCTGCTCCATGTTGTTGACGTTGAATGCGGGCACGCCGTAGCTGTGCTCCGCCGCGTGATCCAGCAGTTGACGCAAGGCGATGAAAGCCATCACAGACTCCTTGAGGTCGATCGGAAACGGGTTCGTCAGGCGCGCGCGCGGCGATCGATCAGTTGCAGGATCATCGGCGTGAAAATAAGCTGCATCGCAAGCCCCATCTTGCCGCCGGGCACGACGATCACATTCGGGCGTGACATAAACGAGTCGTGCAGCATCGTTAGCAGATACGGAAAGTCGATGCCTTTAGGCCGCGCGAAACGGATCACGACAAAGCTTTCGTCGGCGTTCGGAATCTCACGTGCAGTAAAGGGATTCGACGTATCGACGGTCGGCACGCGCTGAAAATTCACGTGTGTGCGCGAAAACTGCGGACAGATGTAGTTCACGTAATCCGGCATGCGCCGCAGGATCGTGTCGACGACCGCTTCGTGCGAATAGCCGCGCATCGTCTGGTCGCGATGCAGCTTCTGGATCCATTCGAGGTTGATGATCGGCACAACGCCGACCAGCAGGTCCGCATGCCGCGCGACGTCGACTTTCTCCGTAACCGCCGCGCCGTGCAGGCCTTCGTAGAACATCAGGTCCGTTTTCTCGGGAACATCCATCCACGGCGTGAAGGTACCCGCGTCCTGATTGCATGCCGCCGCTTCCGCGTCGTCGTGAACGTAGCGGCGGAACTTGCCGTTACCCGCCTCGCCGTAACTCGCGAACAGCTGTTCCAGTTCTTCGAGCAGGTTAGCCGCTGGACCGAAGTGACTGAAATTGAGCTCACCGTCGCGCTCGCTTTGCTTGAGCGCTTCGCGCATGCCTTTGCGGTCATAGCGATGAAACGCATCGCCCTCAACGATCTGTGCATTGATGCGCTCCCTCCGGAAAATATGTGTGAAGCTCTTCATGACCGTGGTCGTGCCTGCGCCGCTCGAACCGGTCACGGCAATGATCGGATGTCTGACTGACATGCGCGTCTCCCTGAGTCTGCTATCTGCCCGTATGATGCTCAAGCCCGTTGAAGAACGCGTTATGCAGGCGTTTCCGGCAGAAACAGCGAGCGTTCGTTGAAGAGCGGCGACGTGAACGGCTTGTCTTCGCCGCGATCGTATTCGCTGTGATAGCGGCCAATGCGCGCCACTTCGTTCTTCGAGCCGAGAATCACCGGCACGCGCTGATGCAGTTTCTGCGGAACGACATCGAGAATCCGCTCGCGTCCGGTGATGGCCTGCCCGCCCGCCTGCTCGACGAGAAAACTCATCGGGCTGGCTTCATACAGCAAACGGAGCCGCCCTTCCATCGCGGGCGTTTTGAAATCGCGCGGATACATGAAAACACCGCCACGCATCAGAATGCGATGCACCTCCGCGACCATCGATGCAATCCAGCGCATGTTGAAATCGCGCGTGCGGCAACCGCTGCGGCCGTCCTTGCATTCCTGTACATAACGACGCACGGGTGGCTCCCAGAAACGTTCGTTCGATGCGTTGATCGCGAACTCGCAGGTATCTTCGGGAATGCGGATATCGGAATGCGTCAGGACGAAGTTGCCGACGTCACGTTCCAGCGTGAAGCCATGCGTGCCGTTGCCAACGGAAAGCACCAGCATCGTCGAGGGTCCGTAGATCGCATAACCCGCTGCAATCTGTTCATAGCCGGGGCGCAGGAATTCGCTCCCGGTTATCGAGGGGTCGCGTTGACCGTCTTTAACGCGCAGCACGGAAAAAATCGACCCCACCACACCGTTGATGTCGATATTCGATGAACCATCGAGTGGATCGAACGCGAGCAGATACTCGCCGCGCGGATACGCTTCTGGAATCGCGTAGACCTCTTCCATTTCCTCCGACACCATGCCCGCGAGCAAACCGTCCCACTCGCAGTGCTGCAGGAAGATGTCGTTAGTGGCGAGGTCGAGCTTCTTCTGTTCCTCGCCATGCGTGTTGACGGTTTCCGCCGAGCCGTAGTTTCCGCCTAGCGCGCCTTTGGTAAGTGCTGCGGAGATCGTCTTGATCGATGCCGCAACATCGATCAGCAACGCCGACAGGCCCGCCGCCGATACGAGAGATGGCTTGCGGTCGAGCGTGTCGATGAGGAACTTCGAAAGCGTGGTGCGTCCGTCCTGCATGGCAATCTCCTCGGGAAACGAATCAGGTCGGCTCGGGCGGTGTGTCCACTGCTCCGTTAAATACGCGGCTCGCGCGGATATCCGCGGCGGTTAGCAGCGTTAGCACAACGGCATCCGCGGGCGCGCCCCCTTTGAGCGCATCCGCAAAGAGACGGTTCGCCTGACGCAGTCGCGATCGGTCCAGCGCATTGCGCACCGAGCGCGCGTTCGCGAAGTTCGGCTGATGAATGCGGCGATCCAGGTATTCGCTGAAGGCAAGGCGTGACGCGCCGTCGAGGCGGTAATGCATCGTCGCCAGCATGCGTTCGGCGATGTCGAGCAGTTCCGCGGCGTCGTAGTCGGGAAACGTAATGTGATGCGCAATCCGCGACCGGAAGCCGGGATTGCTCTGGAAGAAGGTCTCCATTCGCGATTCATAGCCGGCGAGAATCACCACCAGATCGCCACGCTGGTTTTCCATCGTCTGCAGCAGGATCTCGATAGCTTCCTGACCGTAGTCGCGCTCGTTCTCGGGGCGATACAGGTAGTACGCTTCGTCGATGAACAGCACGCCGCCCATAGCGCGCTTGAGCACGTCACGCGTTTTAGGCGCGGTATGGCCAATGTACTGGCCGACGAGATCGTCGCGCGTCACCGAAACCAGATGATTGCGGCGGATATAGCCGAGACGATGCAACACTTCGGCCATGCGCAGCGCAACAGTTGTCTTGCCGGTGCCCGGATTGCCCGAGAAACACATATGCAGTGTCGGTGCACCGCTTGCGATGCCAAGCGTTTCGCGCGCGCGTTCGACCAGCAGATGCGCGGCAATCTCGCGAATGCGGGTTTTCACCGGCACAAGCCCGACCAGATCCCGATCGAGTTCGGCGAGCACGTCGCCGATGCCCGAATCGCGAAAGAGACCAACAAGGTCGACCGTGGCATGCGTTGCTGGCGGGCTGGTGCGAGGCAGCTCATTGGGCGCCTCATTGGCCACCGCCTCCGGCAGATCGAGTTCAGCTTCGACGGTCATCGGTGATCTCCCTGTTGCATGCACGCGTCGAAATTCACTGCGAATCCACGTAGCGCTCGCCCGAAGGACGATCCGACGCGTAGCTCCTCATGCTGTAGCGCTGCACCCGCCCCTGCGCTTCCTGTCGATCGAGACGGAAGCCCGGTTCAACCGTGGGCCGGTTGACGATGAACGACATGCGCATCGTCTCGAAGCCGCGCACCGAATCGAACGCGTTGATCTTGATGTAGTGCTGCGGATACGATTTGCGGCACGCGTTCACCTCCTGCAACACGCCTGCGGCGTCGTGAAGATCGAACATCGGCAAGCCCCACATTTCCCAGTACGTGTTGCGCGGATGCGGGTCGTCGGTGTATTCGACGGAGCATGCCCAGCCCTCGCGTAATGCGTAGTCGATCTGCAGGCCGATTTCCTCGTCGGTCAATTCCGGCAGAAATGAGAATGTGCCTTGAGTGATGCGCATGGTGGACCTCTTCGTTCGAACCAGCGATGAGTGATGCTTAAGCCGCAGTCGGCGTAGCAGCGAAATCGGGTGTATCGGTCGACGCATAGTTGAACGTCACGTCGCGCCACGTATCGAGCGCCTGCTTGAGCGGCGTGCACCAGCGCGCGGCGGCTTCGAGCAGTTCCGGCCCTTCGTTGACGATGTCGCGCCCTTCATTGCGCGCTTTCACGATCGCTTCGAGCGCCACGCGATTCGCCACCGCGCCCGCCTGAATGCCCGCTGGATGCCCGATCGTGCCGCCGCCGAACTGAAGAATCGCATCGTCGCCGAACAGATCGATCAGCTGGTGCATCTGTCCCGCGTGAATGCCGCCCGACGCCACCGGCATCACCTTGCGCAAACCGGCCCAGGGCTGGTCGAAGAAAATTCCGCGCGACAGATCGACCTCGTTATGCGACGCACGGCACACGTTGTAATAGCCCTGCACGGAAAGCGGATCGCCTTCGAGCTTGCCGACCGCCGTACCCGCGTGAGCATGATCCACGCCCGCCATGCGCAGCCACTTCGCGATCACGCGAAACGAGATGCCATGATTGCGTTGGCGCGTGTACGTGCCGTGCCCCGCGCGATGCAGATGCAGGATCATGTCGTTCCTGCGCGCCCATTTCGACATCGACTGGATCGCCGTCCAGCCGATCACCAGATCGATCATCACGATGCACGAGCCCAGCTGCTTCGCGAATTCAGCGCGTTCGTACATGTCTTCCATCGTGCCGGCCGTCACGTTCAGGTAATGGCCCTTCACTTCGCCGGTTTCGGCCTGCGCGCGATTCACCGCTTCCATCGAGAACAGAAACCGGTCGCGCCAGTGCATGAAGGCCTGCGAGTTGATGTTCTCGTCATCTTTCAGAAAATCGAGCCCGCCTTTAAGGCCTTCGTAAACGACGCGTCCGTAGTTCTTGCCCGACAGCCCGAGCTTCGGCTTGACGGTCGCGCCAAGCAGCGGACGTCCGTACTTGTCGAGCCGCTCGCGCTCGACGACGATGCCCGTCGGCGGTCCCTGAAACGTCTTCAGATAGGCCACCGGAATGCGCATGTCTTCGAGCCTCAACGCTTTCAGCGGCTTGAAGCCGAACACATTGCCGATAATCGATGCAGTGAGATTCGCGACCGAGCCTTCCTCGAACAGATCGAGTTCGTAAGCGATATAAGCGAAGAACTGCGGCTCCGCTGCGCTCGACGCAGGCACCGGTTCGACCCGATACGCTTTCGCGCGATACATGTCGCACGCCGTAAGCCGGTCGGTCCAGACGACCGTCCATGTCGCCGTCGACGATTCGCCTGCCACGGCCGCCGCGGCTTCTTCCGGTTCGACACCCGGTTGCGGCGTAATGCGAAAGAGCGCGATAACGTCGGTATCTTTCGGTGTGTAATCCGGTTGCCAGTAGCCCATCTCGCGATACTTCATGACACCGGCCGCATAGCGGGAACGCGGATCCGCTCTATTGCGTTCGTGCGATGCGGGCTCGATGGCGGCCTTGCTGAAGTCGTTCATGAAATGTCCTCGGTGGTTGGATACGCGCCAGGCGAAGCAGAAGGGGCGGCGGCTGTCAGCCTGCGTCCATGTCCGCAATGTAGGCGCGCCCCTCATCGAAGGGAATTCACGAATTTCTTTGCCATCCCTAAGCGATTCTTTGGCTCACGTTGAGATCAGTGCGTGCACAACTGCCAGAAACTCGTATGATGGTGAAACACTTTGCTGCGTTTCTGCGACAGTAATCCGCGCAACCCGTGACGTTCGCAGCGAGGTTCCAGTGTCCGCTTCACTGTGCTGTTTCTGGCACGGCGCTTGCGTGATTTCCGGTGCTGATCCGTTCCGGCGCGGCTCGATGTGTCGGCGGCGAAAGCCCCAACCAACCTTGGAGGATGACTATGCAGTGGACGACACCGAGTTACACCGATATGCGTTTTGGTTTCGAAATCACGATGTATATCGCAACCCGTTAATCCCGCACGCGCCGCCTTCGCGCGGCTGCCGTGCGGCAATGCTCCAGCCAGCACAGCGCTGGCAACCCCGCCGGCTCGTAGTACGCCGCAACGTTCAGCGTTCCTCGCCATGATTTACGAAACGATCGTTACGACTGTGGCGCGCGACGGCCGGCCTCACATTGCGCCGATGGGTGTGCGTTTTGAAGACGGACGCGCAATCCTCGCGCCGTTCAGACCTTCCACCACGCTCGACAACATCCTCGCCACCCGCGCCGCTGTCATCAATTTCACGAACGACGTGCGCGTCTTCGCCGGCTGCGTCACAGGCTATGCGTTTGACTGGCCCACATCGCCCGCTACGCGCGTGGCAAGCGTGCGACTCGACGGCGCGCTCGCGCACACGGAACTCGAACTCGACGAAGTGCGCGACGATGGCGAGCGCCCTGCCTTGCACATGCGTTGCGTGCACCAGGAAATGCACGCGCCGTTTCCCGGCTTCAATCGCGCCCAGGCAGCAGTCGTTGAAGGCGCGATTCTCGTCAGCCGGCTTTTCATGCTGCCTGCCGCGAAAGTGGACAACGAAGTCGCCTATCTGAAGATCGCCATCGACAAAACCGCGGGCGACGCTGAACGCGTCGCGTGGGGCTGGCTGATGGACGCAATCGCGCGTTATCGCGCGCAGGCGGGCACGTCGCCGGCTGCATCATCGAAAGCCTCGTCGGACCCGTCGCCGAACCCGTCATCGAATACGTCACGCGCCGCCTGACGCGTTGCAGCAAAGCCCCCCTTTTCTGGAGACTTCCATGACCGCACTGCTCGCGAGCGTCCGCTCCTATGACGAAGCATTCGACGCCGCGCAGGCCGGCGCCGAACTCATCGATCTGAAAGAACCGCGCGATGGCGCGCTGGGTGGCGTACCGGTCGACGAAATTGCGCGCATCGTGCGGGCACTGCGCGCGCACTATCCGGTGAAGCCGATCAGCGCGGCAATCGGCGACGTGCTGAACGACGCGCTCGACGACATCGCCGCACGCGTGATTGGCGTGAGCGACACCGGCGTCGATTATGTGAAGGTAGGCGTCACGGCGGGATCGTCGGCGCGCGCGTGCCTCGCGCATCTTGCGAGCCTGCCCGCGACGGTGGTGCCAGTGCTGCTCTGCGATGAAGGCGTCGATGCGGCGCTCTCGGACTATGCGGCCGGGCTGGGCTTCGCCGGCATCGTGTTCGATACGGCGAGCAAGGACGGCCGCACGCTATTCGACCGCGTCGACATGGCGACGCTGGCGCGCTGCCTTTCCGTGATCGCCGCGCGCGGCGCAATGACGGGCGTCGCAGGTTCGCTCGGCTGGGCGCAGCTCGCGCAGATTCACGCGCTCAAGCCGGATATCGCGGGTTTTCGCACGGCCTTGTGTGCCGAAGGACGCTCGGCCCGGCTCGATCCCGGCTACGTCGCACGGTGGGCCGAGGCGCTGCATCATGCGCCGCGCGAAACGCATGTGATGTGACGACGCGCGTCAAGCCCCGCAGACCGCCGCACGTTGCTCTGCCTACGCGGCCGGTACGTGCAGCAACCGGTCGCGCATCAGTGCCACATCGCGCCGGTTCAACAGCTCGACGACATAGTTCGCGTCGCTGACGTAGTTCACGAAGCGCGCGTCGAGCACGCCATCCAGGCTCAGCGAGGCCAAAGGTGTGCCCGCCTCCACCTCACACGATTTCACGACGATCAGGCGCTCGGCGTTGAGCGTCGTCGACAGCCACGCGGCGAGGCTGTCCGATGTGGTGTCCCAGTTGGTGGTCGCGTCGGGCGTGTCGCGCATCAGGCCGGTCGGCACCCACACGGCGACCTGCCCGTCACGCAGCGCGCGGCGGATGCGCTCCTCATTGGCGGCCAGGACCAGTTCGGGCAATACGCCCTGCATCAGGATCGCGTATTGCGTCATCGCCAGAAGGCACATGTTGTGAGCCGCTAGGTCGTCGAAGTGCCACTCGCTCTGATACTGGCGGACCTGGTCGGCGAAATCGCCGCCGCCCGGCACGATCACCACGCGCCCGCCGCCGAGTTCCCAAAGCTGCGTCAACCATTCGCGCAGCAGCGGGTCGTGACTGAGGCTTCCGCCGATTTTCACCACCCACATGACCGATACCCTCGCTCCAGGTTGACGCCATCGACGGCTCCTTTTCTGCTTCGGGCCGACGCGCTCCGTGTTGTGTCCCGCAATCCCGTTTCACGCAGTCTGGGCGGCCTCCACGCGCGCCCCCGAGTGCGCCAGCAGTGCTACCGCGACGCTCGGCGCGCACGTCGCGACCCATTCGGCCAGTTCAGCGTTCGCAGGCGGCACGCCGGCCAGCACGGCGAAATCGATATATCCGCGCCCGTCCTGCTGCGCGAGCGCCGTCGCGAGAAAACGTCCGCATCCCGCGCCGACGAGTGGCGCTGCCGCCAGTGCCGGGTGGGCAACCCGCACGCGTGCGAGGTTCGTCGCGATGGTCGAGAGCTGCTCGTGACGCCAGCGCTGCGCGAAGCGCCGCCATTCGGTTTCGGTGGCGTCGGCGGCGTCTCGGCCGATCATCCTCGCGATCCGCACGCGGCTGGCCGCTTCGGTCTTCGGGCCGTTATCCGCGCTCGGGTGCTGGTCGTGCGCGGGCCACAGTTCGCCCGTCAACCGGTAGACGTCGGCGGTTGTAGCAAACCATTCGTTCATGACGTTCGTCGTCTGGTCGCGAAACAGGATCTGGTGCGTGACGCCGCATAGCGGCGTGCGCACCACGCCCTGATAGACCAGTTCACCGCTGACGAGCCGCGCGGCATCGTTCGCGCCTTGCGCCACCACCCGGCCGCCGACGACAGGAATGATGTCCGTGGTCGTGCTGCCGATATCGATGAGTACTGCGTCGGGCACGCGCGTCGCGAGCCATTGCGCCGTCGCCAGCCAGTTCGCCGAGGCCACCGCGCGCCACTGGTCCGCGCAGGCGGCGGCGTCCAGCCAGCCCTCGGCGCCTGCGAAAAAGCGCGTCTGCGGGCCGAGACGTGCCGCGAGCGCGCGGGTCAACGCACGTACGCCGGTTGCGCGATCGGCGAACAGATCGACCATTTCGCCCGTCATCGTCAATGCGTGCTGCGCAGCAGCAGCGCCCGCGTCGGGCCAGCGTGTGAAAACGTGATCGATCGCGCGCTCCAGGTGATCGAGCCCCTGCCACAGCGGACACGCCCATTGCGCGACATCGCACAACGCACCCGATGTGTCGATCATCGACACCTTCACGTGCGCGCCGCCTACATCCCAGCCAAAGGTCGGCGCGTGAACGGGCGAAGAGATGTGCACGCCGTTCATGACGCGACCCTGCGCTCGCCCATCCCGGCATGGCGCGCCGAAACGGACGCTGCGTCAACGCCGGAAGACCTCACCGTCACGCCATGCGATTCCAGCAGCCAGCCCGCGAGATTGCGCCCGAGCCGCGCCGACAGCCCCGCATAGGCCGCCGTCAGACGCGGATTAACCTCAATCACGACAGGACCGCGCTGCGGATGCCACACGAGGTCGATCCCCACGAAGCCACGCAAGCCCGGCAACGCGGCGACAACACGTTGCGCCAGCGCATCGAGTGCACGACCCCGCTCGCCTCGACGATCGATCTGGTCGACCTGTACGCCGCTGAACTCGATCACGCGTTCAGCGTGACCGGGTGAAGCCATATCGGGTATGCCGATCTGCTGCCGGTTGATGCTGATGAGTTCAGCACGGTCCCCGCCGCAGATCAGCGAGAGGCTGAGCGGTTCGCCCTCGACCCACGCCTGAAGCACCGGGTTGCGCCCAGATGCGACGCGTGCGTGATATTCGGCGCAGGCGTCGGCGAAGCGGTCGAAGAGAAACGTATCGAGGCCACCCGCGCCGTCATCCGGCTTGACGACCCAGCCGCTTCCTTCCGATGGCGCAGCGTGTTCGTGTTCAGGGGCGAACGCGGGCGTCACAGCAATGCCATCTGCTGCGAGACAGGCCGCCGTCGCGCGCTTGCTCGACGCGATGTCGATCGCCTGCTCCGTGCAGCCAAGCCAGCGCGCCGCGCCCACGGCATCGTGCAACTGACGCAGCAAGCCATCGCATTCCGGCGCGATCACCCACGCGTAATCGTGCTCGCGGGCCACACGCGCAACAAAGTGGCTCATGGTTTCGCCAGGCGCCGCGCGGCAATGCGCGACTGACGCATCGATGTGCTCGAAGCGCGAACTCGCGAACGTCACGTGCACGCCTTCGAGTTCGCGCAGATCGGCGACAAGCGCATCGCGCATTGCGCGGCCTTCGACGATCAGCGCGCTCAGGTCAGCGAGACTCCCCTCGCCGGCCAGGTCCGGATCGATGCCGCCGCCGGTCAGGTACTCGTACACAAATAGCTTGGTCACGGGAGGTCATCCATGCAGGTGAGATCCGGGGCGTGTATGGCGCGTAGATCCGCGCGTCACGCCGCTCTGGGCCCAGCGCCTCTGCACGACACAATATCCGTGCCACGCGGGCACGGAACAATCCAGGTGTAATGCGTTGGCAAGGCGGGGTGTTGCAGCGCGCAGCAATCGGGTGACACAGTGTTTCAGAACGAAGCACATACTGTGCTGTGCGGACGTGCTGCTTCTGCGTGCCCTTGCACAGGGCACATCACGGCAGACGATCGCCGATGCCGAGATGTGAACGGCCCGTGATCCGCATCTCGCGCGGATCCGTTCGACACGCGATACTGCGAACCGCATGCGGCGCCGCAGCGCTCGCAAACCGGCACGGTCCTTGCTGAAAACGCCACCATGCACCGTTCGTCCACCCATCCGTCGAGTGCCGGCCCGACGGGCGCGTCCGCGTCCATCACGTCCGACTGGACCTGCCCTTTCTGCCCGCTGCTCTGCGATGACATCACGGCAGGCGTGAACAGCGACGGCAGCCTGAGCGCGCCCGCCACCCATTGTCCCCGGCTTGCCGGGGCGCTCACGCTGTACGGCGCAGCCGACGCGAGCTGCAAGCCGTCGATCGATGGACAGGAAGCCGACCTCGACACTGCGCTCGCGCGTGCCGTCGATATTCTGTCGGGTGCGCGCAGCCCGCTGTTCGGCGGCATGGCCACCGATATCGCGGGCGCACGGGCGCTGTATACGCTCGCTGCCGGGTGCGGCGCGATCGTCGATCATCTGCATGGCGACGCACTCGTGGCGTCGACGCTTGCGCTGCAGGATCGCGGCGCGTTCTTTACGACACTCTCCGAAGTACGCGCACGCGCTGATCTGGTTGTGGTGTTCGCGTGCCAGCCGTCCGCCCGATATCCGCGCTTTTACGAGCGCGCGTTCGGCGCGACGGATAGCGACGTCCCGGCACGCACGCTGAAATTCGTCGCCTGTGAAATCGATCCGGCGGTAAATACAAGCGGTCATGTCAGCGCATCCGTCCTCGGCAATGCGGATCTGTTCGACCTGCTCGCGCTATGGTCGGCATTACTGGAGGGCCGCAGCGTCGAAGCGCTACACGACGGCAGCGGCACCGCGCGCGAACTGGCGACGCTCAACGAAGCCATTCACGCCGCGCGTTACACCGTGTTCGTGTATGAACCCGGCGCGTTGCCCGGGCCGCACGCTGCGTTGCTCATCGAAGCGCTGAACCGCATCATCAAGGCCGTTAACCGGACCTCGCGCGCCGGCGGCCTGCCGCTCGGCGGCGACGATGGCGCGTTGAGCGTCAATCAGACGATCACGTGGCTATCGGGATTCCCCTTACGCACACGCGTCGCGATGCCGGGACGTCTCGCGGAACAGCCGTCGCTCGAATACGACCCCACGCGCTTTCGCACCGGGTCGCTGCTCGCAGATCGGGAGATCGACGCGTTGCTGTGGATATCGAGCTTTTCACCGCAGCCGCTGCCGGACACGCTCGATCCCGATGTACCCGCCATCGTGCTGGGCCATCCAGCAACGGCCGCAACAGTCGGCAGCGCCCGTCGCGGACCGACGGTCTTTGTTCCTGTGGCGACGCCAGGCATCGACAGCGGCGGCCACCTGTTCCGCACCGACAGCACCGTCGTCGTGCCGCTCTTCGCCGCCCGCGACGCCGGTCTGCCGACAGTCGCCACGATCGCCGCGCGTCTTGCGGAAGGCCTGAACGACGTCAAGCGGAGCGCGCCATGAGCCTCACGCGGCTAACCGGCGGCATCGTCTACGATCCGGCAAACGGCGTCGACGGCGAACGACGCGACCTCTATATCCGCGACGGCCGCATCGTCGCGCAACCCACTTCCGGCGCGACGGTCGATCACGATTACGACGCTACCGGCATGATCGTGATGGCGGGCGGCATCGATCTGCACTCACACATCGGCGGCGGCAAAACGAACCTGTCGCGACTGCTGCTGCCGGAAGATCATCGCAACGACCCGATCCGCGATGCCGGTTACGAATCGGCAACGGACACCGAGGGCCGCTATCTGCGCATGCCGTCGTGCGGCGTTTGCGCACCGGGCACGCTCGCGACGGGCTATCGATACGCTGAAATGGGCTACACCGCAGCGTTCGAGCCGGCGATGATGCCTTCGAATACACGGCACACGCATCTGGAAATGGGCGACACGCCGATCATCGATCACGGCGCCTACGTGATGCTCGGCAACGATGAACTGCTGCTGCAAATGCTCGCCGCGCGCGATGATTTCGAGCGTCTGCGCGATTACGTCGGCTGGACCTTGCACGCGAGCAAGGCGCTCGGCGTGAAAGTGGTGAATCCAGGCGGCATCTCGGCGTTCAAGTTCAACCAGCGCTCGCTCGATGTCGACGAAGCGCACGTGCACTATGGCATCACGCCGCGCGACGTGCTGCGCACCCTGTCGCGCGCGTTGACCGAACTGCGCGTGCCGCATCCGCTGCATGTGCATGCGAGCAATCTCGGCGTGCCGGGCAATATCGCTTCCACGATCGCCACGATGGACGCCGCCGACGGCCTGCCCATCCACCTGACGCATATCCAGTTCCACAGCTATGGCATCGAAGGCCCGCGCAGGTTTTCCTCCGGCGCACGTGCCATCGCAGAAGCCGTGAACGCGCGCCCCAACGTATCGATCGACGTGGGTCAGATCATTTTCGGGCAGACCGTCACCGCTTCCGGCGACACGATGATGCAGTTCAAAAACGCGCCGCTCGCTTCACCGCGCAAGTGGATCGTCGGCGATATCGAATGCGATGCAGGCTGCGGCATCGTGCCGTTCCGCTATCGCGAGCAGAGTTATGTGAATGCACTGCAATGGATCATTGGGCTGGAGATCTTTCTCCTGATCGACGACCCGTGGCGCGTTTCGATGACCACCGACCATCCGAACGGCGGCCCGTTCACGAGCTACCCTCATCTGATCCGGCTTCTGATGGATAAAAGCTTTCGCGACGAACAGATCGCAAAGCTGCATCCCGAGGCGCAGGTGGCGAGTTCACTGCCCGAGCTCACACGCGAACTGTCGCTCTACGAAATCGCGATCATCACGCGGGCCGGTCCGGCGCGTCTCCTGGGTCTGAAGGATCGCGGCCATCTCGGCGAAGGCGCGGCGGCGGATATCGCTGTCTATCGCGACGCGGCGGATCGCGAGCGGATGTTTTCGTCGCCCGCGTATGTGTTCAAGGACGGCCAGATTGTCGCGCGCGACGGCACGTTAGTGGCTACACCGACAGGCGGCATTCACTACGTGTCGCCCGAATTCGATCGCGGCATCGAAAAAACGCTGCGCGCGTATAGCGACGCGAACCTCGTCGGCAACTTCGCGCACGCCGCGATCAGCGACGACGAAATCTGCGCGTGCTGTCGCGGTGGCCGGCTGCTGCCTGTCGAATGCCTGACGGCGGTGAACCCATGACGACCGCCTCGACCTCAACGCCCATGGAGATCAACGGCACCCTGATCGACGACACCTTCGCGGAAGCGTTCCCGATGAAGGCGACGCGGCTGGTCATCACCGCGCACACCGCGGTCTGGGCGAAGTACGCCGCACAATCGCTGACTGGATTCGCGACTTCCGTGATCGGATGCGGCTGCGAGGCCGGCATCGAGCGTGAACTGACCGGCGGCGAAACGCCGGACGGACGGCCCGGTATCGCGGTGCTGCTGTTCGCAGTGTCGTCGAAGGAACTGGCAAAACAGATCGAACGGCGCGTCGGCCAGTGTGTGCTGACGTGCCCGACTACCGCGATCTATAGCGGCATCGACCCCGCTACGAGCCGCGCGCCGCTCTCGGACGCCGCTGCGCTCGGCAAAAATCTGCGTTTCTTCGGCGACGGCTGGCAGATTTCGAAGATGATCGGCAACACGCGCTACTGGCGCGTGCCGGTGATGGACGGCGAATTCGTCTGCGAGGAAACGACGGTGACGGTGAAAGCGGTCGGCGGCGGCAATCTGCTGCTGCTCGGCACTGACATCGACACCGCGCTCGCCGCCGCCGAAGCCGCCGCCGCCGCGATGCGGGCGCTGCCGAACGTGATCATGCCGTTTCCAGGTGGCGTGGTGCGCTCCGGCTCGAAGATCGGCTCGAAATACGCGGGCGCAACGGCATCGACCAACGACGCGTTCTGCCCCACCCTCACCGGCCTCGCGAAAAAAAGCGAGCTGACGGCGGAAGTGGGTTGCGTGATGGAAATCGTGATCGACGGCCTGACCGACAGCGACGTCGGCGCGGCGATGGCGGCCGGCATCACGGCCGCCACCGCGCGCGGCCGCGCTGCCGGCGTGCTGCGGATTTCGGCGGGCAACTACGGCGGCAAGCTCGGCCCCTATCACTTTCATCTGCGCGAACTGGCGACGGCCGCCGGGCGGAGCCCCGCATGAGCGCGACCACGACCACGCTGCGCGTAAAGCACGCGCCGGGTTTTCGGGTCGATGCCGCGCGCCTGCTGCCCGTGGCGCTCGCCGCGTTGCCGGTCGCGGAAGTTGCCCGCATCCGGTTGCCCGCCGGCAACGAAACCTGCGTGGTCGGCGATCTGTTCGACCTCGCGCGCGCGGACAGCGAACACGTCGCGCTGGAAATCGAAGGCGATGCGTGCTGGCTCGACCATGTCGGCGCGCATCTCGCGGAAGGCGCCCTGACCTTGCACGGTTCGTGCGGCGATTACACCGGGTTCCGGATGAACGGCGGCCTAGTGCGTATCGAAGGCGATGCGGGCCGCTTTACCGGCTGCGAGATGAGCGGCGGGCGCCTGACGGTAACGGGCCACAGCGGCGACTTCGCTGCGGGCGCGCTGCCGGGCGACATGGAAGGCATGACGGGCGGCACGCTGACGATCCATGGTAATGCGGGCGCGCGCCTTGCCGACCGCATGCGGCGCGGCCTCGTGCTGGTCGGCGGCGATGCGGGCGAATGCGCGGCGTCGCGGATGGTGGCGGGTACCGTCGGCATTGCAGGGCACACGGGCGCGCACTACGGTTATGGGATGCGGCGCGGGACCCTGCTGCTGATGCAAACGCCCGCGCAGCTGCCGCCGACGTTCACCGAGGGCGGACGCGGCTTCGAAGTTTTCTGGTCACTGCTGGTGCGTTCGTTCGCGCAGGAGATCGCGCCGTTTTCGACGGCGTTGCGCAGCGCAGCATTACCGCGGCGCTATGCGGGCGATCTGGCGGTGGATGGCAGGGGCGAACTGTTGATCGTCCGGTAGCGTCGACGACGATCAGGTGGAACGGCCGGGCCCTGGGTAAAACCCGATAGCACCCGACGCGCGACAGGAACAAACAGAAAGTGGGCGACGCGTTCGTCAAGGCGACGTCCAAGAAGAACAAATGGAGGCAGGCATGAACACTGCGCATTCGCCAGGTGCAACACGGAATCTCCGTGCGCACGGGCCGCGCTTTGCGCCATCGCTGATCGCGCTGCACTGGCTGATCGGCCTCATCATCATCGCGATGCTGGGCGTCGGTCTGTATATGGTCGGCCTGCCGAAAGGTCTGCCTTTCAAGGCGACGCTGATCAACTTCCACAAGTCGCTGGGGATGACAGTTTTCCTGCTGGTGCTGATCCGCATTGGGGTGCGCAGGGCCGTCGGACGACCGGCCCTGCCGCCGATGCGAGCGTGGCAACGCGCCGCCGCGCGCATTACGCAGGTTCTTTTATACGTGGGAATGATCGTGATGCCGCTAAGCGGTTATCTCGGCTCGTCGTTCAATTCATACGGCACGCGTTTCTGGGGCATCCTGCTACCGGAGTGGGGCTGGGACGATAAAGGCCTGCGCAGCTTCTTCTTCGGCATTCATGGAATCTGCGCATGGACCATGATCGCGCTGATCGCACTGCATATCGCAGGTGCGCTCAAGCATCAGCTGATCGACCGCGATGGATTGATTGCGAGGATGCTGCCATGAGGGCTCGTTATATGCGTTCAGATGCAGTGTCGCAGCATGGAGGCGCCCGATGAAAATCCGCGTACTGGGTTCATCGGCGGGCGGCGGCTTTCCGCAATGGAACTGCAACTGCCGCAATTGCGACGGCGCGCGTCGTGGCACGTTGAAGGCGACGCCACGCACGCAGTCGTCGATCATCGTCAGCGCGAATGGCGAGGACTGGCTGCTCGTCAACGCGTCGCCGGATATCCTCGCGCAGATTGCCGCGCATCGTGAACTGCAACCGGCGCGCCGCGCACGCGACAGCGGTATCGCCGCGGTACTGACAATGGACGCGCAGATCGATCACGTCACCGGCCTCCTGATGCTGCGCGAGCGCGATACGCCGTTGCCGCTCTATACGACCGATGTCGTCTGGCAGGACCTGAGCACGGGTTTCCCGGTGACGTCGATCCTGTCGCACTACTGCGGCGTCGAGCGACACAGCGTGCCTTTCGAAGGCGACGGGTTCTCGATTCCGGCGCTGCCCGGTGTACGCATCGAAGCGCTCGCGCTGTCGAGCAAGGCACCGCCGTATTCGCCGCATCGCGAGGCGCCCCAGCCTGGCGACAACATCGGTCTCTCCTTCGTCGATATGCAAACGGGCAAGCGCGCGTTCTATGCGCCGGGCCTCGGCGCGATCGAGCCGCATGTGCTGGCGGCGATGCGTAGCGCCGATCTGCTGCTGATCGATGGCACCTGCTGGACCAATGACGAAATGATCCAGCTCGGACTTTCGAAGAAAACCGCCGCGGACATGGGGCATCTCGCGCAGACCGGCGCGGGCGGCATGATCGACGTGCTCGATTCGATCGTTACCCCCAACGTGCGCAAGGTGCTGATCCACATCAACAATACAAATCCGATTCTTGTCGAGGATGGACCCGAGCGTCGCGTGCTGGCCGAACACGGCATCGAAGTCGCCTTCGATGGCATGGCATTCGAACTCTGACGCATGACACGTGAACCGATTGATGGAGACCTGCCCGTGAATACAGTGCCCTTCCCTTCCAGCAGAAACGTTGACGCCACGCACGACGCCAACGCGAAGCCCGCCTGGTCGCGCGAGGAATTCGAAGCGCAGCTGCGCGCGAAAGGCGCGGGTTATCACATCCATCATCCGTTCAACGTGAAGATGAACGGCGGCGGCTGTTCGCATGAGCAGATCCGCGGCTGGGTCGCGAACCGCTTCTACTACCAGATCAACATTCCGCTAAAAGACGCCGCGATCATGTCGAACTGCCCGGATCGCGAAACGCGTCGGCGGTGGGTGCTGCGCATTCTCGATCACGACGGCTATGGCGAAGACGAAGGCGGTATCGAAACGTGGGCACGTCTCGGCGACGCAGTCGGCCTCACGCGCGACGAACTCTGGTCGCTCGAACACGTCACACCTGGCGTGCGTTTTGCGGTGGACGCGTACGTAAATTTCGCGCGACGCGCGCCGTGGCAGGAAGCGGTGTGTTCGTCGCTGACCGAGATCTTTGCGCCGCAGATTCATCGCGACCGGCTCGCGACGTGGCCTGAACACTATCCGTGGATCGAGCCCGCTGGCCTCACGTATTTCCGCTCGCGCATCTCGCTCGCGCAGCGCGACGTGGAGCACGGTCTTGCGGTCACGCTCGATTACTTCAAGACGCGCGAGCAGCAGGAACGCGCGCTGGAGATTCTGCAATTCAAGCTCGACATCCTGTGGAGCATGCTGGATGCCATCGAAAAGGCCTTCCCGACATGAACGACAACGCCTCCTCAGCGAACGACATGCAGGCCACGGGTAACGCATGGCATCCGCGGCTGAAAAAACTGTTCCGCCTGCAATGGGAGCCAGCACAGGATGCGCACGTGCTGCTTTACCCCGAGGGCATGGTGAAACTGAACCCGAGCGCCGCACAGATCCTGCTGCGGTGCGACGGCACGCGTGATCTGCCGACGCTCGTCGCCGACCTTGAGCAGGCGTTCAACGCAACCGGCCTCGCACCCGAAGTGCAGACCTTCGTCGACCACGCGCTGACGCGTGGCTGGCTGGAATAGACAGCATGACCGACCTTTCCCGTCCCGACACGATCGCGCAGACCGCAGCACTATCCGAAGCGGGCGCACCTGCGGTCGCGCCGCCGCTGTGGCTGCTGGCGGAGCTGACCTATCGCTGTCCGCTGCACTGCGTGTTCTGCTACAACCCGACGAACTACACGGATCACCACAACGAACTCGACACCGCGCAGTGGATCGATGTGCTGCGTCAGGCCCGTGCGCTCGGCGCAGCGCAGCTCGGGTTTTCAGGTGGTGAGCCGTTATTGCGCGACGACCTCGAAGTGCTGGTCGGCGAGGCGCGGCAACTCGGCTTCTATACGAATCTGATCACGTCGGGCGTCGGTCTGACCGACGCCCGCCTCGATGCATTGAAAGCGGCGGGACTCGATCACATCCAGCTGTCGTTTCAGGACTCGACGCAGGAACTCAATGACTTCCTCAGCAGCACGCGCACGTTCGATCTGAAGAAGCGTGTAGCCGCATCGATCAAGTCGCACGGCTTTCCAATGGTGCTCAACTGCGTGCTGCATCGATTCAATCTGCCCCACGTCGATAAAATCATCGACATGGCGCTCGCGATGGGCGCCGAATACCTGGAACTCGCGAACACGCAGTACTACGGCTGGGCGCATACGAACCGCGCGCAATTGATGCCCACCGCGGAGCAGTTGCAGGAAGCCGAAGCGGTCGTGAACCGCTATCGAAAAGAAATCGGCGACCGCTGCACGATTTACTTTGTTGTGCCCGACTACTTCGAAACGCGCCCGAAGCGCTGCATGAATGGCTGGGGCTCGGTATTTCTCGGCATCGCGCCGGATGGCGTGGCACTGCCCTGTCATGCCGCGCGCTCGCTGCCGGGTCTCACGTTCCCAGCTGTCACCGAAATGCCGTTGCGCGAGATCTGGTACGACAGCGACGCCTTCAACCGCTTTCGCGGTTTTGGCTGGATGAAGGAGCCTTGCCGCAGTTGCGATGAAAAAGAGCGCGACCTGGGCGGTTGCCGATGTCAGGCGTATCTGCTGACGGGCGACCCGGCGAACGCCGATCCCGTCTGCGACAAGTCGCCGGAGCACGAGCGTGTGGTGCGGATCGTGCGTGCTGCGGCAAGGCGCGCGCCGGACGATCGCACGAACGAACAGCCCGTGCTGTTCCGCAACGACGCCAATTCACGGCAGCTCGCGGGACAACCCGCAGGACAACCCGCTTTGGCAGGCGATGGCCACCCACCGGACCGCCCGATCCGTCGAGGAGAGCGCACATGACGACCGCCCCCATCTCCGTCCTGCTGGTGGACGATCACGCTGTGGTTCGCGAAGGTTATCGCCGGCTGCTCGAACTCAGTCCCGATGTGCAGGTTGCGGGCGAGGCCGGCGACGCCGCGCAGGCCTATCAGCGCTTCTGCGCGTTGCAGCCGGATGTCGTCGTGATGGACCTTGCGCTGCCGGGCGCAAGCGGCATCGAGGCGATGCGGCGCATGCTCGCGCGCGAACCCGATGCGCACGTGCTGATCTTCAGCGTGCATGAGGAGACGCTTTTCGTGCGTCGCGCGCTCGATGCCGGCGCGCGCGGTTATGTGACGAAGGCGAGCGCGCCGGATGTGCTCGTGGAAGCGGTAAGGTCGGTGGCTAAACGCGTGTGTTATCTGAGCGCCGATGTTTCGCAGGCGCTTGCGTTGCGTACGACGTTCCAGGAAGGGCCACCCGGACGGCAGCTATCCGCGCGCGAATTCGAGGTGCTGCGGCTGCTCGTACAGGGCTACACGCTGCCGAGCATCGCCGAACGGCTGGGCTTGAGCCAGAAGACGGTTGCCAATCACCAGTCGGTGATCCGGCAAAAATTCGGCGCGGACAATGGCGTGCAGCTCGCGCAGATGGCGAACCGCCTCGGCCTTCACTTTTCCGAATTCGCCGCTGCGCCCGCAGGAACGCCTGGCCCATTCGGCCCAACGCGGCTCGCCTGAGCGGGCACACGCGCGCAAAACAGAAAGCCGCCTGCTGGCTGGCTCGCGATGTGAAACTCGCCGCCGAGCGCCTCGACGCGCTCGCGCATGCCGATCAGGCCCAGGCCCTTGCGCGGAATCGACAGATCGACGCCCGGACCGTCGTCGGCCATCGTCACGACAATCTCGCCGGCCTCGCCCACCGTGCGCACCAGATAGATCTCCACCCGTGCATTGCGCGCGAACTTCGAGACGTTGGTCAGCCCCTCCTGCACCAGACGGTAGAGCGTGATGTTCTGCGCGTCGGTGAGTGCAGAGAAATCGCCTTCTACCGTCAACGTGAACGACGCGCCCGGCAGCCGTTCGCGCCAGCCCTCGACGCAATGTTCCAGTGCACCCGGCAGGCCGAATTCATCGAGTCCAATGGGACGCAGCTTGCGGATCATGCCGCCGATCTCGCGATACACGTGATGCGCGCTTTGCATCAGCGTCAGCGACACCCGGTGGATTTCCGGTTCGCGCTCCGCCGACAGATCGCGGATACGGGCCGCGTCGAGTGAAATCGCGTTCAGGTACTGCCCGAGTTCGTCGTGCAGTTCGCGTGCAAGATGACGCCGCTCGTTTTCCTGCGTATCGATGCCCTGACTCGCAAGCCGGCGGTTATCGGCGAGGAGCCGTTCCGCTTCTTCTTCCAGCGCCCGGCCTCGAATCAACTCGCGCTGCGATTCGCGGTAGCGCCGCCACGCGAACCAAGCGAGGCCGCTCGCCAGCACGAATAATGTGGGCGGCAGTTCGTCCAGCTGGAAGCGTTCAGCACTGCGCGTCCATCGATAGAACAGTTCGCCGAAATCGAAGATCGCGCAAAGCGCCGCCGCGACAGCAGTGATCAGCGCGACGCACGCCAGATCGCGCCGCACCGTCGAGTGAGGCGAAGCGCCGTTGCGTGCAGCGGAGGGAGGGAGGGGATCGGGTGGCATCACAACCTATTCTACTCATCGAACCCGCATGCAACTGCATGCGCGCGCAACGGAAATGGCATTTGGGAACGCTTCCCAGCACGATCGGGAGAACTTCCCGGGGCATTCGCGATCGCCCTGTGCGACGCTATCTGTACGGTTCCGAGCCTGTGTCTCGCGCAAACGCCCGAGCCGCACGAAACACGAAACACGAAACACGAAACACGAAACCGGCAACGATAGCGAATGCACCGGCAGGAGACAACGATGACGAGCATGCCGCACAAGCCATACCGGGCGCATCGGTTCAAACCCCGTGCTGCGCTGCGTCTGTGCTTTGGCGGCGCCCTCGCAAGCGTCACGGTCGCAGCCTGGGCGCAGGAGGCCACGCCCTCCGCTCCTGCTTCATCCGCCACCGAAGCGGCCGTGAAAGAACTGCCGCCGATTATCGTGATCGGCACCACACCGCTCGTGGGTGTCGGCACGCCGCTCGAACGCGTACCGGCAAATGTGCAGACCGTGCGCGGACGCGACATCGAAAAGCAGCATCCCGTCACGCTCGCCGGTTACTTCGCGGCGAACCTGCCGGGCGTCAACATCACCGATGCGCAGGGCAACCCGTCGCAGGCCGATATCAGCTATCGCGGGTTCACCGCCTCGCCGCTGCTCGGCACGCCACAGGGGTTATCGGTGTTTCTCGACGGCGTGCGCATCAACGAACCCTTCGGCGACGTGGTCAACTGGGATCTGATTCCGCAGGCCGCCATCAACACGATCCAGCTGATTCCCGGCTCGAACCCGAGCTTCGGGCTGAACACGCTGGGCGGCGCCATCGCGATTACGACGAAGAACGGCAACATGAACCCTGGCGGCAACGCAGAAGTCAGCTTCGGCTCATTTGGCCGCAAGATCGCGCAGATCGAACAGGGTGGCGCGATTGGCTCCAACCTCGACTACTACTTCACGGCTAACGTCACGAACGATAACGGCTGGGCCGATCACAATTCGAGCCAGTTGCGCCAGGCGTTCGGCAAACTGCGTTATCACGACTCTGACAATACGATTTCGCTCTCAATGGGCGGCGCCGACAATACGCTGAACGGCTCGCAGACCATTCCGAAATCGTTCCTCTTTAACCGCAGCCAGGCGTACACGTATCCGGATACGAACAAAAACAGCGTCGGGTACCTGACGCTCTCCGGCGAGCACTATTTCACACCGAACGTCGAACTCACGGGCAACCTGTACTACCGGCACTATCGCAACACGAACACCAGCAGCAACGTCAACAACAACTTCGGCAGTGTCGACGATCAGGGCAACATCGATACGATTCAGGCGACCAACGACCAGTCGGTGATCATCACCGACAGCTACGGCGGCAGCCTGCAACTTACACTGCTGAACCGGCTGGCCGGTATGGACAACCAGTTCGTGCTCGGTGCCGCCGCAGACTTTGCGAACTCGCATTTCACACAGCAATCGCAGAATGCGTTTTTCACTGACTCACGCGCGACGATCGGCATCGGCGGTTTCCAGCCGCGGACGGATGCGAAGACGCGCAACCAGACTTTCGGCGTCTACTTCGAGAACACGCTGACGTTTACCGAACAGTGGTCGATGACGCTGGCCGGGCGCTATAACTGGTCGAAAGCCGTGATCGGCGACGAGAGTGGCATCCAGCCGCTGCTCGACGGCAGCCACACGTTTTCGCGCTTCAACCCGGCTGTCGGCATCAACTGGAATCCGACCTCGTACTTCACCGCGTACGCGACGTATAACGAAGGCATGCGTTCACCGACGGCGATCGAACTCGCCTGCGCCGATCCCGCCGCGCCCTGCTCGCTGCCGAACAACTTCGTCGCGGACCCCGACCTCAAGCCGGTGGTCTCGAAGACATTCGAAATCGGCGCACGGGGCCACATTGGCAGCGCGACGACATGGAGCGCCGCGATCTATAGCACGACGCTTAACGACGACATCCAGTTCGTCAGCAGCAACGGCGCGGCAAGCACGCTCGGTTTTTTCCAGAACGTCGGCAAGACGCGCAGGCAAGGGCTTGAACTGGCGGGACGCACGCAATACGGCCCGGTCGGATTCACGGCGAGCTACAGCTATGTCGATGCGACCTATCGTTCGACGTGGACGGAAAACAGCGCGAGCAATTCCAGCGCGGATGCCAACGGCAACATCACGGTTAAATCGGGCGACAAAATTCCAGGCATTCCGGCGAACACCGTCAAGCTGCGGATCGACTATTCGCCGTTCGCGAAGTGGAACATCGGCACCAACCTGTCGTATCGCGGCAGCATCTTCGCCCGCGGCGACGAAAACAATCAGGACGTGAACGGCAAGATTCCCGGCTATTTCCTGATCGACCTCGATACGACGTACAACGTCACGAAGCAGTTGCAGATATTCGGCAGCATCAAGAACCTGCTTGACAAGAAGTACTCGACGTTCGGCATCGTCGGCGAGAATTTCTTCAACGGACCGAATCACACGTTCGACGGGGCGAATCCGGTCAACGAGCAGTTTCTCGGACTCGGCGCGCCGCGCGGCTTCTGGGTCGGGATGCGGTACGCGTGGAAGTAGTTGAACGAATGCTAAAGGCCGCGACGGTTGTCGCGGCCTTTAGCTTTATGCGCGAGTGGCGAACGTGGCGTGAGCCTGCTGCCCTGCCCGCGCTCAATGCGATTCGATCGAACCCGGACTGGCCGGATAGGTCACGATGCCCCATGCAAGCGGCAGCTCGCCAATCTGTTTGATCGTCTGATAGTTCGAAGCATCGAGCACGTACACCGCATTCGAACGGCCGCACGCGAGCAGCACCTTCGAGCCGTCAGGCGTGAAGCTGAAGTGCCAGCAACGCTGACCCACTGCTGCATCGCTGACATGCTCGTAAGTCTTTGCATCGAACACCTGGAGCGTCTTGTCGCGTGCAGCGGCCACCAGCAGATGCTTGCCCGACGGATCGAACGCGACGCCATACGGACCGAGCTTCGTGTCGACGGTCTTCACCGTCTTCAGGTCACCCGCATCGAGCACGACAAACTTGTTGGTGTTCTCCAGCGTGACGACATACTGCTTCCCATCCGGCGACGCGCGAATGCCGCGTGGCCGCGAGCCCTTGTCCAACTTTACGGTACGCACCGCCGCGCCGCTGCCGACGCGATACACGGACACCGTATCGTCACCTTCATTCGTCACGAGCAGCAGCTTGCCGTCCGGCGAGAACTCGACGCCTTCGGTTTCGTGACCGCTCTTCACCGAGCGGATCACCTTCAGGGTCTTCAGATCGACGATCGCGATTTCGGCGGGCGGCGAGTTGCCTTCGTCGTCATCCTTGCCGCCCTGCCCGTGCTGCTCCGGCGGTCCCGATGCACCCGGCGTACCTGACGCTGCCGGCGGCCCCGGCGGCCCGCTGCTTTCGCCTGGCTCGTATGTCACATACGCGTAGCCGCGATGCACGCGCACGAACTCGGGATTCTTGCCGATCTTCGCTCGCCGCACGACCTTGCCCGTCGACGTATCGATTTCCGCGAGATCGCCTGTTTTCTTGTTCGCGACGAGCAGATGCCTGCCGTCAGCGGTCAGACTGAGTCCTCGGGGACCATCGTCGCCGAGTGAGATGGTGTTCAGGAGCGTCATCTGGTCCAGATCGATGACGCCGACGCCAGCCGTCTCGCTCGTCACATAAGCCATCGGCGTGGCGGCCAGCGCGGTGCCCGCGGCCATTGCGGTCGCCCCAATGGCGGATAAAAGCGCGAGATGTGCCGCCGTTTGTCTAAAACGCATGATTGTCTCCGGCATTCTATTGACGTGCGGGCTTTCGGGTTTTGCTCCGGTTTTACTTCGGGTTTTACTTAACGGAAGCCCGATACTCAACTTAGCTCATTGGCCCTTTGTCTGGCAATCAATGCGGGCAGGAGAATTTCCCGAATTCGGCGCCGGCTTCGATCTGGGCAAATGGACGGGGCAACAGCGACAGCGCTTATCCGCTACTGACCTTCCGCAGCAAGCAGATCGACCAGCGATTTCACGCCACGCTGCCACGACAGATCCGTATTGCCACGAATATCGACGGAGCGCTGGAACACGGTCGTGCCGTTCGTCACATCCTCGACACGCAGATTGATGTTCAGGATCAGGTTGCTGATCTTCTGCACCCAGCACACACCGACGCGATCGACGTTCAGCTTGCGGCCCACTTCACGTTCGCATCCGTTGCACGCGTTGAGGTCCTGCGTCGATTGATGCGACGCGATCATATCGGCGGCAGGCGCGTTGTCCGCGACGCGGTATAGCCCGCGTTCGCGCAGTTCGTCGCGGAGTTGATCGCTGATCATGCCAATGCGAGTCTGCTGGACGCGGGTCGTGTCGGCATCGTTATAGGCGGCATTGTCGTCGATCAGCGAGCAGTTGAGGAGCGCGATCGATCTGGGCTCACCCGTTGCCTGCGCAACCGATCCGGTGGCACACACAACAAGGCTCGTGCAAAGCAGCATGGACGCGATACGGATTCTGCTGCTAACGCGCGTTGTTTCGGGCGGGCGGGACACGATGTCGCATTTCCTCGCGGTCGACACATGCCGCGACACACGGCGCGACGCCAAAAGCATGCAGTCGAAGGAAGACATGAACAAGTAGATGAAGTCCTTAGCGGCGACAACACGCCGGGATACCCGCGCATTTTGCATTGCAGCATCTTTGCCACGCCCCGGTGCGGCGTTACCGCTTTGCCGGCCGCGTGCGGACGGCAAAGCCGGTTAAACGCTTTGGGCTTTCGGCTCCCTGCGTTCGACACTCAGCGAGCGGCGGGCGTCAGTTCCAGACGATGCACCGTTGCACCCGGCAGGAACGGTGTCGCGTCCCCCCGCACCCACGCTCTGTGCCCCGTGAGGAAATACGGCGACAACGGATGACCTGACTGTCCGCCCGGCATCTCGAAGATGCCGTCCTGCTCGCGCCCCGGCGACACGATCATCCGCTCCGATGCACCGAAGTTCGGCGACTGCACGCGCGGCATGTTGATGTCGCCCGGCAACGGATCACGCGGCGCGCTGAGCCAGCCACGCACCCACGGCACCCATGAAGGCACGCTCCTCGCCAACGGATGCCCGATCGCCGCGCGATTGCGCTCGCCCCAGTTCGCGGTGTCGAGCGTCGTGCCCGGCGGCAGCTGTGCAATGGCGTGGTCGACGCGGTCGAGCATGAACGCGCGCCAGTCGGCGAAACCCGCCGGCACCCATGCACGATGCGTGGCGAGCGATTCCATCACCGCGTCGTAGCGTGAGCTCGCGACGCGATAGCCCAGTTGCGGATCGATCGCCGCGAGCCGCACGTCGAGCGGGCCAAACCACGCGTCGTACAACGAGAAATAGAAAGCGCGCACCAGACGGTAGCCGATCGCATCGGTAGCCGCACGGCCGTTCCACTCTTCGATCTGCCGACGAAAGGTCGCGCGTTGCGGGTGATCCTTCAATGCATCGGCATCGAGCGCGGCGAGCGCGATGTCGCGCCAGCGGCCCATCCATAACGCGCGGTCGTCGGTCTGGATCGACAGCATGTCGCGTTCACCCGCATGCGGCAGCGCGAGCAGATCATCGCGAATCTGCGAAGCGCGCGCGCCGACGTCAGCGCCGGAATCGCCGATGCGCGCGGCTTCAGCCAGCGGCAGCGTGCGGTTGTTCGCGGTCCACAGCCGGCCCAGCGGCGGATCGACGCGCGATGGATACGCCTGCGGCGGCAGATACGTCTGCCAGCCGCGATACGTCGATGAATCGAACGGGAGATCGTCTTCTGGCGCGCCGTCTGGGCCCGGCGCCCCGGCATCCCGCTCCGGCAACGGGCCGGCCAGCGTCCAGCCGATCGTGCCTTGCGCATCGGCGACCATGAAGTTCTGCGTGGGAATGCCGCTCGTCTGCGCGACGTGCAGTGCGTCTGCGACATTCGCGGTGTCTTCGAGATGCTGCAGGTTCAGGTTGACCGCCCGAGGGTCATGCGCGACCCAGCGCAGCGCGTACGCGCGCGACCCGACGACGATCAGCGGTCCCCAGTGCGTCTCGGCCACCGGCAGATCGACCGGTGCCCCGCCGTTGACCTCGATCGATTCATGATGGACAACCGCGCGCTCCCACGTGCCGCCGCTCGCGCGATATCGCAACGGATCGGCGGGATCGCGCTGCAACACGATCAGATCAATGAAATGGCCGTAGCTGTTGGTGAAGCCCCATGCGATCTGTCCGTTGCTGCCCGCGATCACGAGCGGTGCACCGGGCAGGCTGACGCCCGTGATACGCACTGGCTTTCCGTGCGCGCCCGGCCACGCGAGCGAAAGCCGGTACCAGATGTTCGGCAGCGAGAGGCCAAGGTGCATGTCGCTCGCGAGTAGCGCGCCGCCATGCATGCTGTGCGCGCCATCGACGACCCAGCCATTGCTGTCCGCCATCGCATCCGTGGCGGTCAGCGATGCGTCTTCAGCACGCGCCAGCGTCGTTGGCGACGATGCGGCCGCCAGCCAGTCCGGACGTAGTGCGGGCGGCATTGGGGGTTCGTCATGCGCGGGCACGGCATCATCGAACGGTGCGTCCCAGTGGCTTTGCTTCGGCAGCAGGAATGCGAGCAGACCGTCTGGTACAGGGTCGCGCAACAGGTCGCGCAACGCCGCGCGCGACAGGATCCGCCGCACCTCCTGCGATTGAAGATCGAAGTACATCGCGTAGACCACCAGCAACGTGTCCTCCGCACGCCACGGTGCCGGACGCGTGCGCAGCACGACATACTCGAACGGTCGCGCTGAAAGCGATGCGAGCCCGTCGTTGACGCCGGCCACGTAGCGTTCGATCAACTGGCGCTCGCCTGCGGGCAGTGAATCGAAAGTGCTCCGTGCGCGCTCGCGAAACCGGTGCAACCGGTTGCGGCGATCGAGTTCGAGCGCGGCCGGCCCGACCAGCGCGGACATCTCGCCCGCAGCGACGCGACGCAACAGATCCATCTGGAAGTAGCGGTCCTGCGCGTGCACGAAGCCGGTCGCATACGCGACGTCGGTACGCGCGTTGCCGCGCAGCGTCGGCACACCGAGCGCATCGCGCGCGATCGTCACGGGCGCGGAAAGCAGCGGAGAAGAGGAAGCGTGCGCGCCATCGAGTTGCGGCAGGCTTGCCCGCAATAGCATCCAGAACGCCAGCGCCAGGGCCAGAACGACCAGAAGCACGGCGAACGTCGCGGCAAGGAGCCAGGTCGAGCGGCGGGATGTCGAAACGTCAGCGGTACGGGTCATCGCGTCAGAATGCCGTACTGGCCGATTTTTCGCATGCACCTCATCTAATGCGCCGGATCTGGCTCATTCGGGTCACATATTTCGACGCGAGCGCCCAGTTCGATCACGCGGTTGGTCGGCAGCTTCAGATACGCGGCCACATTGCCGACGTTATGCAACATCACCGCGAACAGCCGCTCGCGCCACAGCGCCATGCCCTGGCCACGCTTCGGCACGAGCGTCGCGCGACTCAGGAAATACGACGTCTGCGCAGGCTCGAAATCGAGTCCTGCCGACCTGCAGGCTTCGAGCGCGCGTGGCAGGTCGACTTCGTCCTTGAAGCCGTACGTGATGGTCAGTTGATAGCAGCCGGATTCGAGCGGATGCAGCGATACGCGCGCGCTCTCCGCCACCCACGGAATCTCCGCGTTCTTCACGGTCAGAAACACCACCCGCTCATGCAGCACGCGATTGTGCTCGAGGTTGTTCAGCAACGCATGCGGCACGACGTTCGGATCCGTCGACATGAAAATCGCGGTACCGCCCACGCGCACAGGCGAACGCGCGAGCAACGAGGCGAGGAACGATTTCAGCGGCGTCGTGCCCGCGCGAATCCGCGCTTCGACCAGCATCATTTCCCAGCCCCGTCCCCACGTTGCCATGACGGTGAACATCAACATCCCGATGACCAGCGGGAACCAGCCGCCCTGCGCGATCTTCAGCAGGTTGGCGGAGAAGAACGTCGCATCGATGATGAAGAAAAACACCGTCGCGAACACGCACAGAAACCAGTTGTAATGCCATGCATAGCGCACGACGAAAAACGTCAGCACTGTCGTGATCAGCATCGTGCCGGTGACCGCGATGCCGTAAGCCGAGCCAAGCGCCGTCGATGAACCGAAGCCGAGCACGGCGGCCACCACCGCGATCAGCAAGGTCCAGTTGATCCCGGGCACGTAGATCTGCCCGATCTCTTTCGCCGACGTATAGACGACGTTCATGCGCGGCAGGAACCCGAGCTGCATCGCCTGCTTGGTCATCGAGTACGTGCCGGAAATCACGGCCTGCGACGCGATGACGGTCGCGACGGTCGACAGCACGACCATCGGATACAACGCCCATTGCGGAAACAGCAGATAGAACGGATTTTCCAGTGCCGAAGGACTGGCGAGCAGCAACGCGCCCTGCCCAAGGTAATTCAGCGCGAGCGCCGGAAACACAAGGGCGAACCACGTGAGCCGGATCGGACGCTTGCCGAAGTGGCCCATGTCCGCATAGAGCGCCTCGGCGCCGGTCAGCGAGAGTACGACGGCGCCGAGCGCGACGAACGCGAGCCATTCATGATGCAGGCAGAACGCGAGGCCCGCGAGCGGATCGAGCGCGTACAGGATGTGCGGCGCGTCCATGATGTTGACGACACCCGAACCGGCGAGCACCGCGAACCACACGACCATCACCGGGCCGAACACCGCGCCGATGCCCGCCGTGCCGTGCTTTTGCATCACGAAGAGCGCAATCAGCGCAACCAGCGTGACGGGGATGACGTAAGGCTTCAGCAGCGGCGTCGCGACTTCGAGCCCTTCCACGGCGCTCAGCACCGAGATCGCGGGTGTGATTACGCCGTCACCGTAGAAGAGCGCCGCGCCCATCACACCGATCGCGAGCAGCGTATGACGCAGACGCGGCCGCGTTGCCACCGAAGAAGCGGCGAGCGCCAGCAGCGCCATGATTCCGCCTTCGCCGTGATTGTTGGCGCGAAGGATCAGCGCCACGTATTTCAGCGAAACCACCACCGTCAGCGACCAGAAGATCAGCGAGACGATACCGATGACGTTGCCCGCGTCGAGCGGAAGTCCGTTGGCCGGGTCGAAAACGGTTTTCAGCGTATACAGCGGACTCGTGCCAATGTCGCCGTACACGACGCCGAGCGCAGCGAGCGAAAGGGCGAACAGCGCCGGCCTATGCGGACTCGGCGCGCCGACATGCCCGGGGGCCGGTGCAGCGGATGCTGGCAGTCCCACGTCTCCCTCCAGACGTACGCCTGCGCCGGCAGAAGCCGCGCAGCGCTGCGCGCTTTGCCCGCGTGGGTACGGATTGTCGTTCCGGTTGTGCCGCGCGAGCCCGAATCTTGCAAGAGTGTCAGGTCGTGCTGCGTGCTGGCCGTGTTGATGAAGTATAGGGAAGGGGCGCGAAAAACGGCGGCAAAAAAACCGGTGACGCAGTGCGCGAAAACCCGGATCCTCATGGGGTTTTCCACGAGTACTTATATCACCTTGTGAGATGTAACTGGATCTGGCGCGGGCACTTCAGATGGTGCGCTTACGCGCGCGGACGCGCTTTCACGGCGGTATCCAGACCGGCAGCCCTCTCCGGCAATCGTCGATTTATATCACGATCGCATACATTCATGAGAACAAGTTCTTTCCCTTAATTCCAGCTTTCATTTAAGGTGACGACTCTTTTAACTGGCGTCGCTTTCTTCTGACCAAACCGACCTTGCTCCGCTCGATACTCGTTCGCACACTGTCCTGGCTTGCCCGCTTTACGCCTGGTAATCTCACCGTCCGCTGGGAAGAGCGTATGCGCGCTTGCGTCGGCGCACTGCTCGGGATCGGCTTCACCGGCACGGTCATGCATCTGCTGCTCGGTCCGGTCGGCAGCATTCCGCTACTGGTCGCCCCGATGGGCGCGTCTGCCGTGCTGCTGTTCGCCGTGCCCTCCAGCCCGCTGGCGCAGCCGTGGTCGATCATCGGCGGCAATCTCGTGTCGGCGACGGTTGGCGTGCTGTGCGCGCAGTGGATCGCGGACCCGGTCGTCGCCTCTGCGCTCGCAGTCTCGCTTGCGATCTGCGCGATGTTCGCGCTGCGCTGCGTGCATCCGCCTTCGGGCGCGGTTGCGCTGACCGCGGTGCTCGGCGGTCCGGCCGTGCACGCGCTCGGCTTCGGCTTCGTGCTGGCGCCGATTGCCATGCAGTCGGCGGCGCTGCTCTCGGCCGCGCTCGTCTATCACGCCATCACGGGTCATCGCTATCCGCACGCAGCACACGTCGTTCACATCCGTTCGGGCACCGACGCGGCTACAGCCAGCGAACAGACGCGCGGCGGCGTCACCCGAGCGGACATCGAGGCCGTGCTCAACCGCCGCGGCGAGCTGCTCGCGATCGATCCGGACGATCTGGAATCGCTGCTGCGCGAAGCCGAGATGCGCACCTATGCACGCACCTTCAGCGAGACCCTCTGCGCCGACGTGATGTCGAAGAGCGTGATCAGCATCTCGCCCACTACCACGGTCAAAGCTGCGTCGAACCTGCTGAAGCGGCACGGCATCAAGGCATTGCCGGTCACGGATGCAGCGCGACAGGTGGTCGGCATCGTCACCCGCGCGGACCTGGCGGGCAACCCGACGGGCGCGCGAAAGAGCCCGACGGAAAGCCTGTCCGCGCGCTGGTTCACCGGCACGCCCAACCCCGATGCGACAGTCGATACGGTGATGAGCACCGATGTCTGCTCGATCGAGGCCGCGACGCCGATCGTCGAACTGGTGCCCCTCTTCGCGGATTACGGCCACCATCACATTCCCGTGCTCGACGCCAGGCGCCAGCTCGCGGGCATCATCACGCAGGCAGACCTGATCTCCGGCCTGTACCGGCAGACCCAGGCCCAGGCCCAGCAAAGACAGGTTGCATGATTGTCTAACGACGAAATATGTATCACCTTGTGATATATTCGCCATTTAACCTGTCTTCATCAATGGCGGATCACGGATGAAAGTCATCACACGCGGGTTGGCGAAAGCAGACTTCGAACAGCTGTCGGAATTTCGTTACCAGATGCGGCGCTTCGAGCGCTTTTCCGAGCAGGCCGCGCAGGGCGAAGGCATCACGCCGCTGCAATACCTGCTGCTTTTGCACATCAAGGGCTACCCGGATCGCGAGTGGGCGACTGTCGGCGAACTGGCCGAGCGGTTGCAGGCGCAGCATCACGGCGTGGTCGCGCTGGTCTCGCGTTGCGAGGCGCTGGAACTGGTGACGCGCAAGATCAGCGAGACTGACCGGCGTCAGGTCGAAGTGCATCTGCTGAAAGCGGGCGAGAAAGTGCTCGCGCGGCTCGCGGAACTGCATCGTGCCGAACTCAAGTCGCTCAAGGGCGCGTTCACGATTCCACAGATCGATTTGTAACCCGTCATGAACCACGATACGCACAAGCGCGACTTCTCGATCAATGCGCGGCTGCCCGGTATTTCCGCGCTTGCAGCGGGAATCGGTGCACTCAGCACGCTCGCCGCGTTCGCGCTGCTCAGCCTGATTCATCTGTTCACGAACCTGTTTTTCTTCGGCAGCTTTTCGTTCGCCGATCGCTCCCCGGCACTCAATACGCTCGGCGCGTGGGTCGTGGTGATTCCGGCAGCGGGCGGCCTCATCGTCGGGCTGATGGCGCGCTTCGGCTCGGAGAAAATCCGCGGTCACGGCATCCCGGAAGCCATCGAGGCGATTCTCTTCGGCAAGAGCCGGATGTCGCCGAAAGTGGCCGTGCTGAAACCGCTATCGTCGGGCATCGTGATCGGCAGTGGCGGTCCGTTCGGCGCGGAAGGACCGATCATCATGACCGGTGGTGCGCTCGGTTCGCTGATTGCGCAGTGCGTCAAGGTGACGTCAGCAGAACGCAAGACGCTCCTGGTGGCCGGCGCCGCAGCGGGTATGACCGCCGTATTCGGTACGCCGGTCGCGGCCGTGCTGCTTGCCGTCGAGCTGCTGCTGTTCGAATGGCGTCCGCGCAGCTTCCTGCCGGTGGCGCTCGCGTGCGCTGTCGCAGGCTTTGCTCGCGCCGTGTTCTTCGGCACCGGGCCGCTCTTTCCGCTCGTGACCGCGCCGCCGGACGCCTGGTCGCTCGTCTCATGCGTGATCGCGGGCCTGCTGTCCGGGGCGCTGGCATCGGGTCTGTCGGCGGCGCTCTACAAGACCGAAGACCTGTTCGGCCGCCTGCCCATTCACTGGATGTGGTGGCCGGCGATCGGCGGTCTTGTCGTGGGCATTGGCGGACTGATCGAGCCGCGCGCGATGGGCGTCGGTTACGACGTGATCGGCGATCTGTTGCACCAGCACATCGTGTTGCAGGTCGCGATTGCGATTCTCGTGGTGAAAGCGGTCATCTGGGTCGTGGCACTCGGCTCGGGCACGTCGGGCGGCGTGCTCGCTCCACTCCTGACGCTGGGCGCGGGCCTGGGCACCGTGCTCGCGCACTGGCTGCCGGGCGGCGAGCCGGCACTGTGGCCGCTCGTCTGCATGGCCGCCACGCTCGGCGCGACGCTGGGCGCACCGCTGACCGCCATCATGTTCGCATTCGGCCTCACGCACGACAGCAACGCATTGCTGCCTTTGCTGGCGGCCACGCTGGTCGCGCACGGCTTCGCCACCGTCGTCATGAAGCGCTCGATCATGACCGAGAAAATCGCGCGTCGCGGTTACCACATCTATCGTGAGTACGGCGTCGATCCGCTCGAACGCCATTACGTCGACGAAGTGATGACGCGCACGGTGGACGCCATCGTTGCGAGCCTGACCGTGCGCGATGCGCTCCTCACGTGGTTCGGTGCGACGCAGGCGCGACGTGCGTATCCCGTCGTGCAGAACGATGCCGTGCTGGGCGTGGTGGACCGCGCGATGCTCGAACAGCTTCGCGACAATGAACCGGGCAACACGCTCGACCTGAAGCTCGCCGACGCACTTCGTGATCATTCAGCGGTATTCGCACTGGCCGACGAGACGTGCCGCGTTGTCGCGACGCGGCTCGCGGTGCACGGTCTAGAACGGCTGGCCGTGGTGACGGATCTTGAAAGCCGGCGTCTTGTGGGCATTGTGTCGCGCAGCGATCTCGTCAAGCCGTCGATTGCACACTTCGAGGAAGAGCAGAAGAAAGAGCGCTTCCGTCGTCTGCGCCTGAAACCAGGGAAGCGCCACTTCCCGCCTGTGCGTCGATCGGGCGGCATCGAGCAGTAGCCGGCGCGTCGTCGAAGCGAAGCGCGCGCGTACGGGAAACGGGAACAGCGCGCGCACACGCGACATCCAATTGCCTGTCGAAGGTCGAAAGAGACCCGACGCGCGCGGGTCGACTCCGGCCCGCCGCCCTCGAACAGGAGATGGCCCATGAAACTCATCAGCGCAGTACTCTGCGGTGCACTGGCGCTGGCCAGCGCAACCGTTCGCGCGCAGAACGCCGGCCCGACCGATCCACAGATCGCGGCGATCGTTGTGACGGCCAATCAGGTCGACATCGACGCCGGCCGGCTTGCGGAATCGCGAACGAAATCGAAGGACGTCAAGGCGTTTGCGCAACTGATGATCGCCGATCACAGTGGCGTCAACAAAGCGGCTGTCGATCTCGTTCACAAGCTCGGCGTGACGCCGGAAGACAACGCCACGAGCCAGAGCCTCAAACAGGGCGGCGACGCGAATCTCACGAATCTCCGCACCCTCAAGGGAGCGCAATTCGACCGTGCCTATATCGATCATGAGGTCACATATCACGAGAATGTGCTGCAGGCGCTCGACAAGACGTTAATCCCGGACGCGCAGAACGCTGAATTGAAGGCGCTCTTGGTGAAGGTCAGGCCGGCATTCGTCGCGCACCTCGAGCACGCGAAAGCATTGCAGGCTTCGCTGGAGAAGAGCGGTGCTTGAACGTCGCGTGAAACCGCGTGGTCCCCGAAGGCGTGCAGCACCTGCGGATGTTCGTCGCGCACTCCGCGCATGCGTCATGGGTCTCGCGGTGGCAACGGGCGCAATCGCAGATGCTCGTGCGGAAACATACGTGATCGCCATCGAGCAGATGCGATTCAACCCGCCCGCGCTGACCGTGAACCGTGGCGACCAGATCGTCTGGGTTAACAAGGATCTGTTTGCGCACACGGCAAGCGCAACCTCGAAAGCGTTCGATTCGTCCAGCATCGCGCCGAACGCCTCATGGCATTACGTCGCGCGCAAGGCCGGCAGCTATCCGTATCTGTGCACCTTCCATCCGACCATGCGTGGCACACTGGTCGTGCGATGACACAACCTCGACGAGGCTCATCCGATGAATGCCCCTGACGTAGCAAAAACACCTCGCATGGACGACGAACTGTCGATCGTCGCGCGTATCGTCGCGGGCGATCGCTCCGCGTTCGAGTTGCTGATGCGCCGGCATAACCGGCGCCTGTATCGCCTGGCGCGGGCGACACTGCGCAACGACGCGGAAGCCGAGGACGCGCTTCAGGAGGCCTATCTTTCGGCCTACCGTTCGATTGCACAGTTTCGTGGCGAGTCCACGCTGTCCACCTGGCTCTCCCGCCTCGTGCTCAACGAGTGCTTTGGACGTTTGCGCCGGGCTGCCCGCCGCCAGAAGGTGATTCCGATGTTTGATGCGAACACTGAACCCGATCTTGACGCCATGGCCGCACACGCAGACTCAAACGCGATCCCCTCCCCGGATACAGCCCTCGCGCGCGCCGAGATGCGGGCACTGATCGAGCGTTAGCTCGATACATTGCCGGAGGCGTTTCGCATCGTGTTCGTGCTGCGTTCGGTGGAAGAGATGAGCATCGAGGAGACGGCCCACTGTCTCGACATTCCGGAAGCGACAGTGCGCAGCCGGCACTTCCGCGCAAAGCACCTGTTGCGCGACGCGCTGGCGCAGGAAGTCGATGTCGCCGCACGCGACGCGTTCGAATTCGGTGGCGCGCACTGCGACCGGATCGTGGCGACCGTGCTTGCGCGGATCAACGGGGTTACGCAAGCGCCGATGCGCCAGGTCGCGCAGATTGACCATCGGCTGAAACAGGGTCCGGTTGCGGACGGAGCGTCGAAATCATGAAACCCGGGACGATTGCGACGATGATCCTGGTGTCCGCATGCGCGACCGCCCACGCGGAGACGATCAGGATACTGTCAGGCACATATGGCGAAAACTGCGGCGTGCGGCGAGGCAACGCGACCGGTGATCTCGCCCTTCATTGCAACAACCGGGATGCATGCGATTACGTCGTTGACCGCTCACGCATCGGCGAGCCTGCGGTGGGTTGCCAGAAAAACTTCCTTGCCGAATGGTCGTGCGGTAGCGCTGAGCGGCACACGGCCGAGGTAAGCCCCGAGGCCGGTGCGGGCAGTACGCTCGTATTGAGCTGCATTCCGATGACAGGCGCCGGGCATTGAGCCCACTGCAGAAGCCAGCCTATTGCCCGTCACACAGAACCGCGGTAATCAGCAGGGGAACCACCTGTTTGACGATCGCAGTGCTGCCCGTTGCACGCACACGCGACTCCACAGTCTCAGCGGGACCATTGACGACTGCGCCATAGGCCGAATTGCTGATCGGCTCGCCGCTTCCCTTCCTGAATATCGCGTCGTTGCGTTCATAGCCGAGCACGGCGTAGACGCGAAAGCCGAACGCCGTCAGGTTGCTGCCGCGGATGGGTCGAAAGGCGTTGATCGAGTTCGCCTCGACGCGCATGGGCTCGGGTTCGATGTACTGGCTGTTGAGGAGCTGTGAGATGTAGTCGTGCGGGTTCGATTTGCAGTCGAGTTGCGAATCGAGTTCGTAGGCGCGACACAGCGCGGGTGCGAGCATGGCGCCGCCGGCGGCAAGCACAATCAGCGCGTGGACAGCGACCTTTCTCATGGTAGCGATGCCGTTTCCTTTACCGTGTCACGCTCTCACGCGAAGGCGCGAGGCGTATGTACGCTAGCCGCCAGTGTCACACACCATAAGCCGCCTTGCAGTCGGGCTGCCAGCCGCTGCCCGCAGCGTCCCGCAGCGGCCTTCACGCCGCCAGCCGGTGGCCGTCCATGGCAGGACGGGCGTCGGCGGGCGGGAAAACGTTCCATGAACCGTCGGCGTGGCGAAAGAAGAAGATCGACAGCAGACCGCCCGGGCGTAACGCCTCGACGCACACATAGCGGCGCCGCTCAGCGCCGCCGTGACAAAAGCGCGTGACACGGGCGGGCATCGCGGGCGTCGGCGCCAGCCATTTGTCGACGGCCCAGTGCAACGATTTTTCTGCGGCGTTCATGATGGTCTCCTTACAGCGTATCCGGGACTGCGTCAGGCAGCGTGGGCCGCGAGATACGCATCGTTTCTTCCACCTTCGACAAATGCCTTGACGAGGCACACCAGCGCGCGCACGCCGGCACGCGGATGCGTGAGGCAGGTCTGCACCTGTTCGCTATGGCTCTTGCCAAGCAGGCACCACGCACAGAAGTGTTCGCAGTTGTTGGTCAGCAGGCGATAACGGTTTTCGCCGAGGCGGGAGCGTGCGCGGCGCACGGCTTCTTCGCTGCCGTAGCGGGCGTGCGGATAAGGACGCACCATGACTACGTGCCCGGCGGCGAAGTGCTCAAGCGTGACTTCTTCGACCGGCCCGCGATGTGCCGACGAGGCAAAACCCGCGTAGTGAACAACCATTCCTTCGCCGACATAGATGCCGTGATGTTCATAGCCGCGGCGTTCGGTAACGAGATGCGCGCCAAGCGGAAGTTCGTTATAGGTCTTGAGCGGAAGGTCAGGCGACATCGAGACGACGATGGGGTCCTTTCCCCACCCTTCGCTCTTCGCCGGTTGCTGGTTGCTGTTCATGGCTGCCCCGATTTCGTCTGGTTGCTGCAAGCGGCGCTTGCATCCGATGGCCAACACTTCTGCAGGGTGTTTTGCATCAACCGGGCCATGTTTATTAACTCATTGATTTGTATATATTTTATTGCACATTGCTTGCTGCGGACTGGCCGGTATGTGCGCAGATAACCGACAGATTCCGGTTCGATCTGTTGGCGCACGACCGCCACTTTGACGCGGCTCCGAAGAGCCGGCGCGCTGATTCGAGGTGTTGGGTCGACCACCGGTGCGGGTGGGCGTCTGTTGGGGTGAAGCCAACGAATAGAGGGGTAAATGCAGGCGCCGTGTGCGCGAGCACACAGTTAACCTTCAAACAATCAATGGCTTACGCGATGCACGTTGCACCGGCGAAGTGTTGGCACGACCCTTGCGCCTAAGGGCTCAGACTTCTTTTGACCCGGCCGTGCCAGACGGCCAACCGGAGACCCAATATGGCTTCCATCACGGTGAATGACCTCTCGTTGAATCTCGCGCTCGATCGCAAGGCCATGGCAGCGATTCGGGGCGGCGGCGGTGCGCCGTGGGTGTACGGCTGGATCCAGCCCTACGTTCGCGAAACGCCGAGCTTCGGCCCGACCGTTAACCTGTACGAGATCTCGAACAGCTTCTATGCTAACCAGATGATCAATACGTTCCAGTCGGTCGACGTCAACAACACCGGCTCGAATTCGAACATCACTGTTTCTCCCGACGCTCGCAGCAAAAACAATGCGGTGTAAATGTCGTGACCTGCAGAAGCCAGTTTCGATGGACGTCATCGGCGCGTTCCGATGTGGGACGCATCCGTGAGATCAACGAAGATGCCTGCCTCGATCAGTCCGGGCTCGGACGCTGGGCCGTCGCCGACGGGATGGGCGGACACGCAGTGGGCGATCTCGCGAGCCAGCTCGTCATCGATACATTAAGCCAGCTCTCCCCGCCCGCGAGCATGAAGCGCTTTATCGCGGAAGCACGCGCACGCCTGCAGGTGGCGAACACACAGCTACGGGAAGAAGCGGCGCGACGGCATGTACAACGCATTGGCAGCACAGTCGTCGTGCTGCTCGCATGCGACCGTTTCTGCGGTTATCTATGGGCGGGCGACAGCCGCATCTATCTGCTGCGGGCGGGCCAGTTGCGACAACTGACGCGCGATCACAGCCAGGTCGAGGAACTGCGCCTGATGGGCCATATCACCGATGAGGAAGCGCGCAATCATCCTGCGCAGCACATGATTACGCGTGCGGTCGGCGCGATGGACCAGCTCGACCTCGACGAAGCCGTCATTGAGGTCGCCGATGGCGACATCTTCCTGCTGTGCAGCGACGGCCTCTGCAACGAAGTCACCGATCACGAAATCCTGGTGGCGCTCGAGTCGGTCGATTGCCTGCACGCTTCCAATGAGCTGGTCGAGATTGCGCTTGCACGCGGCGGCCGCGACAACATCACGGCGGTGGTGGTGCAGGCTGAAGATCCGGCTGCGTCGGATAAAACGCTGTTGAATCCGGCACCCTGACTGCTTTTCCAGCGCGTTCGCGTCTGCGTTCGCGTCTGCGTTCGCGTTTGTGTTTGCGTTGACGACGCCTCAGACGTTCCCCGCCTCCTTCTCGTCGCCATCATCCCGGTTGTCTTTCCCGCCGTGATTGCGAAAATCCTTCGAATGCAGGCCGTGTTTCTTTAACAGCATCTGCAGGTGCGAACGGTTCATATCAACGCGTCGTGCCAGTTCCGCCACCGTGCCGCCCACTTCGTGAAGGCCTCGTTCGAGAAACGCTTTCTCGGCCTCATCGCTGGCGGCCCGCTTCGCGTCGCTGAGCGACATCAGGTTCGCCACACTCGCACCATCGTTCACGGACGTACGCGGCGCGGCGCTGCCGTGTGCCGCTGACGTCGTCGCTGCGGGCCGCATATCGACCGGCAGATGTTCGATATCCGCCGTTTCACCCGCAAGGCACGAGACGCGGTACATCACGTTGCGCAGCTCACGGATGTTGCCCGGATACGCGTAGTTCAACAGAAAATCACGCAGTCGCGGCGTCAGGCGGACCGGGCGTCGTTTGAGCACACCCGCTGCTTCGTCGCCAAACCAGGAGAACAGCAGCGGAATTTCGTCGCGCCGCTCACGCAGCGGCGGCAACGTCACGTGAATCACACTCAATCGGTAAAACAGATCCTCGCGAAACTTGCCCTCCTCGCTCAACTGCCGCAGATTGCGATTGGTCGCCGCGACGATGCGCGTATCGACCGCGATCGTTTCATCCGAGCCGACGCGCTGGATCTCGTGCGCTTCGAGCACACGCAGCAGCTTCACCTGGCCCGCCAGCGGCAACTCGCCGATTTCGTCGAGAAAGATCGTGCCGGTATGCGCGCTCTCGAACTTGCCCTTGCGATCGCTCGAAGCGCCCGTGAACGCACCGCGTCGGTGGCCGAACAGTTCCGATTCCAGCAGGTTGTCCGGAATCGCGCCGCAGTTCACCGAGATGTACGGCTTGTCGGCGCGGCTGCCATTTGCGTGGATGACCTTCGCCATCAGCTCCTTGCCTGTACCGCTTTCGCCATCGATCAGCACGGGCAAATCCGTCGGCGCCGCTTTCTCCGCGATTTCGAGTGCTTCCAGCAGACGCGGGTTATCGCCGAACGTGCCTTCGAAAATAAAACTGCGTTCAAGCAGAGCCTGACGTCGCGCCTGGCGTGACTGGTCGACGCGCACCGGTTCGGCGACCGCGGCCTGCACGAAGCGCTCCTTGTGCGACAGCTGCATGACCTCGTCGCGCAAGGTGTTGGCCTGCCGCAGCAGCTTCTCGATATCCGCCCGTTCGAGCCGCGACGACCACCGCAGCGTCGAGCGCAGGATTTCGATCTTCTCGATCAATGCGGCATACGAGATCGCGGGGCTGCTGTCTTCTTCGGGCTGGTCGAGTATCTGCATCACGCACTCAACTGTTTTTGAACGAGCTGGTAGTACATACCTTTGCGTTGCACGAGTTCCTCGTGACGCCCCTGTTCGACAATCGCGCCTTCGTACAGCACGAGAATCTTGTCCGCGCGCATGATCGTGCTGAGCCGGTGCGCGATGATGACAGCCGTGCGTCCCTTCAGGATATCGTGCATGTTGCCGAGGATATTGCTCTCCGACTGCGAATCGAGCGCTGACGTCGCTTCGTCGAAAACCAGCAGACGCGGGTCGTGATACAGCGCGCGCGCAATGCACAGCCGCTGGATCTGTCCGCCCGACAAACCGATACCCCGTTCGCCGACGATCTGCTCATAGCCAAGCGGCATCCTGGCGATGAACGCATGGGCGTCGGCCATTTTCGCGACTTCCTCGATACGACGACGGTCCGGCGTATCGTCGCCGCTCGCGATGTTTTCCGCGATCGTGCCGGAAAACAGCAGATTGCTCTGCATCACGTAGCCGATCTGCGCGCGGTAATACGCCTTGTCGACCACGTTGAGGTCGTAGCCATCCACCGACATCCTGCCTTCGGAAGGCGCGTAGAAACCGACCAGCAGCTTTGCAAGCGTCGTCTTGCCCGACCCGCTGCGCCCGACGATGGCCACCAGTTCGCCCGGCTTGATATCGAAACTGATGTTCTCCAGCACGTAGGCGCTTTCGCTGTCGCCGTAGCGGAAATACACGCCGTTCAGGCTGATTTCGCCCTGCAGGTCCGGCAGCATCACGCGCGAGGCGAGGTCCTGCGGCTTCTGCTCCGGCTCGATATCGAGCACATCGCCAAGCCGCTCCATCGCGACGCCCGCATCGTTCAGCATGCTCCACAGACCGACGAGACCCATCAACGGGCTCAACACGCTGCCCATGAAGGCGTTAAACGCGATCAGCTGGCCGATCGTCATTTCGCGCGCGAGCACGAGATTCGCGCCCACCCACAGGATCGCAATCGTCGTCGCAGCATTCAGCAGCTGACTGCCAAGCCCCACGAGAATGCTGAAGGCGTGCGCCCGATACTGCACTTCCAGCGCCCTGGCGTATTTCTTTTCCCAGCGCAGGCGAACCGGCCGCTCGATGCCCATGCCCTTGACCGTTTCGACGCCCGCGAGCGCTTCCATCAGGAACGACTTCGAATCCGTCGACGCGGTGAATGATTCGCGCGCATAGTTCTTGATCTTCGGCGTGGCAATGGCGGTGAGCGCCATGATCGGAATCACGAACGCGATCAGCACCAGCGTCATCTTCACGTTATAGAAGAACATGATCGAGAAGTAGATGAACACCATCAGCAGATTCAGCGCGGTGGTCACCGTCGACTCGGTCAGGAATGCGCGGATTGTCTGGTTCTCCTGGAAGCGGGCGAAGATATCGCCGGTCTTGCGCTTCGCGAAGAATGAAAACGGTAGCGACATCGTGTGCTTGAAGAACTGCGACATCATCGCGAAGTCCATGTTGCGAACCATGAAGTTCGCCAGATACGCACGGATCGTCGACATCAGTTGCGAAAACACGTTCGAGATAATGAGGCCGACGATCAGCAGGTGCAGCAGGCTCACATTCTGATGCACGATCACGCCATCGAGAATGTTCTGGATGATGAGCGGCGGAATCACGCCCAGCACCTGAATCACAAAGGTGGCAAGAAACAGGTGCGCGAGAATCTTCTTGTACGGCGTGAGATAACCGACGAAACGTATCCACGGCGAACGTGACGCCGATATCTGCACGAGATTCGGACCGGGCGTGAACACGAGGCACGTGCCGCTCCAGCCGCGCTCGAAGTCTTCGACAGTCAGCTTTCTGAAGCCGAGTGCGGGATCGGCGACCCACACGTAGTCTTTCGAGAGCCCGTACACGACAACGTAGTGATACCCCTCCCAGTGCACGATAAACGGCAGGTCGAAGCCGCGCAGCGAATCGAACGTGCATTGCACACCGCGTGCAGTAAAGCCAAGCGATTCACCGGCGCGAGCGAGACTATCGAGCGTCGCGCCCTGCGTCGTCACATTGGCCAGTTCGCGCAGTTTGCCGAGCGTCATCGGGATGCTGTAGTGGCGGCACACCATCGCGAGGCACGCCGCGCCACAATCCATTTCCTCCGCCTGCTCGACGAGCGCAAAGCGCTTGATGACCTTTTCACCGAACTCGGGCTTCGTGTGAAGATCGAGCATCATCGGCAGCTTGCGGCGCTGCTCGATGCGCTTCTGGCGTTGCAGTTCGCGATCGCTATAACGAATCCGTTCGTCGAGCACCTCGCGCAGTTTCGGATTGCGCTCGAGAATGAAGTGGACCGTGCGTTCGGGGATCACGAGCAGGCGCGTATCGGTCGTCGCCACCACCGATGCCATCTGTTCCTGACGCATCAGGCAGGCCTTCTCGCCGAAGATCTCGCCTTCCTTGAGCGTCGCGAGCGTGTAGTCGTTGCCGTCCTCGTTGCGTACGATCCGCACTTCGCCTTGCCGCACGACGTAAAGACGCCGGTCATCGCGCGCGTCCTGCTTGAGGATTTCCTTGCCGGCGGCGACCCGCTTTACACCGACGCTGCGCACATATTCTTCGAGTTCAGCCTTGTTCAGCTTGCCGCGCAGATCGAAGAGCTGCGCGACGAAGCCGCCCGCGGAACTGATCGCCACATAGCTCGCGATAAACGCCATCGCCGCCTGATTGCCCGCGATCACCGGTTCGATCGCACCGCGCGGGATAAACAGCAGTTCGGTTTTAGCCGATGCACGCACCGACGATTCATGCATGTACGCGCGCAGCATCGCGATATCGGCAAAGATTTCGCCCGCCTTGCGTACGCCCATGCTGATTTCCTTACCGTGCTCCTCCGTAAAGATGCGCACCGAACCTGAACGGATCACAAAGAGGCCTTCCGCCGGCTCGCCCGCGTTGCACACGGTCTCGCCAAACGAATAGAAGCGGGCCTGCGCGTGCTCCGCAAGACGTTCGAGTTCCTCGCGCGAGAAGGGCGAGAGTATCTCGACCGTCGACAGGAACTCTGCCGCTGAAGGCGTGGTCTGGGGCGCGTCCATGTGCCTAGCGGGCCTCGATCACGTGTTCCTGCGACCGCGCAATCAGCCAGCCTTCGCGCAGCAGACGCCGCACTTCAGCGGCGACATCCGCATCGAGCGTCGCAGGATATTTCGCCGTCACCGCGAAAATTTCGTAGCAGGAGCGGTCAGGCGAAGGGAACGGTCCAAGCAGATCGCCTACCTGTGCGTTGAAAATCTTCGCCTCGATATCCGGCTTGAGCGACCCTCGCAGCACCTTGCCGATCACGCCCCCCGCTTCGCGCGTATCCGCGATCGAGTGTTCACGCGCCATCTCCGCAAAGCTGTCGGGATCGTCGTGCAGATACGAGATCATTTCCTTCGCCTTGCCTTCGCTGTCAAGCACGATGTGGCTTACTTCGATCGCGTCGAACTTCGGCGAATTCAGCGAGAAGTATTCTTCGATCGCGGCTTCGTTGCCGACCTGGTCGAGCATCTTCTCCTGATATAGCCCGTCGGTGATGAACGCTTCGAACTCGTCGAGACTCACATTGAGCGCGTCGAGGTACTGGTTCATATCGGTGGCGCGATGCAGGCCGCGTACGCGGCGAAACTGGTCGGCGCGCTGCTGGATTTCGTCGGCCGATACGGTAATGCCCTGCTTCTTCGCCGCATGCACGGTGAGCTTGTCGCGCACGAGCTGTTCGATCAGGCTCTCGAACTGGCCAGTCAGTTTCAGCAACCGAATGAATTCGGCGACGTCCACGACTTCTTCATCGATTCGCACTATCGCGGTCATCTCATCCGCTCCTCAGGTTGGGCCGCGCATCGAACGCACGACCTTCGGTTCTTCTCGGTACTGCGACTTCCCACTTCGATCAGTCCGCGATCAGTCCGCCATCAGCCCGCGATCTGCCGGAACGGATCAAGGCCCAGATCGATCAGCCGACGTTCACGCACGACGATCTCCGCATTCGCCGTCATGCCATAGCGCAATGGATAGCGCGTGTCGGCGATCTGGTAGTAGTTCTTGTCCAGCGTGACGCGGCCTTCGTAGACGGGCTGCTTGTCCGCCGCCGAGGGTTTCGTCGCCGGCGAAATGTAGGCGAGCGTGCCGCTGATCAGCCCGTAACGTTGATACGGAAACGCGTTGAATTTCATCTTCACCGGCAGGCCTTCGTGCAGAAACGCGCGATCGTGCTCGGGGATTTCGATCTTCAGCACCTGGCGCGCATCTTTAGGCGCGATGCCACCGAGTGGTGCGTTCGCCTGAATCTTGTCGCCCGGCTGCGTCGATGTGACCTCGGTAATCACACCCGAAGCAGGCGCGAGAATCAGCAGGAAATTGTCCTTGTCGATATTCTCGAAGCGGATGCGCGCGGCGGCGTCGGCCACGAGACGCGCCGTTTGTAGTTGCAACCGCAACTTGTCTTCGGTGGTCGTGATTTCGCGCACCGCGGCGTCGTACTGGATCTGCAGATTGGTGGTTTCCTGCCCGCTCGTTTCGAGTTGCGCATGCGCCTGCGTATATTCGTGGCTCAGGCGGAAGTCCAGTTCAGCGAGTTTCGACTGCGCGACGCGATACGCGTTTTCTGCCGCCAGATAGGCGGTTCGCTTCGATTCGACCTGAAGCTCCGCGATGCCGCCACCACCTGGCTGGGCAAACAGGCGCGAATAGCTGTCCAGCTCCTGGCGCGCCGCATCGCGCGAACGCCGTGCGTTGTCGAGGATGCTGCGCGCTTCGTCGAGTTCGGCTTTCTGACCCTCGGCCAGCTTCGTGGTGCCTTCGGCCACGCGCGTTTCGTGCTGCCGCGCTTCCACGTCGACCTGCTCTTTCAACGCCGCCACCTTACGTTGCATCAGCGCCTTTTTCTCGGGAAACTGCTTCCATTCGCGCTCGGCATCTTCAAGCTTCAGTTGCGCCTGGAGCGCGTTGCTGGCCGCTTCGATGGCACCTCGCGCATTGAGCCGCGCGAGCACGTCGCCTTTCGAAACGGGCTGACCTTCCGCGATATAAACGTCGGCGAGTTCGCCATCGATGGGTGCGTAGAAGCGCCGCACGTCCGATTCCGGCGAGAGCGTGCCCGGTGCGCTCACGATCACATCAGCGCGGCCGACGAACGACCAGAGAAGCCCGACGACGACCAGCCCCGCCATCGCCAGAATCAGCGCGCGGGCGAGCTTGACGGGTTCGGCCATCAGGATCGCGATGCCTTCGGCGCTGTGGTCCTCCAGCGCCTCGGATAGCGGCTTAGGGTGACTGTCGCGTTTCACCGCTGTCGCCTCCAATGAGTGCCAGCTTCGACTTCAACAGTTCAGGTTCGAGCACCATGCGCAGTTCCTGCAACGAGCGGCGCTGCATATCCGCTTCGGCGTTGATGTCGGCGACGAGCGCGTCCCAGTCGGACGGATGATCGGCCTTCAGCTGCGTGTAGATGCGCATGCCCTGCTGCGCGAGCGACTGCGCGTCGGACAGAAGATGCGCCTGGCTGCGGAAGCCACCCGAAATGCCCGACTCGAGCCGCTGTGTGCCGCCGATCGCCCCGTTCGCCCGATACTGGCGCCACTCGCCTTGCGCACGGGTCAACAGATCCTGTGCGCGCGCGAGCGCCTTGTCGCGCATCGCGGATACGTCCGCTTCGATCGCATGCATGTACCAGGCGTCTTCCGTCGGATCCAGCACGGCGTAGAACGACAACAGCCGCTCGTCATAGCCCTTCGTGCCGCGGGATTTCTGCAGATCGGCGAACTGGTCCAGCACAGCCTTCTTGTGCGCCCGCTCAGCTGCCAGCACATCAGACCACGGGCCGGCCGGCATCGCCTGCAAACCGGCCAGCGCCTGCAGCCCGTCGCCGTGCTGCCATGCTGCCGATACCGCATCGTGTCGCTCGATCACATCCGTGGACGGCAGACGGCTCGCCGCAAGCCGCTCGAATTGCGCCTGGAACGGGGGCGTTGTGAAATGCGCGCGCTTGAGCGACGCGAGCAACAGGGTGAGCTTTCGCGCGACGGCGTCGTTCAGCAGTTCGGTGTACTGGCGCAGGTCCTCGCGCACGCGATCGAGACCCGCCAGACGCGGATAGCGCTGCGCATAATCGTCGAGTACAGGCGGCAGCACGTCGGGTTTGTCGCGCGCGAGCTCGGTGTTGATCGTCGTGTTCAGACGGTCGATGGCCGCCAGATACGCGGAATCGTCGCTTTGGAGCCTGCGCAGATGGCTCAACGCCCGTGCGTAAGGCTCGGCGAACGCGGGCACGTACGACGCGATCCGGTCGAGCGCACGCTGATGGCTGCGCGCATCGTCTTCCCAACGCTTCAGCAGATCGCTGATTCTGGATTCGTCTGCATAGATGCGAATGGGCGCATCCGGGCCTCCGCGGCCGACCACGAAGCGTTCGAGATCGCCCACCCACTTCAGTTCGCCGACGAGTGACGCGCCGTCCGGATTCGCCGCGCTCAGCGACTTCATGTCGCCGAGCAGTGTGTCCGCGCGATCGAATTCGCGCTTTTGCAGCGCGGCGAGCCAGTCCGGCAGCTTCGCCTTCAGCAATGCCTCGCTGGCGAGCGCCTTCAGATGCGCGTCCGCCGGGTGGCTTTTGACGTCGTCGTTCGCGACGGTCAATGCCTGCTCGTAGTCGCCCGACGCGAGCAGATTCTTCAGTTCGCGTTCCGATGCGCCCCTCAAATACAGTGCGACGCCGATTCCCATCACCACGACGACGCCCGCCAGTCCCCACCATGCGGCGCGCCGCGTCGCAAGACGCTCGCCGCCTGAGAACGCGCTCGACAGCTCGGAAGCCAGCACGCGCCAGCGCCGTTGCGCGCGATGCGCGTGCGTGTCGCGCTTCGTGTCGTCGGCGTCGGGTTGCGCCGCCTCGTTGACTTCGTCTTCGCGCAGCCGCGCCTGGTCGACGCAGAAAATGTCGAGAAACGAATGCGCGGCGCCGACGAAGGTAGTTTTGTCAGCGTCGACGTCATCGATCGGCGGGGCTGAAATCATCTGGGTCACGGTCGGCTCGAATTCGGGTGTCTGCTGCAGTTCCACCCGGTAGACGAAGTGATCGCCGCCAAATGCAAGGACGTCGCCCTCCTGCAACGCATGCGCCGACTCGTCAAGCCGCTTGCCGTTGACGAACGTGCCGTTCGTGCTGCCCAGATCCTCGACGTACAGGTCGCCCGCTCTCACGAAAATGTGCGCGTGCCGCCGCGAAATGTAATTGACCTGATGCGGATAGCGCTCCTTGTAGCGCGCAAAGACGTCGTCGGCCTTGCTGATCAGGAACGGGAACGCGCGCACATCGACGGGTAGCAAACCAAGGTCGCCGCGCTCCGGCACGAGCGTGAGGCCGGCAGGCTGCGGCGCCTGCGCGGCGGCAACGATTCGCGCGCGCGGCTCGATGCCGACGCGATAGGACAGCTCGCCCCCGAAACACAGTTCGTCGCCGGCGCGCACGCGGCCCGGCGTCTGCCGCACGTTCTTGCCGTTGAGGGTCGTGCCGTTCTTGCTGTCGAGATCCGCTACATACACGAGGCCATGCTCAGTGAAGATGCGGGCGTGACGGCGTGAGAGCCGGGTGAGCAACTCGCGCGGGTAATCGGCAAACGGGGGTTCGCTGCGGCCGATGGCAAACAGGCTGTCGATGATCCGGATCGCGCCGAGCGCCGGATGCGACACGGGCGACAGCACCACATCGAACGCCTGGTCCAGTGTCGTGCGCACCTCGGCAATCTGGGCTTCGCCTGGAGTCATGGTCTGGATCACTAAGCGTTTACCCGCTGCCGCGATTGCGTCAGAGGCGCGCCGCTGCGAAGAGCGGCGGATAAACCGTGTTCGGCCCGACCGCGTAAGCCGCGATCACTTAAAGATTGTAAGTCACGCATGGCGGTAGTCAATTGTCCGGCACGGCGAGATGACAGCGGCGAGCAAACGCTCACCGCGCGTTGTGCGCCGATCAGCCGGCTCATTGGCCCTTCACCTGCAACTGCACGTCCACACTCGGCCAGCCGCCGCCAAGTGCCTTGTAGAGCAGCACCGTGTCCGACAGAATCTGCTGATGATTGGCAAGCAGGTCCTGCTGCGCCAGCAGCAGCGAGCGCTCGGTCTCGAACACTTCGAGCTGCGACACCACACCTTCCCTCAACTGCGCTTCGATCTGGTCGGCGACGATCTGCAGGCGCGACACCTCCTGTAGCAGTTCGACACGCTGCTGACGGTGCGAGTTGAGATTGACGAGCGCGCTTTCCGTTTCCTGGAACGCGGCCATGACGGTGCTCCGATACTGCTGTTCGGCTACCGTCGTCTGCGCCTGCGTGGTTTTCACGTGCGCCCGCACGCCTGGATCGAGCAGCGGAATGTTGATGCTCGGCATGAAGCCGTACGTGAACGACTTCAGCAGATCGGTCAGCGCGAAGCTGGCGGTGCCGCCATGGCCGGTCAGGCTGATCGTCGGCAACTGCGCGAGCTTGGCCTCGCCGACGAGGTTGTACGCTTCCAGCACGCGGAATTCGGATGCAACCACATCGGGCCGGCGTGACAGCAATTGCGCAGGCAGGCCCGCGGGCACCGGCGGCAACTGCACACGTTGCTGAAGATGGCCCGTGGGCAATCTGAATTCGCCGGCAGGAACGCCCAGCAGCGTCGAAAGCGCGTTATTCGCTACGTCGCGCGAGCGGCGCAGTTCCAGCAGCTCGTTGGTCAGACGATTGATTTCCGCCTGCTGACGCAGCACCTGTGTCTTCGGCACGATACCGTTACGGCTCATGCCCTCGTAGATCGACAGTATCTGCCGGTTGGTGGCGAGTGTCTTCTGCTGCTGTTCGATCTGGTCGTCAAACTGCAGGATCTGGAAGTACGTGCTGGATACGTTCGACACCAGTTCCAGATAGCCCGCGCGCCAGTCGGCTTCGCTTGCGTGAAATTCGGCTTTCTGCGCCTGCACGCCCTTTTCCACCTTGCCCCAGATGTCGATGTCCCAGTTCACCTGGGTGCCAAGGTTGTACTGATGTGTAAACGGCTGCCCCGTGATCTTCTGGAAATTCGCGCCTGCGCCGAGGTCCATGGTCGGCAGTGCACCGGCCTGCGCTTCGGCGATCTGCGCGCCGGCCACATCAATGCGCGCAGCCAGTACCTTGATATCGAAGTTGCCGGCGATCGCTTTCGCGATGAGCGTATTCAGGTAGGGGTCCTGGAAAGTCTTCCACCAGTCGGGATCGATCGTATCGGCGGGCGACACGATGGAGCCGGTCTTGTCCGACCACGATGCTTTCGCGGGTGTGTCCGGACGCTTGTAGTCCGGCATGCTGACATCGACGCACGCGGATAGCAGCACGGCGCACAGCGCCACTGCGCTCAATGTCCTGATCGTGGTGGATGCGTTCGTCATCCGGGATGCACGCGTAGCGGCAGGAAGGCGTCCGGCGCCCGCTCCATCGTCCGCTACGTGGCGGTTCGCTGACGCGATGCGCCAGTTGCGACGGACAGGGAAATGAAGCAACGCTGACACGATAGTCTCCGGTGAATCCGGCGGCACAGCATTCGAGCGCGCGTCATCAGGCAAAGCACGTCCTGCACAGCTTCTTTAATCGAAGTGTGGCTGGCGGTCGGCGCGGGGGTAGGTGCGGTGCGGCGATGTTTAAAGAAAGAACGATTGGATGCAGGCTGTTTTTCATGAGGGCCGGCGTGCGCGATGGCGCAGCCGGCTTGTGTCCGCGGAGGCGTCGAGGCCTCCGTGGTGGTCTCCCCGTCACGCTTTACATGTTGACGGTGTTCTTGCTTTCGATATACGGATCCGAATACGTCTTGACGTTGTCAAGGAAAGCCGAGCCGTTGCCGGTAGCGATCTGCGAGCCGAGCTGGTTCTCGTTGAGTTGCTTGACGTTGGCCGTCTTGCTGTAATCGAACGTGATCGGCATGATGTTGACGAAGTTGTTCGACGGGAACGGTGCGAAGCCACCGCGCACGGCGCTCATCTTCTTGCTGTCGAGGTCTTGAGCGTTCGAGAGGTCTTTGATCATCAGCGTTGTCATGATAGGTCTCCAAAGAGGAAAAGGTCAGGTCTTGCGATTGGTTTCGAGCATCTTGTCTGCTCGGGTGTCACTAACGCATGGGCTGTGCCAGGCACGTGATCTTTATCGAAGAAAACCTGCGGAGCCCTGAAAACACTGGGGTGTGCGGCTTGTATCGCTCAGGGCGAACCGCACAGGGGATGAGATGGGCAGGCAGAAGGTGATGGCTCGGGGCAGACAACACACCGGATAGTGTTGGGTGGCTAAAGACATCTGCTTTAGCGCGATGTCTTTAGCGTTGAACCTAAGCAATGCGCCGCAACAAAGGGATGGCCGCAACCCGCCAAAGCAGCGTCATGCCGGGCCTTGTCGCATCACGTCACATCACGTCGCATCACGTCCCATCACTTCGCGATGACTGTGATCTTCTTCGAATACACCGGCGGATTGTGCGGAATATGCATGTCATCGCCCATCAGCAGTTGCAGCGTGTGCTTGCCCGGGGTCAGTTCGATCGTCGTCTCCGTCTGGCCCGCGCCGAAATGCAGATGATTGCGATCGGATGGAATCTCCTGATCCATCGGCGGCAGATCGGTGTCGATCAGCAGATGGTGGTGGCCGGTATTCGGATACTTGACGCCTTTAGGGGCGACGCCCATATAGCGCAGCCCGAACCACACGCGAAACGGTTTGTTGGCCGGCACAACCTGGCCGTCGTTCGGATAGCCGATATAGGCATACGCGCCGGCGGGCGATGGCGTCATGCCCGCAAAAGCCGATGCGGTCGCAACGGATGTCAGCGCAACGAACGCAGCGACAGCAATGATCTTGTTCATGGATGGTGCTCTCCGTCCTGACAGGCCGAAGCGGCCGCGCGTTCTTACTGCACGATGATGGTGATCTTCTTCGAATACACCGGCGGACTGTGCGGCACGTGGTTGTAGTCGCCGAGCAGCAGCTGCAGCGTGTGCTTGCCCGGCGGCAGTTCAATACGCGCGTCCGTCTCACCCGCGCCGAAATGCAGGTGATTGCGATCCGATGGGATTTCCTGATCCATCGGCGGCAGGTCGGTGTCGATCAGCAGATGATGGTGCCCGGTGTTCGCGATGTTGACGCCCTTGGGACAAACGCCCATATTGCGCAACCCCATGCGTACCCACAGCTTGCCGCCATGAATCACGGTGCCGTCGGCGGGCCAGATGATGTATTCCTCGGCGCCGGGCGGCGACGGCGTCGAAGCCGCTAGCGCGGGCGCATTCGCGAGGAACAGCGAGGTCAAAGCATACAGCGCACCCAGCTTTATTCTTTTTGGCATTGCGCATTCTCCCGAAGAATTGTCCGGGTCGCCCCTGCTGTGCAAAAAAGAGCCTGGCCACGCGCTCTGGCGAGGCGTGCGCACACGCGCGTGTCGGAACGACCGGTAAAAAACCCCGATCCCTGTTGTCTGCTTTATGGATTAGCTTAGGACGGAACTTGCCAAAAAGATACGCCACTCTCGTTAACGTTCTGACGCGTGAACTGCGTGCTATCGTTGTTTATAACGGCCCGCATACATCACTACGCAGGCGGGGTCGTGCGGAGACACTGCCGCGCCATGCGTGGCAGCGGCCGATACCGGAGCGCCGGTCATCGGAAACCTGAGTTCGGTCCAGAACAAACAGGATTTGAAAATGTGGCGAAAACTCCTGCTCGTATGCGTGGTCGGTGCCCTCCAGGCACAATGGATCGACGCTTTCGCCACGACCGGATCTCCACAGGCTACCGCGACCGTACAGGTCAATTTTCCCGACGAAATCAAGGTTGGCCGCGGCGTGGCGCTGGTCATCGGCAACGGCGCTTATCCCGTTCTGGCGCTAACGAACGCGACCCGCGATGCGAAAAATGTGAGCGACAGGCTCGCCTCGCTCGGCTTCGAGGTGATCACGCGAACCAACGCGACGCCACTCGACATGAAGCTGGCACTGGCCGAATTTGCACGGCGTTTACAGCGTGGCGGGACCGGCGTGTTCTATTTCGCCGGACACGGTTTTCAGGTGGCGAACGACACGATGCTGATGCCGTCGGGCGTCGACGCGCGCTTGCCCGCATCGCTGGTGACGGATGGCGTCAACCTGGCCGATGCGCTTGCGGCGATGTCCGCGCCACGTCCGCACAAACTCAATCTTGTCGTACTGGATACCTGTCTGAACAATCCTTTCGATGCTGCGAATCCGGGCACAACCGCGCTTCCTGCCCTTCCCGCGCAGACACTGATTGCCTACGCGACCGCGCCTGGCGGGTTCGCGGCGGATGGTGTGCACGGCGGCGTCTATACGCATGCGTTGTTGCAGGCGCTGGCCGATACGCCCGCACAGGATGCACGCCTGCTTCTTGCGCGTGTCGCTGCGAACGTTCGTGCGGATACGCACGGCGAACAGCGGCCATGGGTAGCGTCGTCGGTTGAAGGCGGCTTTGCGTTGGCTGCTTCCGCGCGCAACGATGCGGGATCAACACCCTTCGTCACAGCGAACAGCGAAGCCGTCGTCACGCTGCACAGTCGCGGCATTCTGCCGAAAGACAGCAGCGAACAATACGAACTGACGTTCTGGGATTCCATCAAGGACAGCACCTACCCCAGCGATTACGAAGCCTATCTGAAGGCCTATCCAAACGGCCGCTTCGCGACGCTCGCGCACGCACGCATCGAGCGTTTGCGCGCCGCCGCGCCAAAGGCGCAACCCGCGCCCGAAGCCACGCATGCCGCGCCGGCGTCCGCCGTGCCGCCCCTGCCGCCGGAGAAACCGCGCACGATGGCTGCACCCACACCGGCGCCCGCAGCTGCAGCAGCGTCACCTGCCAGGGCGATCACGCCGGCCGCGCCAGCGCCCGCCCCCACGCCTGAAAAGACCATCGGCCGCGTGACCAACAACGGCGAAAGCAAGGACTGCGCGGCCTGCCCGACGATGGTTTCACTGTCGCCGGGCTCGTTCTCGATGGGCAGCAGCACCGACGATCCCTCAGAAAAGCCCGTTCATCACGTGACGATCGAAGCGCCCTTCGCGATCGGCAAATACGAGGTCACGGTCGAGCAATGGAATGCATGTGTCGATGCGAAAGCCTGCCCTGCACTCTCAAGCGACAACAATCCGTCGAAAACCGCGCCGGCGCGCGATCTCAGCTGGGACGACGCGCAGTTGTATGTGAAGTGGCTGGCGAAGACCACGGGCAAACCGTACCGTCTGCCCACCGAGGCGGAGTGGGAATACGCCGACCGTGGTGGCACATCGACGCAATACTGGTGGGGCGACAGGATGAGCAAGGGCATGGCGAACTGCAAGGAGTGCGGCGACCCGTGGCACAAGGAAGGACCGGAGAACGTCGGTACATTCGCGGCAAACCCGTATGGGTTGCACGACATGAACGGCAGCGTCTGGGAATGGGTCAGCGACTGCTGGCATAACTCCTATCAGGGCGCGCCCTCCGATGGCCGCACGTGGGACGCACCCGGCTGCAACATGCGCGTGATCCGCGGCGGGTCGTGGCGCGAAGGCGCGAACTATATGCTCACGTCGACACGCTTCAAATACAGCGCAAGCGTGCGTCAGTCGCAGGATGGATTCCGCGTCGCTAAAGATCTCAAGTGAGTGTTGCGTTCGCGCTGGCTAAAGTCAGCGAAAGGACGCGCAGCGGCGATCAATGCCACGCTCAATGCGCGCGGGTCTTCGTCGTGATCTGCGCGATGTCGACGGCGATGCGGTCGCGGCCGTATTTGCCTGCGATCTGCGACAGCCGCGTATCGAGTGCGTGCAGATAGTCGGCGCGCGATTCGCTTTCCGGCCGCAGTTTGTCGAAGAGCGGAACAGGCGTGATCGTCAGCACAACCAGTTCAGATCCGAACGGCTTCGAGATGACCCAGTCACCTCCGCCACCGATGGTCGCGGCATAGTGCGGCGGCGCCTGATTGTCCTTCGCGCGCGGGCCCGGCACCATGTGCACGACGTTGCCGTCCAGCTGGTAGTAGTCGAGATTGACGTATGAGTCGTAGCCCGGTGTCGTCACATCGACGATGAGTGGATCGCCTTCGGTGAGTTGTCCTCCGGCTGGACGCACATGCAGCGACGTAGCGCGACCCGTCTGCCAGTTCTTGACCCAGTAGGGCGCGAGCGTCTTCATCTCGTCGCATTTGTCATCGGCGAGCGACTGGACATCGAGGTTCAGCGTATCGACGCCCGGCACCGCACCTAACGTGCTTTTCAGCTGCGCGACGCCATAACGCTGCGGCACGAATCCCTGCACATGCAACGTGTGATCAGTTGCAGAGGCGACGAGCGCCGAACACGGCACCTGCACGAGCAAGGGCGTCACAGCCGACATCGATAGCGTGGGCTTCGGCGCCGGGACAGGCACAGCGGGCGGCGGCGGAGGGGAAGACGCGGCCTCGGTAACCGAAGTCACGGAAGCAGCGGATACAGGCGCAACAGGCTCTGAAGAAGCAACCGACGCGAGAGGTGCAACCGGCGACGCAACCCCACCTGTCGTCACCGCTTCGCCATGTCCACCCGAAGACGCCCGGTACACCGCCACACCCACGCCCGCAGCGACCAGCACAGCCAGCCCGGCCGCGACACCTGCCTTCATCCGCGGGCCCGATTTCGCGGCGACTTTCTCCTCGGCGCCGAATTCCTCGACGAAACGCGCGACGGTCGGCATCCGCGTAGTGCGGTCGAACGAGAGCGCCGAACGCAGTGCGCGCCATTGCCGCGTGCCGAGATTCTCGGGCCGCTCCGGCTTGCGGCCCGAACTGCGCGCCTGGGTCGCCGACTGACGGTCGAACGGATGACGGCCCGTCAGCAGTTCATAGGTGATGCAGCCGAGCGCGTAGATATCGTCACGCGGGTCGGGCTCGCGATGCTCGAGCATTTCCGGACTCGCATAGGCGGGCGTGAGCGCGCCGAGCGTGCCCGGATCGAAGACCGTCGCGTCGCTTTCCTCTTCGGGACGCTGGAACACGCGCGCGATGCCGAAGTCGATCACCTTCACTTCGCCGGTGTCGGTCAGAAACACGTTGGCGGGTTTGAAATCGCAGTGGACGAAGCCGCGTTCATGTGCGTACGCGAGCGCGCCGCACATGCCGCGCACAATCGGCAGCGCGGCGCGCACGGGCATGCCGTGAAAATCCTCGGTTCGCAGAATCTGGCTGAGCGCCCTGCCCGACAGATACTCCATCGTCAGATACACGATCGCGCCGTCGCGGTCGAAATCGTAGACCGTCACGATGTTCCGGTGCGCGAGCACCTGCGCCTTGCGCGCCTCGCGCTGCAGCGCAATCAGCGATTTCGGATTACCGCGGAACTGGACGTTGAGCACCTTGATCGCGAGATACGGCTTGCGATCCGACGCTTCGAGCTTGCGCAGATCGAGCGCCTTGTAGACGGTGCCCATTCCGCCGACACCCAGACACTCTTCGAGCACGAAGCGGTTATTGAGCGTGTCGCCGGTGCCCTTGATCTGGTCGTGGCCCGGGAGCGGCCCTGGCGTGCTCATGCCCGACGATGCAAGCGATGGCGCGTCCACGCGCGTCTGCAAACGGGTTTCCTCGCCGCCGGCGAGATTCGAGACCGGCAGCTGCTCGATCCTGCGACGCACTTCCACATGAAGATCCGCGGGCAGCGGCGACCGGGCGTGCGCTTCACTGAGGACTTCCATCAGCCGCGCGGGACTCAGGCCATCCGTCGTCAGCGTGCTATCGAGCTGGGCGATGAACTCATCGCGCGTCAGTCCGCCGCTCTGGAAATCGCGAATCACATGCGCAAGGCTAGCCATATGTGCGAAGCGACGAGCTCCCGTAGGGCCGGCAGGAGCGGCACGGAACCGCGAAGAGGCCGGAGAAAAACCTGTCGTAACCAGTTACATGTGCTGTTTCGATACTAGCCCGCACGTGAATCTTTCGCAAACCAGGATTGCCCCGCGACGCACGCACAGCGTGTGTGTCGCAAAGCGACCAACTTCGTAGCGGGCGTAGTTGGCCGCTGTCCACCATCGTCCGCCGATCTGCGCGCTTCGCATCCGCTCCATGGATCCAGCGGAATTCGCGTTGCGCCTTGCCCAGCAGGCATTGCGCGATTTTTTCAGCGCGTGCGTCAAGGACTGGCACAGCCTGTGCGTTAGTGTCCCCCGAGCAAACAAGATGCTCGAACCCGGCTGCAAGACTTCTTTTTCTCTCAGGAGACCCGAAATGAAAACGCTGATCATCAAAGACCTGTCGCTCACCGAACAACTCGACAGCAAGGCCATGCGTGCCGTTCGCGGCGGCTACGTCTTCCCGACGAGCAACTACTTCAATTTCTCGCCGATCACGATCGATACGAGCAAGCACGTCAACGCCGATCAGTCGATCGCGACGCTGATGAATGTGCAAGTCGAAACCGGCAACGGCTCGGCGTTCCTCGACCACGTCACCTCGAACGTGAACCCGACGGTGTACGCCAGCAACACGGTCAACGTGAAGTAAAGCGCTGGCAGGCGCACCGCGAGGACCCACCGGTCCGATGCGGGCTCTGCGTCTGCCTCCCTTTTCTCGACACCTTTGGAGAACCACCATGTCATCCATCATGATTCAGGATCTGTCCCAGACCCGCGACCTCGACCGTCGCGCCATGTCGGCCGTGCGCGGCGGCACGGGCATCGGCAGCAACCCCTGGCTGCAAGGCAAGGGCCCGGTTGCGAGCCCCACCGTGAACGTCAATGTGAACCAGAGCATCCAGCAACTGCAATACGTCAACGTCGAAGCGCTGAACCATATCGGCGTGCTCGGTGCGAACCTCGGCCCGCTCGGGTTCGAAGTGAATCCGACGCAGTGGGCCAGCAACAACGCCACAGTTTGAACCCGCGCCGTAGCAGGCAGCCCGGGGGCTCCTGCTACGGCCGGTTAAAAAACAGAGCGCAGCATACGGGGTAGAGGCGAATTTCCTATACTGGTTGTGCGATGCCTTATCCGCATCGGCAACCATCGGGCGACAGTCGATTGCATCGACTGTCGCGCTTCGCTTTCCAGGAATAACTGGATTCTCTGGGACCGACATGACTCTCCTCGTCGTCACCGATCTGACCGAAAGCGTCGAACTCGACAGGCAGGCCATGGCCGCCATCGTCGGCGGCACGCGCATCGGCGCGCATCACATCGCCCGGCCGGCACCCGACGCGCCGCGTGTCATCGACTGGCCGCCGGGGTTTCCCGCTGCCCGGCAGGCGCCACTGACTGAATCCGATACCGGCGGCGTCGCAGCGTCGCCTTCCGTGCTGCGAAAATAGCGCCTGCCCGCGTGCGCGCCGCCGGGAATACGACGCGCGACGCAACCAACAGCATCCGGCCACCTGTCCGGCTCACGCCGACACATTGCGCGCAGCGGACGGCGCACGTGCGCGAGTCCGCAATCGAAGCACCGGCCCTCAGCCCTTCCATAGCACGTTCGGACGCAGCTCACAGCGCGCGATACGGATTCTTCCGCACGCATCGACCCAGTGGCATATCCCTTGCAGAACGAGGGACGAGCACACCGCCGTGCTCATCCACCCTCAGGAGAACTGCCATGAAAGCCTCTGTCGTCATCAAGGACCTCACGCCCACCGTCGAAGACACCCGCCACGAAGCCACCCTCACCGCAGACCAGATGAAACTTCTGACCGGAGGCCGCGCAGTGCGCGTCGGTGTCGACGGCACGTCCACGGGTACCGTGGACGACTGGGACATCAATATCGGCATCTTCGAAGGTCGCATCGGCGGAGCCTACCTCTAGGACGTTCGTCATGCCTGAAATTGAAAGAGGAGTCCCTCCAGCCGGACGTCTGGAGGGACTCCTCTTTCCGGCGAAGCGATCATTGCGGATGATCGCGAGGCGCGCTCCCCACAAGGCGTTGCGCGTACGACGCTAAAGCAGGCTGTAGCGACTGCGCAGCGTGTTGATGATGCGGGCGGCGACAGGCATCACGACGTCCTTCACCTCGGCAGCTTCGCTGTTGCCGCGCAGATAGTGGATATCCCAGTTGCAGCCTTCGGAATCTTCCTCGTGCTCCTGGATGGCGGTCGGGCTCCAGCCGGTCGTATCCGGATTCGCTTCGAGCGCTGCGGTCACGAGGGCGAGCAGTTCCTGTTCCGTTCTGGCTTCACGCGGCATGTCGGTCTCCATCGTCATGTGCGCGGAACCGCCGCGCCCGGCTCAGTCCCAGTTTTCGTCACACCATTCGATGGCCCACGCCTTTGCGCAGGAAATGGCGTCGGACTCGTTCACGAAGGAATCGATATCGCCGGAATCGTGCGTCGTGACGCGCCCTGCTCCCACGGCCGGCACCGTGATCTTCGCCCGCGCGACGTAATGACCATCTTCGTCGTGCCGGGCACGGCAATCGATATGAAATGTCTTGTAGTCGAACTGCATGGCAGCGTCCTGTTGTTTTGATGTGTTTTCGTGAGCGCGAGGCGCGGGCGCGGTGAAGATGGGTCCACCGGGCCGCCGGTGATGCTTCAGTCGCCAAGCGGATCGGGTTCGCCGAGCGCGTCGTCGATGGCGCGCCGCGCGCGGTCCATCGCTTCGCCTACCGCAGCCGGCCCCGCGCGCACCGAGCGGTAATGCTCCGGCTCGGAACGTGGCGCCGCACTGCGCGCGTCATGTCCCGGCGTCGATGCGCGCTCGATCAGCAACGTCACAAACGCACCACCGGCGCGATCATCGCGCGTGCTGACGGTGATCGTGAAACCGCGATGTTCCTGCTGCTCGTCCATAGTGGCTCTCCGGAGCGGTGCAGAACTTCTAGCATGAGGTCAAAACCGCAAAAGGAAAAGGGTTTGCAGAGCGGCAGATGAGCCGAATGAGCATCTTGTTGCGCCCAGGCGGCATTCACGGTTTTCATCCCGCCCCCTAAAGTGCTTCTCACGATGTGCCAGTGCAGCAAAGCTGGCACGCGATGCAACTTCAGGAGGTCAACATGAAAATCCAGCGTGGTCCCATGCCAGTCGCTTTTTTCGGCATTGCAGTCGGATCGCTCGCGCTCGTCAACGCGTGGCGCGTGGCAGCCCGGCTCTGGCCGGTTCCCGAAGCCGTTGTCGATGTGCTGACGTTCGCCGCGATTGCGACGTGGCTCGTCATTCTGCTGACATATGCGCGCAAGTGGCTGCTGCATCGCGCCGAAGCGCAAGCTGAAATGCGGCATCCGGTGCAATCTTCGTTTGCGGCGCTCGGGCCAGTGTCGAGCATGCTGGCAGCGATTGCACTTATCAGCTACGACCGTCCCGTCGCGCTCGCCCTGTTCGGCGTCGCGGTCGTCGCCCAGCTGGCGCTGGGCGTCTTTCTGCAAGGCCGCTTGTGGCAGGGCGGACGTCCGCCTGAACTGGTGACGCCCGCGATCTATCTGCCGACCGTTGCACCGGGCTTCGTCGCCGGCGCCGGCTTCGCGGCCTTCGGCTGGCCGCAGGCCGGCATGCTGTTCTTCGGGGCGGGCATGCTGTCGTGGCTCGCGCTGGAATCGCTGATCCTGCACCGCGCCGCGGTTCACGATCCGTTGCCCGATGCGCTGCGGCCGACGCTCGGCATCCAGCTCGCGCCGCCGGTCGTCGGCGGCATCGCGTGGATGAGCCTGACCACCGGCACACCTGACCTCTTCGCGCAGATCCTGCTCGGCTACGGTCTCTTTCAGGCGTTGTTGCTGCTGCGGCTCGTGCCATGGATCCGCACGCAGTCGATCACGCCGTCCTGGTGGGGTTTCAGCTTCGGCGTCGGCGCCCTGCCGACGATGGCGATGCGGATGGTCGAACGCGGCGCCACCGGCCCGGTGGAATGGCTCGCACCCGTGCTGTTCGTGATCGCCAATGTCGTGATCGGGATCTTTATCGTGAAGACAGTCAGCCTGTTGCTGCAGGGGAAGTTGTTGCCGGCGATCCCCGCGGCCGGCGGCGACGCCGGTAGCGCCGGTAACGCGACGGTGGTGCAACTGCCCGTCCGTCACACGCAATTCAAGTAAAGCCCCGTTTGATCCGTTATCCACGACATCCCTTCAATCTGACGTCGGAGCACGGTTTGAACAATTCGAGGCTAGCCTGCGCTGTTGCTGCAATCGCGTTTTCCATCACGCTGGCCGGATGCGTCACCACCCCACGAAGCGCGCAAGTGGTTGTCCAGCCGGCGCCGCAACCGGCACCCACGACCGTCGTCGTCGCGCCGCCTCCGCGTCCGCGCCCGCCCGTCGTAGTTGCGCAACCGGTCGTACGCGAGACGTACGTGCCCGCGCGCTACGATGTGTATATCGCGGCTGTCGTCGACCGTGACGTGCTGTACATCAACGGCAGCACGTATATCTGGATCACCGGTTCCGACGGCATGCGTCACCGGCAGTTCTACGCGCATGGCGATCATCGTCAGGACGTGTTCCGCCGCAGGGCGCATCTGCGTGAGGTGATGGCACATCACAATGGTCATTTACCCGACCGGTATGCGCGCGACGAACATCATCGCGAAGCGGTGCGTCATGAAGAACATCGTGAGGCAGTCGCCATGCGTGAACAGCATCATCAAGCCGGGCATCACGATGTAATGCACGAACATGGGCATGAACACGACCACGGCCCGCATGAGGTCGCACAGCATCCGCAGGGCGGCAGTCACAACCATGCTGTTCACGAAGCCGCGGGCCATCACCCCTCTCCCGCCACCCACGAGGCTGCTGGCAACCGGGCCAACGCGGACAGGGACGCCAGAAAATCCTGATCGCAAGCGGGCACGCATGGCGGATGACGCGTTGCCGGCGCCCGCCGTATTCCGCTGCCGCGTTCCGCGTTCATCAAGCGCGGATAGGTCTATCGCCTGCTTATCATCGCGCGTGGATGGCAGCGGGAAGTCGAAGATCAATGACGTTGCGGATGATCGAGAAAAAAGCGCAGCATTTCCGCGCTGGCGTCGGGCCCGTCCGGGTCCGTGTAACTGCCGAGCGAACTGCCTCCTGACCAGGCGTGCGGCGCGCCATGCACCGTCCACAATTCCGCGTCGATACCGTCATTCGATACGAGCCGCGTCACCGTCGAGGCGCGTCGTCCGGGTATCGACGTGCGTTGGGCTGATGCGTCCGGACGCGGCTCGAACCCATGCAGGATCCGTTGACCGTTCACGACGTGGACCGTCGCATCCGCGTCGCCGTGGAAGACGATAAGCGGTCGATGTGCCGCAGGCGCGTGTACAGCATGCATCTCTTTTGCGGCGCGCCGTCCGGCGCCGGCGCGTCGGCCGCCTTTCATCGCGGCGAGCGCGGATGGCAGGTCGTGCGCGGCACCGGCGGGTAGCCCGGAATGTACGCCGGCGGCGGCATAGAGTTCGGGATACGCATCGACCATGATTGCCGCCATCGCGCCGCCCGCCGACATGCCGGCGATATACACGCGCGCCGGATCGACATTGTGCGTGGCGACGATTTCGCGCGTGATGCCCGCGATCAACGACGGCTCGCCGCGCTCGCGATGCTGGTCGTCCGGCCTGAACCAGTTCCAGCATTTCGACGGATTGGCCTGCCGCGGCTGCACCGGATACGCGACGAGGCATCGCTGGCGTTCGGCCAGCGCATTCATCTGCGTGCCTGCGGCGAAATCGTCCGCGTCCTGCGTGCAACCGTGGAGCATCACGATCAGCGGAAGCGGATCGCCCGCTGCGCCGGAAGGCACATACAGCCGGTAACGACGGCGGCCGGCAGCATTCGCATACATATAGGTGCTGAAGTGTCCGCGGTCTTCCGCTTCAGTGCGCGTTTCACGGGCGTGCCGTGATTCCCGCGTCGCGGATTCGTCCTTCGTGTCTGTCCTTGCCTTCGCATCCGCGGCGCCAGCAGCACTACCGGCGCCGAAAACATCGGCGAACGGAAATATCGTGTGCCGCGCTTCGCTGTTCGGGCGAACCGTCGCATCGGCTGTATGGGCCGCTTCTGCTGTTTCACCCCGCAACGCGCGCTGGATCGCCTCCGTCGCTTCAGCAACGCCGTGGCTGCGCAGCAACGTCATCGCATCATGCATCGCGTGCAGAAAACCTTCCTTCAGTTTCATTGTCGTGATCCGGTTGATCGGCAGACTGTCGGTGGGCCGTCGGGGACGCTAGCGGATCTTTCCGGCCAGCGCCGCCTTGACGGCGGGAGAAGCGTGAAAGGCACCCAGCACGACGACGCTTTCGATCGTCGCCGCAGCCAGTTCCGCCGGGACATCCGCGGCGATACTGGCCAGTCCGAGCACCTGAATGTTCAGACGTTCGCGCGCCGCGCGCACGGCTTCGAGATCCAGCTTCGAGAAGTGCTGCAACCCGAGCACGAGCGCGCGGCGCGTCACCGTTTCGTGGACGACCTGCGCATGCAGCGCAAGCTGGTTACGGATCGCGGTGCGAATCAGGTCGGTACGGTTCGAATAAAAGCCTTCTTCGACCAGCAGATCGATCTGCCCAAGATCGACCGGGCCGAGGTTGATCGTGATCTTTTCGGTGTCGCCGCCCTTGGGTCGCGACAGATCAGTTGCTGCTAGCTTTTTCATCGATTACCTCTTGTTACCATCCATATGGATGGTTATAGGATGGTTTCAAGTGTAGCGCAACTTTTAAAATCCGCGAGCGTCCGGTGCCGGGCACGGACGGTTCCTTCAGATCGGAACAATGCGTCTTACGGATCTCAGCCTGGGGCTGGACGCCAGGCATACGGCTAACGTCGCGTTCAAGATTGTTGCGAATGCCTCACTCACTCACTCACTCCTCTATATCGAGCAAGCGCGCTTCGACGAACGTGGTTCGACCCGAAGGTGAGATTCCGCGCAGGCTCGCACGCCGCGCAGAACGAAACCTGCGCGTTTTCAAAGCTTTCGATAGACGATCTGTGGGCGGAATCTGAAGCCGCGACGGATTGACGACCTTCCAGCCCTCGATCAATCCCTGAACGCCCCGCCCGAAGCAACCCCTCCAGACCCCACTCAGCAAATCGCCTTAGGCGGATAACTCGCTAGAACAACCGAAGTCGTCACAGGCCCGAATCGGGCTAGCGCATCGATCGCCGCTTCAAGCTGCGTCATCTCTTCGACCACAATCCGAACGATGAAGCAGTCTTCGCCCGTAATCCGATGGGCCTCGATCACTTCGGGCATCGCTTCGAACGCGCTCAGGCAGTGTTTGATTTCAGCATGGCTGGTCCGTATCCGGACGAACGCCGCAATACCTCGCCCGATGAGCCCTGGATTGATCCGCGCCGCGTAGCCCTCGATAACGCCCTGCTCTTCGAGTCTTCTGATACGCGTGGTGACAGCCGGTTGTGAAAGCCCGATCTGCTTGCCGAGCTCCGTGTTGGTGACGCGGGCATTGCACTGAAGCGCCTCCACAATTCGCCAGTCCAGGCGATCCAGCACGATCTGCTTAGGTTTCATTTGAAAGAGCCTCAAGTTTCCGTCGATTCGTCAGTGGCCGACCGTCAATTCATTTGTTTAACGATGTTGCCCGAGTTCGCGGACTTTTACACTGATGAACACCACTTATCCGCTGACTCCTGGAGATTTCGCTTATGGATTACCCCGTCCTCGTCGTACCCGGTATCGGCAACTCGGGGCCCACGCATTGGCAGAGCGTGTGGCAGGCGTCTCATCCAGCGTGGGAGCGTCTCACGGTCGACGATTGGGATCGCGTCGTTTGTGACGAGTGGATATCGGCGATAGAACAACAGGTAGCGCCCCACGGAAAGGACACGCTCATCGTCGCGCACAGTCTTGGGTGTCTCGCCGTCGTGCATTGGGCTGCCCGCCATGCGGGCCGGATTCGTGGCGCGCTGCTCGTCGCCGTCCCCGATCCGGCAGCTCCGGCGTTTCCCCGGGAAGCAGCGACCGGGTTCGCACCCCTGCCGTTACAGCGGCTACCGTTCCCCACGATCGTCGTGACGAGCACCGACGACCCCTATGGCAGCGTGGACCACGCGCGTGCCTGCGCAAGCGCGTGGGGCAGCGACCTGGTTGACGTTGGAGCCCGCGGACATCTCAACGCGAACAGCGACCTGGGCGCCTGGCCCGAGGGATTTCAGCTCATGCAGAAGCTGGGATGACGCTATCCACGCGCCGCCTTTTTAATCCTGACCTTCTTAATTCATGCCGCATACCGCAAGCCGGACTCCGTGCGATATCTGACGTATTGAACGACAGAACTTGATCAACGCTTCCCGTGGCGCTTAATCTTCGACCTTGTGATTCGTCTTCAGAAGAGGCCGAACACATCGAACGGTCATACACCCGCGCGGCGTGCCATTACCGTCAACGTCGCGACTCGAGGCACAGACTCAAGGCACAACATCGGAGCGCCCCATGTTCCAGATCTCTGTCGTCAATCGCACGAGCAGCATCGCAGAACGGGAAATGCATCGCGTTGTTCGCGCGATCAACCGCCAGGTCGCCGAAGACTTCGAGCCGTATTGGGCGTTCGGCGGCCGGCTACGCGTCGAGGGACCGACGGGCGCGAGCGCCGACCTTCAGCAACTGAGCGAGCTGCGGGGCGATGCGATTCTTTACGTGCTCGACTCGGCCGACTCCAACGATGCGCTCGGCTACCACGCTCGCAATCTGTCCGGCATCCCGTATGGCTTTGTGTTTCTCGATCTCTGCAAGTCACTGGGCGATGAATGGTCGACCACGCTATCGCACGAAGCGCTGGAACTGATTGGTGATCCGCAATGCAATCTGCTGGTGCAAGGCCCCAATCCTGATGCGCCCGATCGCACCGTCTACCACTTCTTCGAAATGTGCGACGCCGTGCAGTCGCAATGCTATGAGATCGATGGGGTGTCGGTCTCCAACTTCGTGTTGCCGCATTACTTCACTGCCGGCGAAGAAGCAGGCGCGCGCAACGACTTCTGCGGCACTGGCCTCGTTTCGTTCAGCGTCAACCCGGGCGGATATATCGGATTCTTCGATCCGGTCCTCGGCCGGAACCAGCAATTCTTTGCGCACGACCCGAAAGCGGCCAGACGCTTTCAGTTGAAAACGCAAACTCGCAGTGGACGGATGGTCCTGCGCGACACGATCTCCACCGCCACGACAGGCGCCACCTCCGGCAACGGTAAGGCGACCGGCGTCCACGCAGCCGAAGTACCGACGATGAACGCGTCGACAGCCGGCTCGCCAGCCGACCCGATCAAACATGTTGTCGTCCTGATGCTCGAGAACCGTTCGTTCGATCATATGCTCGGCGCGCTGCGGGAGTCGTTCAATCACGCGATCGATGGCGTCGACCCGTCCAGCCCCGGCACGAACCTCGACGCAAAAAACAACGTCACGTTCACGCAGAAACCCATCGCCGCGCAGTTCGTCCGCAATGACTTCAAGGTGCCGCATGAGTTTGACAATGTGCAGGCGCAGGTCAAGGACGGCATGGCGCATTTCGTCGATGAGTATCGACGGATGAGTCCCGATGCACCGGTACCAGATGGCGACCAGATCATGGCGTACTTCAAGGATGGCGAACTGTCCGCGCTGCACACGCTCGCGAAGAACTTCGTGGTGTGCGACCGCTGGTTTTCGTCGATGCCCGGACCGACGTGGCCGAACCGTCTCTTCGTGCACAGTGGAACGACGCTCGGCGACGTGCTGATGCCCGACGGTGCATTCGATACGGTGAGGATGTTTTTTGGCCGCTATGGTCAGCCCACGCTTTATGACCAGCTCGACACCAAAAACATTTCGTGGAAGATCTACCACGGCGGCGTTCCGCAATCGATCGTGCTGAACACCCTGAAGGCGCGTCTCTTCACGAGCCACTATCAGGGCATGGCCGCTTTCTTCACGGACTGCAAAGGTCAGGCCGACGCTTTCCCGTCATATGCGTTTATCGAGCCGTGCTATTTCAAGGGCGTGGACGGTGTCGAAAACGATCAGCATTCACCGGCGGGTATCGCGGCCGGCGAGCAGCTGATTGCCGATGTGTACAACGCGATCCGTGCAAACCAGCCGTTGTGGGAATCGACGCTGCTCATCGTCACCTACGACGAACACGGCGGCTTCTACGATCACGTCCAGCCGCCCACCGCGACCCCGCCCGATGACAACACCGCCAACTATGCATTCGACCACCTGGGCGTGCGCGTTCCTGCGATTCTCGTGTCGCCGTGGGTAGGCGTGGGCGTCGATCACACCGTCTACGACCACACCAGCGTGCTGCGCTACGCATGCGATAAATGGCAGTTGCCACATCTGTGCCGCAGGACGATGTCCGGACCCGGCCTGAACCCGATTGGCAATTTCGCATCGACGATATCGCTCGACAGGCCGCGCACGGATACACCCGCCACGATTGCCGCTACAGGCGTCGTACAGATGGCCGCGGCCGTTGCCGATGTCCCGTCGAGCTTCCACGACGCGCAGACCGCGCTCGTTTCATACGCCGAACTTGTCCAGCAGGAGCAGCAAAGAAAAACAGCGGGACCCCAACCGGCGGCAGCCGTGCTCGCCGCCAGAGCGGCTGACGGTGCGGCGCCACCGCCTATCGACAAACGCGCGTTGAATGTGGAGCGATGGATGTTCTCGGCCCAAAGCACGAGCAGGCTGCCGGCGTCGCCAAAGGAGATCACCGTTCCACCCGATGCGAGTGCGGCGCCGACCGGTGCATCACCCGATGGGTCGGGTGTTACGCCTGTTCCACCCGTCACGCCCGCGCCCGCCGTCGCCCCCAAAGCGCCTCCTGCGCAACCGGCGAGACGCAACCAGTCGTGACTTTCGCCTGAGCGCTACCGGCTGGGCATCGTCGTCAGGACGGTGGTGCTCGGCGCGCCCCCTGGCCCCTTCGGGTCGGGATTGCCAAAGCGCGGAAGACCGCCATTCGTGCGCGCACGGTCCAGCTCCGCACGTACCTGCGCGCGGGTCTTCGGCCCTCGATCTGTATCGGCCGCGACCGGATCTGGCTGCGCGACCTGTGCGGTTTCGACCTCCGGCTGGGCCCTTTCGACAACTGGGGACGCTGCGGGCGCGTCGGCTACGGTTGACGCTGCGGGTAACGCGATCGCAACCCGCTCGCCACCTCCCGACGCTGGAATCGCGGCGTCGACGTGCGCAGCGTCGGTAAGCCCCATCTTCACCTGGCTCGCACCTGTAGCCGGCGCGCTACGCTCAACGCTGGTCGCGTGTTCGCGCACTGGAGCCGCGCTCTCACGTGAATGACTGGCCGTCACGATCGACCGGGATGCAGACCGGTTCGACTCCAGTTTCCTCTCGGGCCAGTCCGTCTGTGCAACAGGCGCCGCGTGTTTCGCCTTGCTTTCGCGCGTCTCCAGTGACCGCTGAAGCGCCAATACCTGTTTGTTGTCTTTGTGAAGCGCATGCACCGCGTCAAGCAGCTGCTTTGCGGAAACGGGATCGTTGCGTTGCAGATTGTCCCGCACCGCCTGAAGCACCTGAGCAACGTCGGTGTCCGCGCTATTGTCTGCGGAAACCGGACCTGATCTGACAGAAGGCGCCGGCGCTTCGTCGACCGCTCCTGAAGTCGAAGCGCCATAGTGCTCGAAGCTGGATTGGCTCGCCGAAAGCTCGGCCTTGCCCGAACGCAGCACAGAGACGGTAATCGCAAGCGCGCTGAGAACCAGACCTGCAAGAAACATGCTCTTCTGGCTGCTAATCATGGCGTCCTTCCTTCAAGCGTGAAAGTACGCACCCGGGCTACAGGCGCAGAGCGGCCTTGCACTGCTCGAGTGCTTACTTCATCTACGAGAGTACGCCGAAAATGGATGCGTGGATGTCTAGTCGACATCCGCCAAAGTCGCGACTCAAGCCGCTTAAAGCGCTCGCGTGGCGCACCCCGAGGTCAGACGAATGCCCGCGAGTATACCGGGGTTATCCGCAGAAATACGCTTCGCACGATATGCTGCGTTTACAAACCCGCATACCTGTATCCACCAGGGGACCATGAAATGTCGCAACCCATCCTGCGGGTAGCCCGCCCCACCAACGACATCGAACGCGTGGCCGACTTTTATACCGCCGGGCTGGGTTTCGACGTGCTGGCGCACTTCGAGGATCACGATGGCTTCGACGGCGTCATCGTCGGCCGGACGGGTTGTCAGTGGCACATCGAGTTCACGCATCAGCACGACGTGACGGTGGACGATGCCCCGACAAAGGAGCATCTACTCGTGCTCTACCTGCCGGACCGGGATGAGTGGAACGCGGCCGTCGCAGGCCTGCACGCGCTCGGCGTTACGCCGGTCAGATCCGAAAATCCCTACTGGGACCACCACGGCATGACGTTCGAAGATCCCGACGGCTATCGCATCGTGTTGCAGAACGCTGCATGGGGTTAAACACCGCCGGATATGCGGACATTCGTCCGACGATATCCCGCTATACTCAGCGCCCCAGGTCAGCCTGAGCACAAGAGTATGAACGTACCGACATCAGACCTTCCGGCCGACGGCCTCTTCACCGCACGTCTGCAGCTTCGGCCTGCGAGCGATCGCCATGCTGCACACCTGCAGCGCTACTACCAGGAAAACCGCGCGCACCTCCAGCCTTGGGAGCCGTCGCGCCCCGACAGCTTCTTCGAAACCGGGGCGATCGCCAGTCGACTGCGCTCGATGACGCAGCACAACGCTTCGGGCAGCGCGCTTTTCCTGCTGATCTGTCACAGCGGGAGCGACGAGATCCTCGGCGACTGCAACTTCACGAATATCGTTCGCGGACCGTTTCAGGCGTGTCATCTGGGCTTTTCAATCGCGAAGCACATGGAAGGTCAGGGCTTGATGCACGAAGCGCTGACGTGTGCACTCGATCATGTCTTCCAGCACCTGAAGCTGCATCGCGTAATGGCGAACTATCGTCCGGAGAACACGCGCAGTGCGCGCCTGCTAGAACGAACAGGTTTCCAGTACGAAGGGCTCGCCCGCTCGTATCTGAAGATCAATGGATCGTGGGCTGATCACGTGCTGACGTCGCGGCTCAATCCAGAAGACGCTGGATGAGAGATGCGCTGGCGAGTCGGAACAAAACGCGCTCACTCTCTGGTGCCGTTTTCCGGTTCGCGAACCTTGGTAGATACTGCTGCGCAGTGCGTGGCGGCACATGACGCTCGTGTTCCGGTGCATATGACAGACACGCCGACATCCGGCGATTCCCGCAACGGGACCACCGGATGCCGTCCGCTCACGATGTGCTCAACCAGACGCTCAGAAGCGATGCGTCATCCCGACCGTCGCCATCACCTGGTTCGTGCCACCCTCGGTCACGGTAACGCCGGGCCAGCTAACCGTCGCGGCGCCGTTGTTCTTCATGTAACCCGCGCGCATGTAGACGCTCGTACGTTTGGACAGCGAGTGTTCAGCACCGATCTCGATGCCCGGCGTGTTGTCGTGCGCGCCGCGCACGTCGCGTTCGACGCCCGCGATCTGGATCACGTCGGCCGCCGTCACCTGGATCGTCGCGCCCAGCTCGGCGATGCTGAGCGAGTGCGCCGTGCCGAGTCGCGCGGCCAGCGATCTCGCCGGCGCGTCCTTCGGGCGGTTATAGGAGTAGTTGAACTGGAAGTTCACGATCCCCAGCCGGTACGCGAGCGAGCCAATGAAGTGCTCGGTGCCCAGCAGGCTGAGCGGTGCCGGCAGCGCGGCGAGCGTCTCCTGTCCCGCATGCTGGTTCACATAGGCGAGGCCCGCATAGAAGCCATAGCCCGTATAGCTCATCGCGACGTTCAGCATGTTGCCGGTCGTTGCCGGCACCGGCTGGGTGACCGTCGACGAGAACGCATACATGCCGTAAAGCTGCAGACCCCGCATGTTCGGCGACTGGTACAGCACCGAATTGCTGGAGCGGCCGGAGTCGTACTGCGTCGACAGCGTGTTGCGGTCGACGGCAAGCACGTTGGCCGAAAACGGCGACAGGGCCTCGTTCAAACGAAACGGATCGGTCGGATACACGATGCGGAAGCTCGGTTCGTACTGACGCCCGAACGACAGCGAGCCGTACGTCGCGTGATTCAGGCCAACCCAGGCCTGACGATAGAAGAGCGCCGTCGTATCGGCAAACAGGGTGCCGTTGTTGAGGTTGAAACCGGTCTCGACGTCGAACTGCGCCTTAAGCCCGCCGCCCAGATCTTCATCGCCCTTCAGGCCAAACAGCGAGCCGGTCGAGCCACCGCTTCGTTCGGACCACGTGTGTTTTCCACCATTGTCGAGGTACTGGACGAACGTGTCGGCCACACCGTACAACGTCACACTCGAATCGGCCGCCGCGGCACTGCCGGCGACGAGAACCAGCGTGGCTCCGCAAATACCCTGACTGATCAAACGCATGCATGTCTCCTCTTTTTATGTCCGCCTGCAGCGGATCTGATTGCACAGCTTTCTGTCACCAGAGGATCTGGAGATCGATTTCGCCTGGGTGTCGGCCCTCGACCCGGCCAGCGCGCGCAGGCGCTGGGTCGTACGCCGCGTTTTAGCGGCATCAGGGCGGCCCCGGTCCAACTATAAATAGAATGAACGTGCTAATTTCACGTCAACGAAATCAATAAGGCCAGTGCATTATTTTCATGAGGAGCTTGCAGAAGACGCATGTCAGCCGAGGCGCGGAATTTCGCCCGCGAGAGGAGTCGGGACAGGGGGCACGAGAGGGGTGGAAGACCGATGCGGTTACAGCGATGAGGTCCAGGCCGGCGGGAATATCACGTCACGCCAATCTCAAACAGCCGGTGCGTCAGATCGTTTTCGGTGCCGCCCGCCCGCGCCTTGCGCCAGCCGAGCGCGCGGCCATAGCTGCCGAGTTGCGCCCGCTGCACGAGATCCGCTTCGTTCACCGTGACGTGCCGGTCATGAAACGGATGAACGTACATCGCATCGACGGGACAGTACAGTTCGCACATGAAGCAGGTCTGGCAATCGTCAGGACGCGCGATAACCGGAATGCCGTCTTCCACGGCATCGAAGACGCCGGTCGGGCACACCTCGACGCAGCGATTGCACGACGTACAACGCGATGCGCTGATCAGTTCAATCAAGACGCGTTCCCCCGTGATGTGTCGACGGCGTCGCGACCCGTCGTCAGCGTATCGAAGCCGCTGATGACCTGCCGATAGCGACGCGCCGCGTCGCGTTGCGGATAGTCGCTGCGTCGGTGCAACGCGCGCGACTCCCTGCGTTCGAGTGCGCTCCGGTAAGCCAGCTTCGCCACATACAGCAACGCGCGTGCGGAGCGCGCCGTGGCAAGCTTCGCGTCCGCAGGCGCGGGTTCGTCGAGCGCGTCGTCGAGCGCGCGGGTCGCGCGCAGGAGTCGCGTCCCGTTGCGAAACAGATTGACCTGCAACGGCAGGACCTCGCGTTGCAGCGTCTCGCGTGCGGCCGCTGGATGTGCAATCGATAGTGACTCGTACGCTGGCCAGTCGCCGGCAGCGGTGCTGATCGATGCACCGCCTCTGCGCTGTGACTCAGCAAAACTGCTGGCCGCCTCGCCTGCCCACGCGCCCGTTGCAATCGCCCACGCCGCATTCGGCGAGCCGCCGCCGCTACGCCCACCGACGATGACTTCGCGCGAGGCCGCGTCGCCTGCCGCGTAAAGCCCGGGCACGTCGGTCGAACAGTCGGCGCGGGCAAGCCGGATGCCGCCCGTGCCGCGCACCGTCCCTTCGAGCCGCAGCCCGACGGGAAAGCGCTGACGGAATGGGTCGATGCCCATCCGGTCGTACGGCAGAAAGGCGTTCGCCTGGCCACTGCGCAACCAGCGCTGGATGTCGTCGTCCGCGCGATCGAAGACGGCGAACACTGGCTCATTGATCAGCACGCGCGCAACGGAGACAAAGGCTTCATCGTCGTCGACGGGAATCTCGCTGCCGTCTTCGCGCGAGTAGCTCGCCCACAGAAACGGCAAGCCCTTCGTCACCGACGAGAACGCAGCTGCAAGCCCATACTGGTTCGAAAACTCCATGCCGGAGAACGTCGCGCCTGCTTCGGCTGCGGCGAGATGGCCGTCGCCGGTACAGACGTCAGTGCCGAGCGCGCCGCCGAGAAATGCGCAACCGCCCGTTGCGATGACCGTGGCGCCCGTCGAGACACGCCAGCGCGCGCCATCGCGACGCACGCCGTAGCCGCCCGCGACCCTGCCCTCGTGTTTGACGAGGCCGAGTACGGGGCTGTGATCGAGGATCGTCACGCCTGCGCGGCGAACCTGCAACCGCATGAAGCGCATATAGTCCGGTCCGCGCAATGTCGCGTAATTCGCGGAGCCGTCTGCTTTCCTCGCGAACGGATAGCCGAGATCGCCCAGCAGATGAAGCCGCTGGACGACTTCCCCGAGCAGCGCGTCCGTCCAGCTGCGTTCGCTGAGTTCACCGCCGGATGCATACCGCTCGGCGAAGTGCCGCCCGTAATCCGCCGGATCGGTCACGTACCAGACGTTGTTGTTCGACGCGGCCGCCGCGCCCGACGTGCCACACCAGCCTTTGTCCGCGAGTACGACGCGCGCGCCACGCCGCGCGGCACTCAATGCGGCCCACGTGCCAGCGGGGCCGCCGCCGAGCACGAGGACGTCGGCATCGAGCGCGATGGCTTCAGTCTGTCCGTTAGCCGCAGCGGACGCGCTCATGCGTGCCCATCCCACGGCACCAGCGCGCGCTGCAAGCGACGCAATCCCAGCTCGAACGTCGCCGCGATCAGCGCGATCACGATGATGCCCATCACCACGACGTCGGTGACGAGAAACTGCGCAGCCGACTGGATCATGAAACCGAGCCCGCGCGTCGCGGCGATGAGTTCCGCCGCGACCAGCACCGACCAGCCGACGCCCAGACTGATCCGGATACCGGTCAGCACATCGGCGGCCGCGGACGGCACGACGATGTACCGGATCAGTTGCCAGCGCGTGGCGCCGAGCGCCTGCGCGCCGCGCAGGCGGCTCAGCTTCACGCGTCTGACGCCCTGCTGCGTCGCGATCGTCAGCGGCGCAAAGATCGCGAGCCAGATCAGCAGGATCTTCGACGGCTCGCCGATGCCGCACCAGATCACGATCAGCGGCAGATACGCAAGCGGCGGGATTGGACGGTAAAACTCGATCAACGGATCCGCGATCGCCTGCGCCGTGCGATTCAGGCCGACGAGTACGCCGAGCGGCACCGCCGTCAGAATCGCGAGCGCAAGCGCGGCGAATACGCGCGAAAGACTCGCGAGCGTATGTTGCAGCAACGTCGCGTCACTGAAGCCGACCGTCGCCACCGCGATCGCCTTTTTCACCACCGCAAGCGGCGGCGGCAGAAACACCGGGCTCACCCATTGCATCGCCGCCGCCAGCGACCAGACCGATATCACCACGATCACCGTGACGATGCTGACAACGAGCGGTCGCGAGAGCGCGCCGTGCAGATCGCCCGTGCGGTTCTCACGCCGTGTGCCCGCTTCCGCACGTGGACGCGTGAGGCGAATGCCGCCTTCTCTGCCGTCCGTGGCCGTGTTTGCTGTTGTCACGCTTCCTCCGTCTCGCCTGCAAAGAATTCCGCTTCGATTTCGTCGCGCAGTTCGATGAACGCCCGGTCGTTCTTGATCTGCCTCGACGGTTCGCCCGCGACGAAGCGTTCGCCGAAATCCAGCCGTCGAATCGAATCGATGCGCCCTGGCGACGCTTTCATCAGCACGAGGTCGGTTGCCATGAAGAGCGCCTCGGTGATGTCGTGCGTGATCATCAAAATGCCTTTGCCATAGCGGGTCCACAGGCGCAGCAGATATTCCTGCATGCGTGTGCGCGTCAGAGAATCGAGCGCGCCGAGCGGTTCGTCCAGCAGCAGAAAGCGCGGATCGACGGCGAGCGAGCGCGCCAGCGCAACGCGCTGACGCATGCCGCCGGAAATTTTCCACAACGGATAGTGCGCATACGCTTCGAGCGCCGTCAGCGCGAGCAGCGACTGCACCTTCGCCTCGCGCGCCGCGCGCGGCACGCCGGCCAGCTCGAGACCGAAGCCGATGTTCTGCGCCACGTTCTGCCAGGGCAACAGCGCATCGTCCTGCGCGACGACGCCGCGATCGGCACCAGGTCCGGCGATCGTTTCGCCGTCGATCGTGAGTCGCCCTGAAGACGGCGCGATAAACCCGGCAATCGCATTCAGCAACGTCGTCTTGCCGCAACCGGAAGGACCGAGCACGACCGTGAAGCTGCCGTCGCGCAGATCGAGATTGATGTCCGATAGCACGGTTGTGTTGCCGCCGGCGCTTTCAAAGCTCACGCTGACTGAATCGATGCGTATCATCGCGCTCGCCTCCTGTGCGTTTGATGGATCGAGTGAACGGGCAACTCAGGAAGGACTATCGGCTGCTCGCCTGCTGCACGATCGATGCCGTCACCGTCGGCCGGTAATCGTGCAGCACGTCGTCAATCCGCTTCTGCTCTTTCAGAAAGCGCGACGTATCCGCAAGCGCCGAAGCCGTTCCGCCACCCAGCAACGTCTGCCCGGCCTGCTCGCTCAGGAGCGGGAAGGTCGTGCCGCGCAACAGCGCGGGCACGTCTGCCGGGTCCGAGCCGCTGACGCGCGCGATCTCCTGGATCTGCGGCGAATTCGCCGTCCAGTTCGCGCCGTCCTTGCGGTATTCGGCGTTGACGTCGCCTGTCACCTTCGCGAACGTCACAAGAAACTCCGGATGCGCCTGCGCGAAGTCATTCCGCGCAACCCACGCGAGGAACGTCGGCGCACCCCACTTGCGCACATCGGCGGAGGTCGTCAGCACCTTGCCCGTTTTCGCGATCTTTCCGAGCGCCGGGTCCCAGATGTAGGCGGCGTCGATGTCGCCGCGTTGCCACGCCGCAGCAATTTCAGGCGGCGCAAGATTGAGGATCGTGACCTGTTGCGGCGAGATATCCCAATGCTTGAGTGCGGCGAGCAGACTGTAGTGCGTCGTCGAAACGAACGGCACAGCGATCTTCTTGCCGATCAGATCTTTTGGATTGTCGATATGGCTGCCATTGCGCACGACGAGCGCCTCCGCCGAGCCGATTTCAGCCGCAATGAAGAACGTCTGCAACGGCAGGCCGCGCGTGATGCCCGCTGCCAGCGGACTGCTGCCTGTGAAGCCCACCTGCACATCCCCGGATGCCATCGCCGCGATCACTTCCGCGCCGGTCGAAAACTTCCGCCAGTTGATTTTCCAGCCGCTCGCCTTCTCGTAGCGCCCTTCCGCCTGCGCGATTTTCGATGGTTCGATGTCGGTCTGGTAACCGATCGTGACTGTCCTGTCGGCGGCAAGCGCCGAGGTGGCCAGCGTCGCAAACGACAAGGCAAGCGCGAAGCTGCGCGCGAGTTTTCCGTACATGGTCAATGCTCCCCGAAAATGAATGCGCCGGTCGGGCGCGCGATGTATCCGGCTGTCCGCAAGACGGAGGTGTCCGCCTGCGATGTATGAATGTCTGATTGCAGTGGTGATTACCGGGCTGCCGCCCGAGCCTCGTGTGAAAACAGCACGAGGTCGATCTCAACGCGTGCATCACGGCCAAGACGCGCAACGCCGACTGTCGTACGCGACGGCAGACGTTGCGGGTCGTCGAAGTGCGCGTCGTAGACACGATTGAATGCCGCGTAGTCCGCGTCGAAATCGCGCAGATAGATGCGCGCGAATACCGTGTCGCGCAGCGCGTAACCTGCGTGCGTGACGATGCGCTTCAGGTTGTCGAAACACAGTTGCGCCTGCGCGGCGATATCGCCGGGCAGCGGGGCGTCTGGACGCTGTGGATCGACCGGCAACTGCCCGGTTACGTGAAGCCAGCCGTCGGCTTCCACCGCATGGCTGTAGCGCGCTGAAACCGGCGCGGGCGCCGCGGCCGCCACTGTATGAAAGATCGTCGACGACATCTGTTATATCCGCTCTGGCATGGCCTGACCAACTTCGTGCCTGTTCGTGCCGCTACGTGCTGCGTTTGCAGCATTGGGCTGTCAGGGGTTGTTTTAACAACGATGATTCCGGAGCCAGTATATGAACGGCGTCGTGACGCTCAAAGCAACCATTCCTGACTTGCTTATCGCTGGCGGAGATTTGGCGCGGAGCCATCGAACAGGCCGCAGAAGACTGAAGTGGGACAGCGGATTAGCCCGCGCCAGTGATCGCTGAAGTGACCGTTAGGGGTGTCGCAACAGTTCGCCGAGACCGATCGACAGTGAGCGCGGTTCGGGCCCAATTGCTTCTCGATGCGCCCGGAAAACCCATTTTTTGGTACTTCCCCGCCATTTCTGCGCCATAAGAATGCCCAATCTTTCCAGTTCATATCCAGCGCGGACATTGTTGGGACAGATGGAATAGTGAATTTGGAATGATCGTCTTGATCGGGGTAATGCGTTCATCCATATTTGTCGCCGTGACGACGACCCAGGGCATCGGCAAAAACGGTGACTCGATCTTTCGATGCCCTTCGGTCATGCACCTGCTTTCGTCCAGGAAATCATTCATCTCTCGAAGACATGCCATGAAACTGACAGGAAACACCATCCTCATCACCGGCGGCGGCGCCGGCATCGGTCGCGGCCTCGCAGAAGCGCTGCACAAGCTGGGCAACCAGGTCATCATCGCTGGCCGTCGCAAGGCCGCTCTCGATGAGACCACCAGCGCCAACCCTGGCATGAAGTCGATCGAACTCGACATCACGAATCCGGAAAGCGTGACGTCTGTCGCGCGCCAGTTGATCGAGACGTATCCCGCACTGAACGTGCTGATCAATAACGCGGGCATCATGCACATCGATGATCTCAGCGCACCCGTCGACGACGCGATGATGGTGTCGACGCTCACGACCAACCTGATGGGTCCGATCCGCATGACCGGTGCGCTGGTCGAGCATCTCCAGAAGCAGAACGACGCTGCGATCCTGAACGTATCGTCGGTGCTGGGTTTCGTGCCGATGGCAATCGCGGGCGTCTATTCGTCGACGAAGGCCGCCATGCATTCGTATACGCAATCGCTGCGCTACAAGCTGAAAGATACGACGGTGCGCGTCATCGAAATCGCACCGCCGTGGGTTCAAACCGATCTACTGAACAGCAGGAATGAACCGCGTGCAATGCCGCTTGCACCGTTCATCGAACAGACAATGCATGAACTCGGCACCGACGCAGACGAAGCGCTTGTCGAGATCGCACGTCCGATGCGCAACAACGCGGGCCCGAACGAAGCCGCGTTTGTCACGCAGTTCAACGATATGTTCGCGGAAGGTTAAGCGAGCGCGCGACCGGACGGAATGTATGCAACAGTAGATACGTTCTGCCCGGCATCCGGACTTCCAGCAGGTGATTCGATGACTGAGCAATCCGGCCCATCCCTTCCCGCCGCAACTCTCGTCGCTCCAGTCCGCGTCGGCCTCGTCGGTGTCGGCAACTGGGCGCAACATGGACACGTCCGTGTGCTGAGCCTGCTGCCGCAGTACGAACTGACCGCCGTCTACAGCCAGCGGCGCGAAGCCGCCGCATCGGTCGCCGAACGTTACGGCTTCAAATATGTGGTGAACTCGCTAACCGAACTGGTCGAGCATCCGGAAGTCGATCTTGTGATCGTTTTGACGACGGCACCGCAACACGAAGAAGGTATCCGCGCCGCCATCGCCGCAAAGAAGAACGTCTATAGCGAGTGGCCGCTGACGCCCGCCGTCGAGACTTCGCAGGCGTTGATCGAACTCGCGAAAGAGGCTGGTGTGCGTCATGTGGTGGGTCTTCAGCGACGCCTCGCGCCTCACAACCGCTATGTTCGCGATCTGCTCGCGCAAGGCTATGTGGGCAAGCTTCGCTCCGTGCGCATTCACGTGAGCATGAACTACTTCCAGTCGCTGCGTTCGAATTCGCTGCGGTGGACCGTGCCTCCTGAAAACTTTTCGAGCGTGATCGCGATCTACGCAGGGCATTTCCTCGACATGCTGTTCGAAGCCACAGGCTGGCCGACCAGCGTCGCTGCACTGGCCGTCAACCAGTTCGAAACCGTCACGATCAGGGAAACCGGCGAGGTGCTGCCCACGTCGACACCGGACCAGCTCGTGCTCATCGGCAGGCTGCGTGACGGCGCCGTGGTCACGGTGCACGTTGAAGGCGGCAAGCGCAATGGGTCCGGCGTGCAGATCGATATCACCGGCACCGAAGGCGATCTTCGCATCTCGAACCGGTCCGCGTTCGGCAATGTCGGCGACGACTATGTGGTTGAAGGCGCGCACGGCGACAACCTGCCGCTCGCGACCCTGCCTGTGCCCGCTTCGTACGATCGCCTGCCGCCGTCGGACCTGCCGTCGGCCGTGCTCGAACTGGCGCAGCTATACGCCGCGTATGCGGATGACGTGCGCACAGGAACCCACTCCGCGCCGACCTTCGAGGACGCCGTGCGCATGCACAAGCTGATCAATGCAGCAGTGGAATCGACCGAAACCGGCCGGCACATCAACCTCGACTGACCAGGAACATCACATGTCGTCGCGCCAGACTTCCGCCACGTCGCGGCCCGCATCGTCCGTTACCGCCGAAGCCGCAAGCGGATCGGGCGCGATGGAGCGTTTCGGGGCGCTCAATGTTTTCGTGCGTGCCGCGGAAACGCGGAGCTTCACGGAAGCCGGGCGGCAGCTCGGCATCTCTGCTTCCGCCGTCGGCAAGGCGATCTCACGGCTCGAAACGCGGCTCAACGTACGCCTCTTCCACCGAAGCACACGCAGCATCGCGTTGACACCCGAAGGAGCGATCTTCCTGAAGCGCTGTCAACGCATCGTCGAGGAGATCGAGTCCGCGGAGGCCGAACTGGCGCTGGCCAATTCCGCGCCACGGGGACAACTGCGCGTCAGCATGCCGATGGTCGGCACGCTTGTGATGCCGGTGATCGGCGCATTCATGAAGGCGTATCCAGACATCACGCTCGACATCGACTTTTCCGATCGCATGGTGGACGTCATCGAAGAAGGCTTCGACGTCGTCATGCGCACGGGCGACGCAAGCGACTCGCAGCTCGTCACGCGCGCGATGGGAACGTACCGGCATGTGATCGTCGGCTCTCCGCAGTACTTCGCGAAACACGGGCCGGTGACCGATCCGCATCAACTGCCGGATCACGCGTGCCTTCAGCATCGCTTTCCGACGACCGGCAAGCTGCGCCGCTGGCCGCTTAACAGCGACGGCGAGTCGCTCGATATCGACCTGCCGAACACAGCAACCGCGAGCGCCGTCGAGCCGTTGATTCATCTCGCCGAACACGGTCTCGGTCTTGCCTGCGTACCTGATTTCACTGTGCGCGCGCAGCTTGCGAGAGGCTCGCTGGTCTCCGTGCTGAATCAATACGTCGACACGCCCAGCACGTTCCGCGCGGTGTGGCCTTCCGGTCGGCAGGTGTCGCCCAAGGTGCGTGTATTCGTCGACTTCATGAGCAAATACCTTTTCCCCGCCGGGACTGAATCTGTTCGCGACCCGTCCTCATCAATGGAGTAAGGCGGCTTCGTACGCTGTATCCCATCCGCAGTACGACGGCTCGATCACAGCGGCGTTCCGCGTTAACGAGAAAAGGCCGGCGCATCCAGCAACGTGCTGAATGCGCCGGCCTTTTTACACGGCGGTCAGAAAACGCAGCCCCTTACGCGGTCTCAGCTTCTTCCGCGAAGAACGGATAATCGGTGTACCCCACTTCCGTGCCGCCGAAGAACGTCGGACGGTCATACGGATTCAGCGGAAGCTTGAGGCGCAGGCGTTCCGGCAAATCCGGATTCGCGATGAAATCGCGACCGAATGCGACGAGGTCCGCATCGCCATCCACGAGGATCGCTTCCGCCGTATCGCCCTTGAAGCCGCCTGCAACGATGATGGTGCCGTTGTAGTGCTTGCGGATCGTCTGCGCGGCGACCGGGTCCGGATTGCGGCTTTCATCGTCGAGGTAACCGGCGATGCGCGGCTCGATCAGATGCAGATACGCGAGATCGAGTTTCGCAAGCTCCGAAGCGACGTAAGTGAAGAGTCCGATCGGATCGCTATCCGACATGTCGCCAAACGAACCGCTCGGTCCAAGACGCACGGCAACCTTGTCGCTGCCCCACACCGAGATCACCGCACGTGTTGCTTCCAACAGGAAGCGCGCGCGGTTTTCGAACGAACCGCCATACACGTCAGTGCGCTTGTTGCTGCCGTCCTGCAGGAACTGGTCGAACAGATAGCCGTTAGCCGCGTGCAGTTCGACGCCGTCGAAGCCCGCTTCGACGCCGCGCTCCGCGGCGCTGCGGAAGCGCTCGACAATGCCTGCGATCTCGTCGGTTTCCAGCGCACAGTTCGGCGTGTTCGGTACCCATCCGGCGTTCGTGTAAGCGACGCCGCCGTGCAGCACTTCCGAAGGGCCGACCGGACGGCCACCCTCCGGCTGTAATTCGGCGTTCGACTGGCGGCCCGCGTGATATAGCTGCAGGAAGATCTTTCCGCCCTTCGCGTGCACGGCATCCGTCACGAGACGCCATCCTGCGATCTGGCTGTCTTCGTACAGGCCGGGCGCGCCGAGGTAGCCGTTGCCGTTCGCGGCAGCGATGGTCGCTTCGCCGATCAGCAAGGCGCCTCGCGACGTGCGCTGCGCGTAGTACTCAGCCATCAGCGGGCCAGGCTGCGCGCCGTCTTCTGCACGCACACGGGTGAGCGGTGCGAGCACGACACGGTGCGAAATTTCGTAGGGTCCGACTTTGACGCGGGTGAAGAGTTTGGACATGGTTGCCTCAAGAATGAAGTGCTGGATAACTGTCGCCGCGGCATCGAGGTGCTCAGAAAACCGTGGGATCCGTTGCCCGTTGCTGAGTTGAAATTTACAGGCCCGGACCTCGAAGAAAAACGGGTCTACGTTCCACAGACTCTGGACCCTGGGGTCCGCAATAGGCGGAGAGCCGCGCCAGTGATGGCTCCGGCGGTGTCGCAGGATTGATCGGAGATTCCGAATAGTGTTTTCGGACAGGGATTTGTCCGGCTTCAAGACATGAAAAAAGCCAGTGACGGCTCACCGTCACTGGCTTCCTTCCAACGTCACCGCGTGGGCGACATGACTTCTCGAGCACTTCCTTCAGCGTCGCGCGGCGTGTGTTGAACGTGGCTGTCGATAAACAGTCTTACCGTTAAAGCAGGGCAGCCCCTTGCGCGATGGGAACGCGACATGACGCGACGTCTCACGTCACGCTTCACATCGCCGTCTTTCCACCGTTGATCCGGACGATCTCGCCCGTCATGAAGCTCGCCTTCGCGGACGCGACGAAAACGATCGCATCGGCGATCTCTTCCGGTGTACCAGCGCGCTTGAGCGGAACGTTGGCGAGGAACTGGGCGCGTCGCTCCTCAGCGCCGATCAGCCGCTGCAGCATCGCGGTTTCCACGGGACCGGGGGCGACGGCATTGACGCGCACGCCGAACGCAGCCGCTTCGAGTGCCGCAGACTTTGTCAGCCCTTCGACTGCATGTTTGCTGGCCACGTACAGCGACGCGTTCGCGGCGCCGCGTGCGCCCATCGTGGAAGAAATGTTGACGATGCTACCGCTGCCCTGTTTCGACATCGCCCTCAGTTCGTACTTCATGCTGAGCAGCGTACCGAGCACATTCGTATCGAAGACGGCAGCGTAGCGTTCGGGCGTCTGATCCATGACGGCGCCCGACTCGCCTTCCGTGCCCGCGCTGTTCACGGCAATGTCAAGGCGCCCGAAGGTCGTGACGGTGAAGTCGACGAGACTTTGCACCTGGTCTTCGAACCGGACGTCGGACAGGAAAAACGCCGCTTCGGCACCGGGCGTGCGAAGTGCTTCCGCCAGCTGGCGGCCCTCTTCTTCGCGGCGCCCCGACAGGACGATACGCGCACCCTCGCGTGCAAAGGCTTCCGCGGTTGCGCGTCCAATGCCAGTCAGCGCGCCGGTAATCAGGATGACAGGACTGTTTGACATGTGCTTCCTCAGGTAAATACATCGGTCTGTGCAAAGCCCGGCGAACTCAAATATAGTGTGTTTTCGATAAAAGGACAGCGAACGGACCTGGTCTGAACGAGACTTGCAGTGTGTTCGCGTCGCTCGCCCATTCAGTCCACTGACGAGGTTCACATGAGTGCCCCTTCCTTCGACAGTCTCCCCGTCGAACTCAAGAGCGTGCAAACGCGTCCGCTATTCGTCATGCGTCTGAATGTCAAAGGGCCGGTCATCATCGGCGGGACACCGGCATCATTCAGGCGCGTGGGTATCGTGCCGTCGGGCACGTTCGCGGGCGAACGGCTCTCCGGTACGGTGCTCGACGGCGCCAGCGACTGGCAGACGGTACGCAGCGACGGCAGCACAACGCTTGATGTCCGCCTCGTCCTCAAGACCTCAGGATTACCCACAAGTTGAATGATCATGCTATTCGTTTTACCTGAAGAGCTGATACATCTTCGTGATCTCGTGCAATATAAGGAACCCTCGCCAGATGACAGTCGGGCCCGGTGGTCGGTCATGCTTGCGATTCAGGTAGCCGCCAAGCATTGCGATCCACAACACCGCTTGCTGCAAGGGTGGGGTCTTCTTCGGCGGGTGCCTGGTATGGTGCGTATGGCAATACAGCGCCTGCCATTCGACGGGTTGCAGCAATACTTCGCAAGACAGATCG